>CAZCQM010000070.1:0-11537 GCA_964500785.1 uncultured bacterium
GTTCGTCCTGATCGTAGGTTCCGTGGGGGTTGCCGGCGAGATCGGTGAGCCGCATCGACAGGGGATTCGAGGCGACCTGGACGCGGCCCACGAAGTCCATTCCGGCCACCCGGGCGCCGGCGAACAGACCCTGGAGCCGGGCCTCGTCGAATGAGTTGACGTGTCCCCACGGTGGGTTCGCCCGGCCGCAGCTGAGACAGGTGGTGCGTCCCACCCGGCGATCCTGGCGGTACGGCACGCCGATCAGAACGTATTCGGAGGATACGCGCGTCAGCTCCGCGCACGCGCGTTCGAGACGGCCGGTCGGGATGTGCTCGAGAACTTCCGCACACAGCACCAGGTCGAACGCGCCATCGGGAAACTCCAGGGCGGTGACGTCGCCCTTGACGCACGTGATGCCCGGGTGCTCTATCCGCGGCACCTGAAGGTCCAGGGCGACGACGCGAAATCCTCGCTCTGCAAAACGCACCGACAGGAAGCCGTCCCGGGCACCAACATCCAGCACGCTGTGCACGCCGGTGGCGGGAACGAGCTGCATCAGAGAGCGAACTCGCTCCTGCTCGATCTCCTTGCCGCGATACGATTCAATGTCCATGGTCGATGTGGATGGCCGCTGGTGACCGCCGCGTGTCTCCGCAGGCTCCGCTACGCGCTTCGTCCCAGGAGCGCCCTGAGGTCGGCCCACGTAATCAGGCGTGTCCACGCGCAGATCCCGGCGTACAGCAACGTATACACCATGCCGGCGCCGGCCAACCGAAAGATATCGGTGACCGGGTAGATCCGGTAGATCAGCCACAGGATCACTCCGGGGACCGCAGCCGCCAGGAAACGCTTGCCCAGGTCCATCATTGGGAACAGATCCCAGAAGCCGACGTTGACCAGTCTGGCCGAGTACCAGATGTTCGCAATGCTGACCAGCACCAGGCTGACCAGTGTGGCGAGCGGCACACCGACGCGCCCTATCGTCTTGAAACCCACGACACCCAGGACGACCGCCAGTATGAAACCAATCACGAGCCCGACGAACAGGAACATCGTGCGCTTGAACACCTGAATGATAACGCCCGTGTCTATCGAAGCCCTGAGAAACAGAAGCAAGTAGATCATGAAGACGGGCGTCGCGTCGGCGTACTGCTCCTGAAACAGGATTACGATGAACGGACGCGCCGTGATCCAGAGAAAGACGAACATGGGGTAGAAGAGGACGACCGTCTTCAGCAGCGAACGACGCCACAGGTCGACCATATCGGCGTAGTCGGCCGTCTTCTGGTAGCGGGCCATGAGCGGAAGCGTGACGTTTCCGACCGACGTCCGGATGATGTTGGCAAACGGAACCTGAAACGCGCCCACAGAGTAGATGGCGAACGCTTCTCGCCCCATGAACCGGTTGATGATGAACTTGTCGGTCTGCGACAGGAGGAGAAACGCAATGCCGGTGAGGCCGACGGGCAACGCAAACGACGCCTGGTCCCGAATCGAGGCCAGCGAGACGTGATGATAGGTCAGCCGGTAACGGCTGTGGGTATAGATGATCGCAAAGAGGAAGCGCGCCAGGGAAAAGAACGCGAGCGCCCAGATGATGGTACTCACGTCCCGTGACAGGTACGACGTAATGATCACCACGACGGCCTGCAGGCCGGAAGTGGTCGCATGGTAGATGGACTGACCGACCGGCTGCCGCTGCGCGACGAACAGCACCTCCATGAAGTCGCTGACTACCATGCAGACTGTGAAGAAGCTCAGCCGCCAGTAGAAGGCGCGGGCGGCCGCCCCGAGGCCGTGGCCCAGCTGGTGCGCCATCACGGCGTAGACTCCCATTCCGATCAGGGAGACGACCGTCAGGAACACCACCGTCTGCGTGATGTAAGCCGATTTTTCCTCGCGTTCGGTTGCGCGCGGCAGGTGGTAGAGAAGGCTGCGTGGATACCCGAATATCAGGATGGGCGACAACGTTTCGAAGATCAGCCAGAACTGCCGGTAGTAGCCGTACTCCTCGATCGTGAGCATCCGCACGTTGACGAGCGGAACGAAGAACATGATCGCGTAGGCCGCGATACGGCCAAGCGTCAGGATTCCGACTTCGTTGCTGAGAGAACGCGACAAGTATGGGCCTCGGGAGAATGCGAAGCGGCCGGAGACAGCCCCGGCCGCTGATTCAGTATATCAGGAATGGCCGCCGTAAGAGAATGGGAAAAGTGGAGATGGCCGCGCCGGCACGCGATGAACCCCGCTCCCCGCGGTCGCGGACGTCGCGGTTGCCGGGCGCACGGACGCCGGAGTCGGGACACGAAAAAGGCCCGGGCGATTGCCCGGGCCTTTTCGATTCTGTCGTGCGTCGATGTGCTTACCAGCGCCCGCCGCCGCCGCCGCCACGACGATCGCCGCCACGGCCGAAGCCGCCGCGGTCACCGCCGCCACGACCGCCGCGCGGGCCGCCGCCGCCGGAACGCTCGCGCTCCTGGGCCTCGTTGACCTTGATGGTGCGCCCATCGAGCTCCTGGCCGTCCATGGCCTGCATGGCATCCATGGCGTCCTTGGGATTCGCGAAGGACACGAAACCAAACCCGCGGGAGCGGTCGGTGTCGCGGTCCTTGATCACCTTCGCTTCCAGAACCTCGCCGAACTTCTCAAAAGCGCGCCGGAGCCCCTCGTCGGTGGTGTTCCAGCTCAAACTACCCACAAACAGTTTCTTAGACACGATACGTTCTCCTTTAACGGTTCCCGCGATGCGATAGGCTCCCAATCCAACGAGTCGCACTCCGACGAGAATCTGACCGCACCATCGGACACACTGTCGGAAAGCATAACCCATTCCCGGGCGGCCGGTCCATTCGTGTTTTTTCCGGGTCGGGGCGGCTGGGTCAATCCCCCCGCCCATGATTGCCCCGAGGTTAACGGGTCCGGACGAGGTAGGGGGTGGGGTAGCGACCGGTAAAGCAGGCGTGGCAGTAGTCGTCCGGGCTGCCGAACTCGGCGGCGACCGAGTCGAGCCCCTCGAGCGACAGGTAGGCCAGCGAGTCGGCGTCGATGGTGGCCGTGATCTCCTCCACCGAATGCCGGGCGGCCGCCAGTTCGGTCATCTCCGGCGTATCGATGCCGTAGTAGCAGCAGCCCACGATCGGAGGCGAGGCGATACGGACGTGCACCTCGACCGAATGGCGGTCGACGCCGGAATGCTCGGCCGCGTCCCGGATCATGGCGATCAGGATCCGCAGGGTGGTGGATCGTACCAGCGAGTCGTCGACGATGACGAAGCGGCGGTACTGCCCCAGCAGGGCCTGCATGACGGTGAACTTCAGGCGGACGAGGTCCTCCCGGTTGGCCTGACCGGCGATCTGGAAGGTGCGCGGGATGTACGGGTTCCGGACCAGGAGCTCGCGCAGGGGGCTTCCGCTCTCGCTTGCGTAACCGACGGCGGCGTAGCGACCGGAGTCGGGAACCGGTACGACGACGGCATCCTCCACCGCGTTCTCGACGGCCAGCTGCCTCCCGAGGAGGTCGCGGAAGTGACCGACTTCGCGACGGTCGTTGAACACGCGGCTGTCGGGACGCGCGAAGTAGATGGGCTCGAAGATGCATTGTTGCCGCGGCTTCTTCGTCGGGACGGCCTGGTGGTGAGTGATGTTCCCGTTGATGTCGACGCGGATCACCTCGCCCGGGTACACCTCTCGTTCGATGTGTGCGTCTCGCTCGTGGAACGCGCATGACTCGGATGAGAATACCACCGCGTCGCGCCAGCGCCCGAAGTAGAGGGGCCGGAATCCGAATGGATCGCGATAGATGTAGAGCTCGGTCAGCGTCATCAGGCACCCCGAGAACGCACCCGGCGTGGTCTCCATCAGGCGACGGATGCCGGCCACGAGGTCTCCGCCGTTGTCGCGCGCCCCGTGCAGGATCTTCTTCAAGATCACTTCGCCGTCGTTGCCCGACAGCATCACCGTGCCGGCGGCTTCGAGGCTCTCGATCTCCTTCTGGAGAAGCGGCAGGTCGCCGTTGGTGGCGTTGGAATAGAAGCCGTCGAGGAGCGTCATCCAGTGCGGTTGCGCGGAAATCGCGTCCGTGCCTCCCGCCGTCGCGTAGCGCGTCTGGGCGATGGCGATTAGCGGGCGCGCTTCGGTGAATTCGTCGCGCCGCTCGCGCGTGAAGACCTGGGACACCAGGCCGCGGTCCTTGAAGTGTGAGAATTTGCTCCCGGTGCTGTAGGTGCACCCGAAGTTCTCCTGGCCGCGGTGCTGCAGGTTGAAGCCCTGCAGACCGAAGAACTTGACGAGTCCCGGGTCCCACTCCCGGGCGCAATATCCGAGAATTCCACACATGATGATTTTATCCGACCGAACCGGCGGATGCGCACCGGCTGCGACGCGGGGCGCCCATCTTACGATGCCGTGTAGGCGTCCGCCACTCCCAACTGAACTTCGTTGATGATGCGTCCGATTCGGCCCACGAGCCGAACCTGGGAGCCGGTCGGAATGCGGATGTTGTCCGGCAGCTGGATGGCGGTTGTGGTCAGCGTGTCCCGGAAGAACATGGCCGCCTGGAGGACGTCGGCGAGGGGCAGCCGGAGCTCGCGGGACATCCGCCCGTAGCCCCGTCCCATCTCCCGCGCCCGGGCCAGGTGGTTGCCGGTTTCCTCGTCGGTCGTGATGTAGTCGAGGATGAGGGCCATCAGCTGCTGGCCCATCTGGCGCTGGCGGTCTCGCGCGCGGGGGTCGTGCCGGCGCAACCAGCGGGTCTGCTCCTGCTTGGCCAGGAGTTCGCGGGCCTGCCGGAGCGCCTGGTCCGCCCAGATCCGCTCGACCGGACCCACCCGCCGGACCGAGTGCCGGCGGGTCCCGATGTCCTTGACGTCCGACGCGGCGAACCGCCGGTGGCCTCCGGGCGTCAGAAATACCGGAATTTGACCGGAATCAGCCCACCGTCGCAGGGTCGTTGGATGAACCCTGAGGGCTTCGGCGGCCTCGGTCAGCGTCAGCCACTGAGTATCGGACGAAAATGTCTCTTGACGAGCCATAGGAAAACCTTGTTTACTGCGGAAAGTTTAGCAAATCTACCCGGTCGTGAAACGGATTGCAAGAAAAGACCTGAACCGGAGCCCGTTCCTGCGACTGGTGACCTTCACCTTAACACAATAGGATCGGTGCCATGAAACGCCTTTTCATCCTGGGTGCCACCTTGGTGGGTTGCGCGGCGGCGATCGCCCTCTTTCCGGCCTGCAACGATACCGCGAGTACGACGAGCCCGGCGGGAGAAACCGGCAGCGTTTCCGGGACGGTCACGTTCACGGGGACCTGGCCGACGACTCCGCCCGGCGGCGGCATCCAGGTGTCGATTTATTCATCACTGATGCCGCCGGGAGTGCCCGGCGGACCCCCGGACGCCTTTACCAATCCGCTCAACAAGACGACGGATTTTCCGACTTACAACTTCAAACTCTCGGGCATCGACCCCGGTGACTACGCGGCCGTGTTCGTGGGCTGGCGGGACCCCTCCAATCCATCGGGCGCCAAGCTCATCGGCACGTACTGGGTGTACGTCGACAGTCTCGGCGTCGCTGCCAACGGGCTGCCGAAGCCGCCCGGCCCGTCGACCGTGACGGTCGAAAAGGGCAAGGACACCGGCGGACTGGACATCGTTGCCGACCTGGATCTGTCGGGCCCGTGAGGATGACGCCGTGTCCATCGTCTGCTGTCAGATGAAACGCGCGGCGATCGTCGTCTCGGCGATCGCCGCCCTGGCCGGACTCGCGACGGGCCCCCTGCCCGCGTCCGCCGAGGACACGCCGTCCCCGGGCGCCATCAGGGGTACGGTCACCGACGCGAAGACCGGCGAGGTCCTCAGCTACTGCAACGTCGTGCTGGATTCGATCGCCAAAGGGACCATCACCAACACGCACGGCCACTTCGTCATCTACATGGTGCCGCCCGGCCGGTATGCGGTGATCGTCTCGCGCATCGGCCACGCGACCTTCCGGCTGGAGCCGGTGACGGTGACGCCGGGTGACACGACGCGCGTGCAGATCGCGCTCGAACCGGTCGTGCTCAAGGCGGATCCGATCGTCGTCACGGCGACGCGCGTCGAACAGACTGCGCGCATGGCGCCCGCGAGCGTCTCCGTGGTATCGAAGGAAGAAATCGGACACGCCGAGCCCGTCACCTTCGACGCAGCCATCGAGAACGTGGCCGGGTTGAACGCGTTCCGCTCCACGGGCGGTATTTCGGTGCAGTCGATCTCGCTGCGCGGGAGTTCCGACGTCGCCGGCGGCGGTGTGGGCAACCGCGTGCTGCTCCTGGTCGACGGGCGCCCCGCGCTCACGTCCGACTCCGGCGGCGCGTTCTGGAGCCTGGTGCCGGTGCAGTTCATCGACCACGTCGAAGTCGTCAAGGGCGCGTTCTCCAGCCTCTACGGGTCGACGGCGATGGGCGGTGTCATCAACGTCATCACCCGGCGCCCCGACTACGCGTCGGCCGGGCAGGTCCAGATGAAACTGGGGTACTATGAAAACCCCCCGGCGGACATCCGGTACACCAGCTCGACGCCGCTCCAGAGCGAAATGGTGGTCGACTATTCCGGAAAGACGAAGCGGACGAGCTACCTCGTGAGCGCGAGCCGCAAGGAGTCCGACGGCTACGCGGAGAACACCGGCTTCACGTTCTACGACCTGTACGGGAAGATCAACTACGACATCAGCACGGAGCGTAAGCTCGAGTTCACCCTCGGCGGCGGCAATTCGAACAATGACTATCCGCACGCGTGGTTGGACTCGGCGCACCCGCTGCAGGTTCGCGAGGCCTACAGCGACGACCGACAGAAGAAGAAGTACGCCAGCGCGGATCTGCTCTACTGGGGGTTGAGCGGGAACGACATCAAGTACTCGATGCGCACCTATTACTACCACCATGAGCAGGACTCCTACTTCAACAACGACGATCCGAATCAGGAGATCCCCTTCAACGAGCCGTATGGAATGCAGACGCAGATCGACGGCGACAAGATCGGCAATATCCTGCAGCTCGATGCCCACGTTGCCGAGCGTCACCGGATCGTGGCGGGCGCGGACGTGCAGATCGACAATGTGCGCTCGGCACCTGATTCCATCCTGTACGGGGATCGCCAGATCAACAACTACTCCGTGTTCCTGCAGGACGACATCACGCTCCTTAACTCCCTGACGGCAACGCTGGGCGGGCGCTATGACTGGAATCACGTGGTCGGTGGAAACACGATCGACCAGTTCAGCCCCAAGGTGGCCCTGGTCTGGACGCTGTCCAACCAGCTCGCGGTCCGCGCGCTGTACGGGCAGGCGTTTCGCGCCCCGACCATCGCCGAACGCTACCTGAAGCGGGAGCTCGGCGGCGGCGTCGACTTCATTCCCAATCCTGATCTGGGCCCGGAGCATCTCCGCAGCTCGTACGAGGCCGGCGTTCGCTGGAGCCCCGCCGCGATCTTCGACGTCGACGTGGCGGCGTTCCGCTACGACTACGAAGACCTGATCTACTGGGAAGAGGTCTCGGCCGAGTTCGGCATTCCCTCCACGATCTACCAGGTCCGCAACCTGAACAGCGCGCTTATGCAGGGAGTCGAGACTACGCTGCGGTCGCGCTGGCGGGGGCTGACGGCCCATGCCAACTTCACCTATCTCGACGCGCGTGACACGTCGCCCGATCGCCTCGACGACTATCTGCCCTACCGCCCCAAGTACTCGGGTGGATTCGGGGCCGATCTCGACATCGGCCGCTGGACGCTTCATGGCGACGGCCGGTACCGGAGCCAGATCTACGAGGTGTTCCTGTATCCGCGGCAGGCCCCCGAGGCGTTCTGGGTCTTCAACAGCGCCCTGCACTACCGGCTGAGTGGTACGTGGCTGTTGTCGGTCAAAGCGAACAATCTGCTCAATACGGCTTACGAAGAACTCGCCCGTTACCGCATGCCGGGGCGCAACTGGCTCTTCGGCGTAACGTTCAATTTCTAGGAGGCCGCGCGACCATGGATCACAGTTCGGTTCACTATCTTCCCATCGCCACGACGATCATCTCGGCCATCTTCTGTGTGGTCCTGTTTCGGCGCTACCGCGAACGCGGCGGCGAGCATCTCAAGTGGTGGGGCATCGGCATGTTCACCTATGGTCTCGGGACGGCGCTGGAATCGAGCATCACGATCTTCGGCAACTCCGTGGTACTGACCAAGGCCTGGTACATCGCCGGTGCGTTGCTGGGCGGCTATCCGCTCGCGCAGGGCTCCGTCTATCTGCATCTCAAGCGCAAGACCGCCAACATACTCACCGCGATAACGGTGCCGTTGCTCGTCGTGGTATCCGCACTCGTGATCGCGTCGCCGGTTCTCATGGAGCACCTGGAACCGCACCGGCCCTCCGGCGCGGTGCTGGGATGGCAGTGGGTGCGCCTGATGACGCCCTTCATCAACCTCTATTCATTCGTGTTCCTCGTCGGGGGCGCCCTCTACAGCGCCTACCGCTTCGCGCGCAGCCCGGATGCGACGGCGGGCAACCGCGCCATCGGGAACGCGCTCATCGCATTCGGCGCGATCCTGCCGGGAATCGGCGGCTCGATGGCCAAGGCGGGATTCGTCGAGGCGCTCTACGTCGGAGAATTCATCGGTATTCTGTTGATCTTCGGGGGCTATCGCGCGTGCGTGATGCCTCCGCGCGAGATGAGGGAACCCGCGGCCGATGCCGCTTCCTCCCTGAAGAACGCCTGACCGTCTTCGGAGGCCGCACCATGACGGATGACGTCCCCGACATACGCAGGGCGCGCGTCTACGACGACGTTGCCGAAACCTACGAGCGCGTCAACGCGCCACGGCTGTTCGACGAGCCGGCTCGCCGCCTCGTGACGGCCGTCACCCCCTCTCCGGGCACACGCATTCTCGACGCCGGCTGCGGCACGGGAGCGGTCGCTCGCGCCGCGCTCGCGGCGGTGGGAGGCGACGCCAGCGTCGTGGCCATGGATGCGTCCCTCTCCATGCTTCTTGCCGCGCGCCGTGGCGGCGTCTCGGGGACGGTTCTGAGCCGCCTGCCCGATCTCCCGTTTCGCAATGGTTCCTTCGACTGCGTGTTGTCGGCGTTCGTCATGACGCATCTCGACGACCCCGACGCCGCGGCGGGGGAGATGGTGCGGGTCCTGCGCCCGGGCGGACGCCTCGGGCTCAGTGCGTGGGCACCGGCCACCGATCCCTACGCGCAGGCCTGGCGCGACGTGGCGGCCCGGTTCGTCGATACCGAGCGCCTGGACGCCGCCGGTCGCGCGGTCCTGCCGGCCGACCCGCGCTTCTCGGCGGACGGCGCGCTGACCGATCTGCTCGAGACGTCGGGACTCGGCGAGGTGCGCGGCGACTTCCAGGAGATCGACACGGCCATGACGATCGATGAGTACATCGAAGCGCGCGAAGTGTGCGCGACCGGCCGCGCGATTCGCGTGCTCCTCGCCGCGGACGACTGGGAGCGTTTCCGCGCCGACGCGCGCCGCATCCTGCGCGAGAGGTTCGGAGACGGCGTGCGCTTCACCCGCGGCATCCACATCGCCGTGGGCACCCGAACGCGCTGACGCGACGCCGATCGGGCGTTGATGGATCTTCTCCTCGCTGGTATACTCCCCGCGGATGACGACCCCCGCATCCCCGCAACCCTCCGTGCGGCACGCGTTCCCTCATTACCGCCGCAAGACGCACCGGGCGCCATCCCGCGTTAGCTGGTACCGACCGACAATCTTCGCCGGCCGTTTCTGAAAAAATAGTCTCACAGGCTCCGCGCGCGCGGAGCAGCCAAGGAGGCCTCGGATGAACACCCTGTGCTCCTTGCGGCCCACGGCATCGCGTGCCTTTATCGTCGTGGCCGCCGCACTTTTCGTTTCCACGATCTTGCTCACAACCAGCCACGCCACTTCCGTGGTCAAACTCGCCGACGATGGTCTGGTACGGCTGTCGTCCATCATCGTCGAAGGACGCGTGACAAGCGTCCACAGCGAATGGAACGCCGATCATACGCAGATCCAGACCCTCGTCACCATCCGCGTGAGCGACTCGATCAAGGGCGCGGCCCCGGGCGACCTGCTGGTCCTGCGCCTGCTCGGCGGGCAGGTGGGAGACACGGTCATGGAACTGGTCGGCGGTCCGACGTTCTCCGTCGACGAGAACGTCATCGTGTTCCTCGAGAAGGACGCGCCCGAGCTGATGCCGATCACCGGACTGTTCCAGGGGAAATTCACCGTGACCGCCGATCCGTCGACGGGACAGCAAATGGTGGTGGGGCGGAAGATGTCGCGCGACGCGTTCGTGAACCGGATCTCCGGCATCGTCGCGACTCAGGAAGGGGGGCGGTAGGGATGAGAGCCAATCGTACGCTTCGTTCGATTGTATTGATCCTGTGCGTCGCGTTGCTATCGATTCCGGGCGCCGCGCTCGCGCAGAACTTCCGCCTGATCAACCCCCCGGGCGGCACTTCCAAGTCGCCCGAGGAGTGGCCGCCTTTCACGCACTGGGATCTGCGTGAGATGCCGGACTGTAAGGTGCCGTGGATTCTCGGTACCGCGTCGGTCCCCGATCTCGACGGCAACGGGGTCGGCAACGAGCCCGCCGATCGCAACCTGTTCGAATTTACTTGTGAGAGCGCCTTCAACACGTGGAGCGCCGTTTCCCCCAGCCGGCTCACTTTCTACAAGGCCGCTTCGGGAGTGGTGCCGGTGGGCGGTTTCGTCGCGGATGACTTCAACACCATGTCGTGGAGCAGCACGGCACTGGGGATGGCGACACTGGGAGCCACCGTCATCATGAGGAACGCCACGACCGGCGTCATCAGCGAAGCGGATATCATCTTCAACAGCTTCGCCGGCGACGTCCCGGGCTTCGGCTTCCGCCACTGGGTCTTCAAGAGCAGCGGCGTGGCATGCGACGCCGACATCGACTACGCGCCAACGGGGAACTGGCCGACGGCGGCGGACGGCGATACCGACGTCAACGGCAACGGCCAGATGGACTGGGAAGTCGATCTGCAGACCGTCGCCACGCACGAGATCGGTCACTTTCTCGGTCTGGATCACATCGATCCGCTGGGCGGGCATCACAACGATGCGAGCCACGCCGTCATGGAGCAGTTCTGGCAGCTCGGAATCGGGCCGACCGGAAGCGGCTGGGCGAATCACACGCTTGGCGACCCCGACACGGATGGGGACAACTTCCTCTATTGCCCGGACCTCGGCGACGCGCCCGACCCGTGGATGGGAGCGATGGGGCAGTACCCGTCGCTCGTGCACCTGCCCCAGCAGGGGAGGATGCTCAACGGCCTGAAGCTCGACGGGATCGCCACGGGCGCGGAGCATATCTTCGGCATCGCCCCCCGGCAGGCGGCGCGCAACTGGACCTACGAGTGGCTGGGGCGGTTCGATGCCAGCAACGTCAGCCCCGAGTGCGAGGCGAACATCGTCGACCGCGTCCAATTCGACGACGGGGTCACGTTGTACAGTTATGATGAGGTCTGGTGTGTAATCCTGTGAGTGTGAGCGTGGTTTTTTTACGTTTTCTTCTTG
>CAZCQM010000070.1:11547-13087 GCA_964500785.1 uncultured bacterium
ACGGGGTCACGTGGTACCCGAATCCGCCCGTCTGGGGGCGCAACCTGTGCGTGCGCGCGTGGGTACGTTACGCTGCCGACAACCTCGGCAACGCCCACAACTACCTGGCTCACCCCCTGTACGTAAACGGGTGGCTCGACATAAACCAGGATTGCCTGTGGACCGAGCACTTCCTGCAGGCCGGGTTGACGCCCGCCCCTCCCGCGCTTCCGAACGAAGTGCGACGCGCGGTAGCGACCGGGTGCATCGCCCTCCCGCTCGCCGCCGATCCCACGCTGCCGGTCTGGCTGCGCGTGCGGCTGGACTACGGCGAGAACGTCGGGGCGGTGGCCAACATCGATGGGACGCTCGCGAACGACAAGGGCGCCGCACAGCTCGGCGAGGTGGAGGACTACCCCTTCTTCTGCCGAACGCGTTACGAGCAGCACTGGCTGATCAATCCCTTCCCCTTCCCGATTCCGGGCATCTCGTTCGTGTTCGTTGGTCCGCCGATGCCGTCGGACCAGGTGTTCGCGGCAGCCGTGGATGCGGGCGACTGTGTCCAGAGCACCGATACACCCGAACCACCCCACTATGAAGTAGCGCTGGATGAGACGACGATTCGGATCGTCCCACCGGTCCTGATTCCACCGTTCACATACCGGCACTGGGGCATCTGCCGGCCGTACTCGCCGTCGACGCCCCCGATGGAGCCGCTGCGCCCATACTGGCTCGATCCATCGTGGCCGGCGGACTACTATCCCGCAGCCGCCGAAGTGCCGGCGGCGAATCGCATCCCGACCACGAACGTCAGCTACAAGGTCTATCAACCCGGGCAACCGCAGTACGGAAACATCACCTTCACCGTGGGCGCTGTCGACCTGGCCAACGGTGGCTGGATCGACGGCCCTGACCCGACGACGGATCAGTGGAGCGACACGCTGCGCGTGAGCGTGGGCTACCGGCTCTCCGCGGCGACGGTACCCCTGGCAAGCCTGAGCCCGTGTGATCCCGCCTACAACGCGCTCCCGCTTACCACCGTCGGCGACGGTCTGGTGACGCCGGAGGATGGTTTCGACTTCGACATCTCGGCGGCTGACCTCGGGTCGAACCAATCGGTGATCGTGGAGGTCCGGTCGAGTTGGAGTACGAACCCGACGGTCAACCAGCAGATGGTCGAGTTCTCGAGCATCGAGGCGGGACCGACACCGGTCACGCATTCACCCGAGCCGTCCCGGCTGACGCTCGCGAACTACCCCAACCCGTTCAACCCGGCGACGACGATCCGGTTCACGCTTCCGGTTCGTTCCGACGTGACCCTTAAGGTGTACGACGTGAGTGGCAGCCTCGTGCGTACGCTGATCGACCACCGGACGTTCGAGGCCGGCTTCCGCGAGGTCGAGTGGAACGGACGCGACGATCGGGGCAACGAGATCTCGTCCGGGGTCTACTTCTATCGGCTGACCGCGGGCGACGAGACGCTGACCCGAAAGGCCGTGTTGCTGAAGTAATCGTACATCCGGCACGCACGGTGCACGATCGGGCGCGGTTCCTCGACGGG
>CAZCQM010000071.1:0-13023 GCA_964500785.1 uncultured bacterium
GTCCGCCGGCGAACAGGGCGATGAGCAACTCTTCGATGACGCGGTCCTGTCCGACGATCACTTTGCCGATCTCGGAACGCAGCGCTCCGAACGCTTCGTTGAAGCGGCGAACGTCGTCCATGGTGGCGGGACGGTTGTCGGGCATGGCGCTGAGGTCCTTTCGTACTTCGTGTCGAATGCGATCGGGAACAGATGGTGCTCCATCATACTAGCCTCCGGGCATCGTCGCAAGCGACGACCCGGGCCGGTTGCCTCCCTCCGGGCCGGTGACCGAGGCGGGGCTTGACGCGCTGCGATACATAACGCAAACTGAACGCTCTCAGGGAGGGACCCGGTGTCGTCTCGTGCCCGTCGAATCTTCGTGGTCGTCGTGGCTGCCACTCTCGCGAGTTGCGGCGGCCCGAGAAACGTTGCACCGCCCGCCCCCCTCAATCCCATCGCGCTTGCCCCCCCTTCCGCCGCTCCGGGTGACAGTGTTCGCATCACCCATGCCGGTGGTGACTTCAAGACCCGGCCGGGCCTCGAGGTCATCGTTGGCGGAAAACACGCCGCGATCGTGCGGGTCCCGGATGACGACCACATCGATTTCATCGTACCGATCGTCGCTTCGGATTCCGCCGAAGTGACGGTCGGCGATGAGAACGGACCGTTCGGGCGGTCACTGCTCATGGTGACGGAGCCCCCCACAGTGCTCGTCATCCTCGCCGTGTCGGACACCCTGAGCATGGTCCACACGGCTCCGTCGCTCGACAGTCCGACTGGGAACGTCGTGTCCAACGAGCAACGTCTTTCGTTTGACCTGGTCGATGGGTCGGCCCACCTCATCCACAGATGCTCGGTTCTCGACCCCCTCCACACGCCGGGAGAAGCCCTCGTGCCCGGATCGTCCACCACTCAGGTGATGGTCACACGGCGGGGCTTCAGCAGCAATCCGGTGGTCGTCCTTCGTCTGCCCCGCGTGGCGGGACCGGTGAAGTTGAGAGCGTTCCGGGTCCCCGCCGGACTCAACATCACAACGCCCGGCGGGCTTGCTCAGCGGACCCTCATCAACGAGCTGGTACTGTCGTTCTAGGGGGAATGGGTGTCACACCGGCTTGCAGCAATTCTGACGTGTGCGGTGCTGATCACCGCAGGTTGCAATTCCAGTTCCTCCGACGGCGAATCCGCGGAGATCACCAGCGTCGAATCGGTGCATGGTGGGGGGTCGTCCTCCTCGCTTCTCGACATCGTCATTATGGGCGACGGTTACACCGAATCCGAGCAGGACGAATACAACGAGTACGTCGACAAGATCGTCGACGACCTGCTCTCCATGGAACCATTTCATTCTATCGATTGCAGCTTCAACATCTGGAAGATCAATCTCACGACCCCCGAAGGCGACGAGTCGGTCCTGGGCGTCCAGCAGGGCGGTGCGGACGACCCCGAGCGGTTCATCGAGGGTAATGCCGAGAGTTGTCTTGCCGCCTGCGAGCGCGCGGGGGTGCCCGGGTACGACGTGATCATCGTGCTCGTCAACTCGGACACTTACGCCGCCTGGACCGACCTGACTAACAACATCACCTACGTCACCGACCGGTATCCGTGGGGCCGCATTGTTGCGCACGAGCTCGGTCACTCCATTGGCGGGCTGGGGGACGAGTACAGCTGTCGGATCTGCGACCCGAATGTCACCGAGACCCTCGAATATCCCGTCGCGGATCGGGGCGAACCGGCGGAACCCAACCTCACCGCCACTCTCAACAAGACGGAGATCCCGTGGGGCTCCGACATATCCGCGACCGTGCTTCCCAGCGTGGCGGCCGCCGGTCTGGATACGTGCAACGCTCGCACGCCCGTGGGGGCCTACCAGGGGGGCGGTTACTACGCCGAGGGGATCTACCGCCCCGAGGAGTTCTGCCTCATGGACCAGTGGATGTGCCAATCCGAAGACTACTGCGCCGTGTGTCTGAAAACGCTCAGTACCCGGCTGCAGGAGTTGTGCGAAGGCCTCCACTGAACGGCCGAGATCCGCAGGAGGACGGAAGACGAGGCCCGGCCTCGTCTTCCGTCCCTCTTTATTCCTCCCGCTCCGACTTACGGATTTGGTGGTGGGGGCGGGTTGATGACGTCAGGGCCGCCGCCGACCCCGGCGATAATGTGCTTGGCTCCGAGTGGCTGGAATGTCCACTCGATCCCGAAACCCACCGGCAGTGTCCCCACGTGCCGGGCGACACATTCTCCGCCTTGGAGTCGGACCGAACTGGCGCCTCCGAGCACTTTATGGGATCGGTCGGCCCCGCTCCGTCCCTTGCTGTCCTTGACGATGACGGCGATTTCTCTGCCGCTCTTGTTGCAGAGACGGAGAAAGTCGCCCGACATCAAACGGGGGCTCGTCAACAGGTGACCGGTGGTGTCGACGGCCTTCAGATCGGCGTTGATCACGATGACGACCTCTCGGCCGGCCGGCTTCCGATCGCGGGCCTCGGCCGCTCGCGGCAGCCACGCACACATCAACGCTGCCAGCAGCGGCCAGAAACAAAATTTGTTCATTACATCGCCTCCATCGGTTCAGGAACAGGCGGTTTCCAGGGCGACTATCGTTCGGCCGCGGCCGCCTGAGCCAGCGGTCGAAATCTTGCGTCCCTCACGAGATCACGAAACAGTGGATCGACTTCGATTTGTCGGAGTGGGAAACGATCGCGAAGCGCCCTGTCAACGCTGTCCAGCGCTCGTTCTCGATCGCCCAGCTTCTCGTACGCGCATGCCAGGCGATACGCCAGGTCCGCATCGGCGGCGTCTCCGGCGCGCTCGATCATCCGGTACGCGTTGTTACGGTCATCCGTCATGGCGTAGTAATCCGCCAGACGTCCGATCGTCTCTGAATCATCGGGCTTATCCTGGAGCGTCTTCTCCGCCAGGCTGATGGCTCGGTGGTACGCGGCAATCCCCTTCTCGCGCTCGCCTTCGGCCCAGTAGAGGGCGCACGCGAGATTGCCCCACACCTTGTAGTTGGTCGAATCGCAATAGGTGAGTGCATACTCGTAATACCGGGCCGCGTCGGCGAACCGATTCTCGTAGTACAGCACCCATCCCGCATTCGAACACGAGGAACAGTCAGGACGAACGAGGAATGAGCGCACGAAGTACTCCCGCGCTGCAGTCCAGTTCCCCTGTTGTGCCTGGTACGAACCCATGCCATTCAACGAATACAGATTCTCGGGCGCAAGTTCGAGGGCCCTGCGATACGCGTAGTACTCCTGATCGCTTGCATGCGTCTGTTGGGCGACCCACCCCAGCCCGGAAAATCCCATGTAGTAGTCCGGTCGTATTCGGACGACTTCGAGATACTTGTTCCGCGCCTCGTCGTAACGACCCGCCATCGCGTACGTCCGTCCGAGTCTCAGATACGCGTCGACGTTGTTCGGGTCGACCTGCAGTACACGTTCCGCCGATTGCACAGCGAGATCGGTCTCACCCCTGCGCTCGTAGAGCGAGGCGATCCCGAGCCATGCCGGAACGTACGTCGAATCCAACGCCACCGCCTTTTGCAGGTCGGCGAGCGCCGCATCCGTCGTTGCTCCGCCGGATCGCATCGAGCGAACGTAGCCCCGCGCGGCAAAGGCGGGCGCGAACGTGCTGTCGCTGGCGATGGCCGCATCGAACGCGTGCTCGGCCTGCTCGAGGTGCGCCGTCGATCTTTCCTGCGCGTGGCCCAGCCCCTCCAGGTAGGACACGAGCGCGGCGGGCGACGCTGGTCGCGGACCGGCGATGCCGGCCCGGCTGGCGCGTGAGACGTCCTCATCGAGCAGCGTGCAGAGGGCGTCCGCAAGCGCGTCGGTCAGGGAGTCCGGTGACGTCGGGTTGAACTCGACGAACGTGGACCGGATCGGATCGAGCGTTTTAGCGTCGGAGAGGGTCAACGTCACGCGCTGGCCGTTGCTGAAGGGCTGCACGTTACCGGTGATCAGCCGATTGACACCGAAAGCCTGGCTGGTGTGGCTCAGATCGATCGGCCTGTTATCCAGAACCCGATTGTAGGAAAGCACCCACATCGAGGGAACATCACCGCTCGCGCGATCGAGCGCCTCGGAAATCCACTGGGACAGGCCGTCCACGAAGGTCTGCGGCGGCACGCTCGCCGGGCGCTCCAATGGCATGACGGCGAGCCGCGTCTTCGTCGAATACACGGACCGATCGCCCCACATCCGCCAGGCCAGCGTCCCCGCCACCGCGACTACCAGTGCCGCGCCGATCACGATGCGCGCCGTCATCGCACGCCGCCGCCGTCCGGTTCTGCGCACGACGCTCACCGCCCGCACCGATCCCGTCGCGAACGACTCCCACCCGAGCCGGTCGGAGAGTTCGATGAACGCCGCGCACAGCTCCGCCATGCTCTGATAGCGCCGGTCCGGATCCTTCTCGAGGCATTTCATCACGACCGCCACGCACGCCTCCGGCACCTCGGGGCGCAACTCGCGGATTGGCGTCGGCTCCTCGTTCAGAATCGAATACACGACCGCCTGGTCGATCTCACCGCGGAACGGGAGTTTGCCCGTCAGCATCTCGTAGAGCAGCGCACCGACCGCCCAGACGTCGGCGCGCGCGTCGACGTCGTCGCCGCGCGTCTGCTCGGGCGCCATGTAGGCGACGGTCCCCAGCGTGACGCCGCTTCCCGTGACGCGCGAGCGGCCGATGAGCTTGGCCAGCCCGAAGTCGACAACTTTGACGAACCCGTCGCTTGTGATCATCACGTTGCCCGGCTTGATGTCGCGGTGGATGATTCCGCTGGCGTGCGCGCGCGCGAGTCCCTGTCCCACCGAGAACGCAATCTCGAAGGCTTCGGATACGTCCAGCTTGCGGCGCTCGATGCGCTGCTTGAGCGATTCGCCCTCGTAGCAGGCCATGGCAATGAAGAGCTGGCCCTCCGGCGTCTCGTCGATGTCGAAAATGCTGCAGATGTTGGGATGGTCGAGCGCGGAGGCCGCCTGGGCTTCGTGGATGAAGCGATGCTTGGCGTCTTCGTTGCGTGTGAGCTCGGGGGCGAGGAACTTGAGGGCCACCGTGCGGCGGAGCTTGAGATCCTCGGCGCGGTACACGACACCCATTCCACCGCCACCCACTCGCTCGAGGATACGATAATGCGAAATTGTCCGACCGATCATCGACGGCGCCTCACGAGGGCTGTGCGCAGAGCGCGGAAGCGGACCATCAAGGAAACGCCAGTATAGTCGAACGACGGCCCCGCGCCAAGTGACGAGAGACGACGCTATTCCATCCGTCCACCGGCGGCGATATACTGTCCGGGCCTGTGAGGCAAGGAGGATGACCGATGGCAGACAAAGTCAAGAAGGTGAAATACTGCTACGCGACGGTGGCCGCCCGCGCCGGGCAGGGCGCACGCGTCCTCTCCGACGTGCGCAAGGCCGGCGTGAACCTGATGGCGTTTTCCGGTTTCCCCGCCGGCGGCGGAAAGGCCCAGCTCGATTTCGTGGCCGAGAAGACGCCCGCGCTCCGGCGCGCCGCGAAGGCGAACGGGTGGAAGCTCAGCGCGGAGAAGAAGGCGTTCCTGATCACCGGTAGCGACTCGGTCGGCGCCGTGCATCGTCACGTGAAGAAACTCGCCGACCACGGCATCAGCATCACGGCCGCCGACGCGGTGTGCGCCGGGGGCGGCCGTTACGGCATGATCCTGTGGGTGAAGCCGAAGGATTACGCGCGCGCCTCGAAGGCGCTGAAGGCGAAGTAGGCGCGGCTACCGGTCGGCGTCGACGAGCACGGCGTTCAGCCGTTCGATCCCGGTCAGCACGCGCTCGGGCGGTTCGCCGGCGAAGCAGATGCGAAGGTAATGCGCGAAGTCGGCGCCGAAGTCGGCGCCGGGTGCCACCGACACACCCGCGTCCAGGCATTGCTCCACGACCGCCTCGAACGATCGTCCCGCGAGATAGCGATCCACGGGAAAGAAGAAGTAGTACGCGCCTTCCGGGAGCGGCGCATCCACGCGCAGCGCCGCGGCGACGCGGTCGCGCGTCTCCTGATATTCCTCGACGAACCCGTGCGCCCACGCATCCCGCGTTCGCACCGGCTCGACCATCATCTGCTGCGCGAGCGTCGACGGGCTGTAGAGCTGGTGCACCATGGTCTTGTTGAGCGCGCGGATCACCGGCTCTGAACCCACCGCGTACCCCAGGCGCAGCCCCGCGAACATGTAGACCTTCGAAAACGTGAAGATGGATATCGTCCGCTCCCGCATCCCGGGCAACGAGGCGGGCGACACGTGTGCGCGCCCGTCGAAGGTCATGCCGTCGTAGGCCTCGTCGGAGACGAGCCACAGGTCGTGGCGCGTCGCGAAGGCGGCGATCGCCTCGAGCTGCGCGCGCGTCAGCACCTTCCCGCTGGGGTTGTTGGGACTGTTGAGGTAGACGGCGACGGTGCGCGGCGTGAGCGCACGCTCCATCAGGTCGGTCACGTCTTCGTCGGGGCTTTCGTAGAGTCGCGTGTAGAACGGAACCTCCACCGCGTTGCCCCCGGCCATCCGCACCATGCCGCGAAAGAAGGGCCAGAACGGCGCAAGGAGCATGACCTCGTCGCCGTCGTCGACCAGGGTCTGCACGCTCACGCCGAGCGCGTTGGTCGCCCCCGCGGTCACGAGCACGTTGGCGCGCTCCACGTCGAGATCGTTCTCGGCGCGCAGCTTGTCCGCCAGCGCATCCCGCAACCCCGCCACGCCGAAGGTGTCGCAGTAGCGGTTGAACCCGGGGTTGTCGTCGCGAAACCGTGCGTCGATGGGAAGCGGATACGGCGGCGAGGCGTACGAATCGCCGATGTGGAGGCCGACGAGACGCTCCCCCTGTGCGGCCATGCGCGCGCGGAACGTCTCGTAGACGGAACCGGTGATGCGTTCGTTGCGCGCCGAGAATCGCGGGAATCGTGGCATGGGGGTCGATTATTTTTCCAACCGCCGCGCCGCGTCAAGGACTTCGCCCTCGGGTCCGGCGCTGGCCCGAGGCAGGAAATCACCCGCCGTGGTACAATGCCGGAACATCAATCGTGCGCCGCTGCACCGGCGTGAAAGGAGCACCGTATGTCGACCGAGCACCCCAACGAACGACCCGCGCGTCCACCCGCACCGAATCATGAAGAACGGTCGCGCCTCGTGGCGCGGCTCAAGGAAAGTCCCGCGTACCGTATCGCGTTCGAGGACCCGGACTTTC
Organism: uncultured bacterium; assembly: GCA_964500785.1. Classification (GTDB taxonomy): domain Bacteria; phylum Krumholzibacteriota; class Krumholzibacteriia; order WVZY01; family JAKEHA01; genus JAKEHA01. Next base: position 7,194 of record CAZCQM010000071.1, read on the forward strand.
TCAAGGAGGACGTGCTGCGCCCGGTTCGTCTGGAGATGGAGCTGCAGAAGCCGGAGATGATGCTCCGCCGGCTCGAGATTCGATCGACCATCGTCGTGTTCGGGAGCGCGCGCGTCCAGCCCCCCGACACGGCCCGCGCCCACCGCGACGCCGTCCAGGAGGCGTGCGAGAAGAATCCCGCGGACCGCGACCTCGCCGTCGCGCTGGCGCGCGCCGAACGCGCGCTGTCCCTGTCGCGGTACTACGACGAGGCGCGGCAGTTCGCGCGCACGGTATCGACATTCGTGCGCCGGGCGGAGCGCAACGACTTCGTCGTCGTCACCGGAGGGGGACCGGGCATCATGGAGGCCGCCAATCGCGGGGCCTACGACGTGCAGGCGTTGAGCGCCGGCTTCAACATCACGCTCCCCGAGGAACAGGAGCCCAATCCGTACGTGAGCCCGGAGTTGTGCTTCCGCTTCCATTATTTCGCGCTGCGCAAGATGCACTTCCTGCTGCGCGCCGTGGCCCTGGTCGCGTTTCCGGGTGGCTACGGGACCTTCGACGAGCTCTTCGAGGCGCTGACGCTTGTCCAGACGCACAAGATGCCGCGCATGCCCGTGGTGCTGGTGGGCCGCGAGTTCTGGACGCGGGTGATCAACTTCGATCTTCTCGTCGAGGAAGGAACGATATCACCCGAGGATCGGGATCTGGTCACATTCGTGGAAACGTCGGAAGAGGCCGTTCGCGTGATCTACGACTTCTATAACCGCGACGTCCCCGACATCTCGTAAGTACGCAGGCGTCCCGCCCGCGGCCCCTATATAATGAGGGCGGAAGGAACGTCGGTCCGCGACGGGGACGCATGAGGAAGGAAGGTATGCCATGAGAGGTTTCCTGGTTCGGGGTCTCATCACGGCCCTGGGGCTCTGGGTCGCGTCCGCATTGCTGCCGGGCGTCCACTCCACGGGCTTCCTGGCCATCGTCGGCGCCGGATTGCTGCTGGGTATCGTCAATGCGATCGTCCGGCCCGTCATCATAATCCTCACACTCCCCATCACCATCGTGACGCTGGGCATATTCCTGCTCGTCATCAACGCCGCGATGGTTCTCCTGGTCGGCAGGATGATGAACGGGTTCGCCGTCGACGGGTTCATGTGGGCGATCGCCACCGCTGTCATCGTGTCGGTGGTGAGCTGGAGCGCGAACGCGTTCATCGGTCCCCGCGGCCGGTTCGAGGTGTTCGTCAGCGAGCGTCGCCGACCATAGGATCGGCATCCGGACGGCGGCGGTGACGGCACAGCACGAAGACGATCCGCGGCGACGGTTCTCGAATCGCGTCGCGGACTACGTTCGCTACCGCCCCGGCTACCCGCCCGGGCTCGTCGCGTGGCTGCGCGACGCCGTCGACTTTCGCCCGGAGTGGTTCGTGGCGGACGTCGGCTGCGGCACCGGGATGCTGGCGCGTCTTTTTCTCGACAACGGGAATATGGTCTACGGCGTCGAGCCCAACGACGCCATGCGCGCGGCCGCGGAAACGGCGTTCGAGCACAACCCGAGATTCGTCGCATTCGCCGGGTCGGCGGAAGCGACGACGCTGCCGGACGGAGCCGTCGATCTCATCACCGCGGGGCAGGCGTTCCACTGGTTCGACCCGGCGCGCACGAAACGGGAGTGGAAGCGGATCCTCTCACCCGGCGGGCGCGCTCTCGTCGTGTTCAACTCCCGCCTCGTGGACGCGACCCCGTTCATGGCCGCCTACGACGCCTACCTGACCGAGCACGCCGTCGACTACAAAGGCGTCGACCACCGCCGAGTGCTCGGCGACAAGCTGCACACGTTTCTCGACGGGTGCATCGAGTGGCACTATCAGTTCACGCTGCGTCACCACTGGGATGACGTCCGCGGCCTGGCCATGTCGTCGTCGTACGTTCCCGCCGCCGGTCACCCGAAGCACACGTCGTTCTTCGATGGGCTGAAGACGCTCTTCGACGCGCACGCCAAAGACGGCGTCGTCGAGTTTCCCTACGAGTGCGAAGCGTACGTCGGCTGGCCGGACTGAGCTCAACGCAGCGGTCGCGCGTAGACGGCGTCCCACGCGGCGAGCGCGGCCTTGGGATTGAGATCCACGTCGACGAGACCGAGGTGCGCGAACAGATAGAGGATGGAGCCCGGCGGCGGCGGCATCGCGACGAGGTCGAGGTCGGTGAATGTGAGCTGGAACACCGCGATCGCGCCCGCCTCGTCCAACAGCTCCGACTGGCGCTCGATGTAGCGTTTCTGCTCGTCTTCCGACGCTACCAGCGAATCCAGCGTCGCCGACGACCATCCGCCCTCGGTGACCATCACCGGAATCGTGTGACCTTCGACGAGCTTCGTGTAGTAGTCGAGCGGTATCTCTTCCGGAACCGAAAACCCGGCGAGGAAGGGATACGACGACAATCCCAGTTCCTGGATGAAAGGGAAGTCGGTGAAATCCTGCTCGACACCTTCATAGCTCCCGGTTCCGAATCGTCCCCACGCCCAGTCCACCTGGACGCTCACGCTCAGCTTCACGGTCGAATCGACCGCGCGCACGTCCGTCGCGGCGTCATTGACGACCTGCCTGATGGCGGCGTACAGCGGCGCGGGCGAGAGTCCCCGGATGAGGTTGGTCTCCAGCGCGAGCCCGAGATGCTCGGGACGGATCACGCTGTCGATCACCACGGCATAGCGGCGGAACAGCTGCTGCACGGCGGGCTCGGTGATGCTGCGCCCTGCGTCGACCAGAGCGTCGGATTCACCCGCGCGATTCAGCCCGTTGGCGGGGTCCAGGTAGATCCACAACTCGTGGCCCTTGAAGCGGAAGTAGTTGGCGAGCCCCTCCTGATCGCGAACGACGAGGGTCTCGGGCGGCACGCCGGCGAGCAGCGAATCCCACGGCAGCTCGAAGCTCATGATGGCGGCATCCGCGCGCTGCGACCACATGTCGATGGAGGCGATGGCGAGGTTGAGGTCGGCGCGCGACGGAATGCCCGAAAACCCCATGCGGTAGGTGCGAACGGCCGGGCCGCCGCCGCCGGCGGGCGCGGTGCCGTCGCTCGAGCAGGCCAGAATCAGGGCCGCGGCGGCCGCCATGGCGGCCAATCCGGCTCTAAAATGATTCGTCATGGACCGTCCTCATTGAGTATATTTATGCAAGCTACGGGCCACGACGACCGCACCGCGCTTGTTCCACCCACCCATCACATTGTATGCTGGATATGTGGAGGCTGGTGTACGTCACCGACTGTGAACCTATGTCATTTGAAAGTCTAAACTTACCAGAATCGATCCTGCACGCCCTGCGTGACACGGGATACGAAACGCCCACGGATATCCAGGCGCAGGCCATCCCGCCCGCGCTGGAGGGCCGCGACATCATCGGCCGCGCCGCCACCGGGACGGGCAAGACGGCGGCGTTCGCGATCCCGATTCTGGTCGCGCTTTCGAAGGAGAGCGAGGCGGCGGACACCGAGACCTCGCGGGCGCACGAAGGTGACTCGGCACCCAGGAGCCGCCCGCATCACCCGCAGCGCAAAGGGCCGGCGTCGCCGGCGCGCGTGATCCGGGCGCTCGTGCTCACACCGACGCGCGAGCTCGCCGTCCAGAACGAAGAGGCCTTCCGGACATACGGGAGCTACCTCGAGCTGCGCGCGCTCGCCGTCTACGGTGGCGTGCGCTTCGACCGCCAGCTCTCGAAGCTGCGCGCGGGCGTGGATATCGTGATCGCCACCCCGGGACGACTCCTCGACCACATCGGCCGGCACACTATCGACCTGCGCCACGTGGAGTACTTCGTCCTCGACGAGGTGGACCGTATGTTCGACATGGGGTTCATCCAGGACGTGCGCAAGATCATCGCCAAGATCCCCGAGAGGCGCCAGACGCTGCTGTTCTCGGCGACGGTCTCATCGGAGGTTCGGCGCCTGGCGGAACGCGTTCAGAACGACGCCCTCCTCATCGAAGTCGGCGAGCAGCGCAAGCCGACCGACACCGTGACGCAGTACGTGTTCCCGGTGGCGCGCGACCGCAAGCTCGATCTGCTGCGGAAGATCCTGGAAGACCAGGAATGGGAAGTGGTGCTCGTGTTCTGCGGCACCAAAGACACCGCGGAGTTCGTGAAGCGGCGTCTCACCCACCACGGAATCGATGCGGCGGAGTTGCACTCCAACCTGTCGCAGTCGGAACGCAAGCAGTCCCTGGACGGTTTCAAGAGCGGTGAGCACCGCGTGCTCATCGCCACCGACATCGCGGCCCGAGGCCTGGACATCGACGGCATCTCGCACGTGGTCAACTTCGACGTGCCGCGCAACGCAGAGGATTACATCCACCGCATCGGCCGCACCGGCCGCGCGGAAGCCACCGGCGACGCGGTGACGTTCGTGGCGTTCGACGAGGAAGAGTACGTCGACCGCATCGAGCAGCACATCGGCGCCAAGCTCGAGCGCCGGCGCTACATGGACTTCGATCACGGCATCGGCCGCTTCGGTCCTCCCAAGACCGACTCGTCCTCCCGGTTGCGCCGCGGGCGCAAGTCCGCAAAACGGCGCTACGTGTAGCGCGCCCCCCGCGGCACCGTCCGCAGGCATTCTCCTCCCCTCTCGTCCCTCCTCGGGCATCACACGCCCTCCTTTTCGAATCCGGCTCGTTTCTTGCCGTGCCCGGCACAATCCGTTCTTCCGAACCGCGCGGCGGTCGTGCACCCCGGCGACAGGGCTTGGGCCTTCGCGGGGAGTCGGAGGCGCTCTCGTCAGGTGCGCCGACTTGCGGGGTGCGCGCCGCGCGAGAACGGAAATCGCCGTCAGTACGCCCGGGCGCCTGTTCGGGGGGCGAGGCGATCGAAAGGAGTTCATTATGAGCAACGTATTCACGACACAGGGCCGGCTCAGCCGGAAGCAGTATTTCATCTCGTCGATGATCGTCGTCGCCGTCACGTACGCGTGTGCCTTCGCCGTGGGCTTTGCGAGCGGCGTATCCGGCATGGGCATCGAGAGCGCGGGGGCGTTCGGGTTCATAATCGGTGTCGTTGGTTGCGCGGCGCAGGCGTACCTGGCCATCCGCCGCCTGCACGACCTGGGACGACCCGGTTCGCACTACTGGTACTTCCTCATTCCGCTCTACAACATCTACTTCGGTCTGGTGCTCCTCTTCACCAACGGAGTGCCGGGGTCGAATCAGTACGGTCCGGATCCCGCGACCAGCTAGCTTCGATTGCATCGCCACATGAACGGAAGGCCGTCCGGTGTCCGCACCGGGCGGCCTTTCCGTTTCGCCGGCCGCATACGGCGGCTTGTGTTCCGGGCGCGCGTCGCATACGCTGCTGGCGGTATTGAAACGACCCGTCCCCTGCAACGCGAATGACCGTTCATCGGCATGACGTCATCGTCGTCGGCGCCGGCCCGGCCGGAACGTCGACGGCGCTCTATGCGGAGCGCCACGGGCTCGACGTCCTTCTCGTCGACCGGGACGCTTTCCCGCGCGACAAGATCTGCGGCGACGCCGTGGCGCGAAAGAGCGTCGGCCACCTCCGCGAGCTCGGCGTGCTCGATCGCGTGCGCGACGCGACCAGCGAGCCGATCGGCCGCGCGACTCTGTGGTCGCCGCGCGGGCACACGGTGACCGTCGATCTCTCTTCGCCCGACGACCCCTCGCCTCATCTCGTGTGCCGCCGCGAGATCCTGGACAACGCCCTGGTCGAGGCCGCGCGCGCGCGGGTGACGGTCGTGGAACGCGCGAAGGTCGTCGACATCGTCCGCGACGGGAACCGCGTCGGGGGTGTCGACATCGAGGAGGACTCGGGTCGGCGTCGGGTTCACGGACGCGTCGTCGT
>CAZCQM010000072.1:0-12849 GCA_964500785.1 uncultured bacterium
CGTGCGCGGCGCCCCCGCCATCGGGGGGGCCGGCGCCTACGGCCTCCGGGTCGCCATCGAAGAGGGGTGGCCGGGCGACGGCCCCGTATTCGAGTCCGGCATCGACGATACCGGTGGCGTGTCCGCGCCGCGAATCTCGCGCGCGCCCGCCGCGGGCGGCGCCGAGCTGCGCGCGTGCCTGGACGCGGCCGCGGGCCGCATCGCGGTGGCGCGACCCACGGCGGTCAACCTGTCGTGGGCGGTGGAGCGCATGCGCCGCGTGTGGGCGGAGCCGATGGACGAGCGGTCGTTGCTCGAGCGACTGGTCGCGGAGGCGGACGCGATCCTGTCCGAGGACCTCGCGATGGGTCGGGCGATGACGGCGCACGGCGCCTCACTCATCGACGACGGCGCGCGCGTGCTCACCCACTGCAACACCGGCGGCCTGGCGACGGGCGGAATCGGGACGGCGCTCGGCGTGGTGTTCGCGGCGGTCGCGCAGGGCAAGCGCGTTCACGTCTATGCGGACGAGACGCGCCCGCTGCTGCAGGGCGCGCGCCTGACGGCGTGGGAGTGTATCGAGCGCGCGATCCCCGTGACGGTTCTGGTCGACGGCGCCGCGGCCTCGCTTCTCTCGGGCGGCTCGGTCGGCGCGGTAATCGTCGGCGCGGACCGCATCGCGGCCAACGGAGACACGGCGAACAAGGTGGGAACCCTGGGGCTGGCGGTACTCGCGCGCCGCTACGGCGTTCCGTTCTACGTGGTGGCGCCGTCGAGCTCGATCGACGCGTCGCTCGCCGACGGCGCCGGCATTCCCGTGGAGCACCGGTCGGCGGAGGAAGTCACGCGCGCGGGCGGTACGCCGACGGTCGCCGACGGCGCGGAGGCCTACAATCCCGCGTTCGACGTCACCCCGGCGGACCTGGTCACGGCCATCGTCACCGAGCGCGGCATCCACCGCGCTCCGTTCTCCTTCCGTCCGTGATGGAATTTCTCCTCGTCTGCATCGTCGCTCTGGGCGCGTCCGCGCTGACCCTCTTCTCCGGCTTCGGACTGGGAACGCTGCTCCTGCCCGTGTTCGCGCTCTTCTTTCCCACCGGCGCGGCGGTCGCGGTGACGGCGGTGGTGCACCTGGCCAACAACCTGTTCAAGGCGGCGCTGCTCGGTCGATACGCGGACCGCACCGTCCTGCGCCGCTTCGCGCTGCCCGCCGTCCTCGCCAGCCTGCTCGGCGCGCGCCTGCTCGTCAACCTGACGCACATCCCGGCGCTCGCGACGTACACGCTCTTCGGGCAGATGCACGACGTGACCGCGATCGATCTGGTGGTCGGCGGGATGATCGCCGCCTTCGCGGTGTGGGAGTCGGTGCCGGCGCTGGCGCGAATCTCGTTCGGCCCGCAGTACCTCGCCGTCGGTGGCGGGTTGAGCGGCTTCTTCGGCGGGCTGTCCGGCCACCAGGGGGCGCTGCGCAGCGCCTTCCTCATCCGGTGCGGGCTCAGCCGGGAGGCGTTCATCGGAACCGGCATCGTGGTCGCATGTCTCGTCGACATCGCGCGCCTCGCGCTCTACGGCCGCGAGCTCGATCTCGCCGCGCTGCGCGGGCAGTGGCCGCTGATGCTCGCCGCCGCACTTTCCGCCATCGTCGGTGCGACCGTCGGGGCGCGCCTCCTGCCGCGCGTATCGATGGGATCCATCCGGCGGCTGGTGGCCGTGATGCTCCTCGTCATGGCCGTCGTCATGGCGACCGGAATCGTGTGAGGGTTGCGGCGCCACCGCGTCGCGGGCTAGAGTCGGCGGAGGCGGAGGGTGCGCGACCATGCCACGCAAAGCATTCACAGTGGAAGAAGCCGACGCGATGATCCCGTCCCTCGTGGAGGTGTTCCGGGGGATCGAGGTCGAGAAGCGGACCATCCGCGAGCTGGCCAACAAGATCGACGTGCTGGAACTGCTCTGGGGCAATGCGCTGCGCGACGAGGACATCCCCGACCACCAGGAATTCGCGTCCCATCGCGAAGGCATCGACCGGTCGCTCCTGGCCATCCAGCAGGCGGTCGAGGAGCACATCCTCGGGCGGGGACTGCGCTTTCCCATGGGGGGAATCGAACAGGGGCTGGTCGACTTTCCCACCACCTACGCGGGACGCTGGGTGTTCCTGTGCTGGAAGCTCGGCGAACGCCGGCTGACGCACTGGCACGAGGTGGACGCCGGGTTTCAGGGGCGGCGCAAGATCACCGACGCGCAGCGGCGGTCGATGGGACGCGGCGACCCGGGTGCGATCGACGATTCCGGCCTGGACATGTGAGCCCGCCCCGGTAGCCAGAACCCCGCGGCATCGGGTACCATCGCCCCCATGAACATCGACCTCACCGGACAGCGCGCCCTCGTCACCGGCGCGAGCCGCGGCATCGGCCGCGCCATCGCCGAGACGCTGGTCGCATCCGGCGCGCGCGTCGCCGCGCACTGCCGCGCGGGGCGCGAGGGCGCGCAAGCAGCTGTGCGCGGGGCGGAGGGCTCGTGCGTGCTCACCGCAGACCTGTCGGAGCGGCGCGACTGCGTCGAGTTGTTCGCGCGCGCGGCCGACGCCCTCGGGGGGCTCGACCTGCTCGTCAACAACGCGGGCGTGGCCATCGAATCCGGGCTGGACGAGCCGATCGACACCTGGACCGACGCGTGGGAGACGACGATGTCGGTCAACCTCACGGCGTCCGCGATTCTCTCGCGCGAAGCGATCCGGCATTTTCGCTCGCACGGCGGCGGGCGCATCGTGTTCGTGGCCTCCCGCGCCGCCTTCCGGGGCGATACGCCCGAGTACATGGCGTACGCCGCGTCCAAGGGGGGCATGGTGGCGCTGTCCCGCTCGATCGCGCGCGGGTGCGGCCGCCACGGCGTCAAGGCCTTCGTGGTTGCGCCCGGTTTCACGCGCACCGACATGGCCGAGGCCTTCATCCGGCGCTACGGCGAAGACTACGCGAAGAACGAGATCGCCCTCGACCGCCTCACCGAGCCGCGCGACGTGGCGCCGCTGGTCGTATTTCTCGCCAGCGGCCTCGCCGACCATTGCACCGGGACCACGATCGACGTCAACGCCGCGAGCTACGTGCGGTAGGGAGGGCGCATGGCCGTCGACCGGCGCGCCGCCGAGCTGTTCGAGAAAACTCCGGTAAACGCGTTCCTCGGGACGTCGCTCACGCACCGATCGAGCGACCGCGTCGAGGTGCGCGCGCAACCCGGCGCCGCGCACGCGCAGGAGTACGGCATCGTGCAGGGCGGGATCATCTCCGCGCTCGCCGACACCGCCGCCGTCTATCTGTTGATTCCGGAGGCGATGGACCGCGGCCGCGTGAACGGGATCGGCTTCTCGATGAACTTCCTGCGTCCGGCGCACACCGACGGCGGCGAGCTGGTCGCGGTCGCGAGACCGGTTCGAATCGGCCGGCGCGTGGCCGTGTGCGCCGTCGACGTCACCCAGGACGAGCGGATGGTCGCGCACGGGCTCTTCACCTACGTGGTCGATCCGTGACCGGCCCCGCTGCGCGCGAGATCGAGATCGATGTCTCCGAACGGATCGGCGCGGTTCCCGGGCTCGTGACCGCGCCGATGGATGCGTGGGCGGTGTACGTGTTCGCCCACGGCGCGGGTGCGGGGATGCGCCACGCGTTCATAGAAGCGGTCGCCGGGATGCTGGCCGGCGAGGGCGTGGCGACGCTGCGCTACGAGTTCCCCTACATGCGCTCGAAGGGGCGTCGCCCCGATCCGCCCGCCGTGCTCGAGCAAACGGTGCGCGCGGCCGTCGAGGCGGCGGGGCGCGAGTGGCCGGCGCTGCCCGTGGTGGCGGGAGGAAAGTCGATGGGGGGGCGCATGACGTCGCAGGCCGCGGCGGGCGAGCCCCTGCCCGGTGTGCGCGGGCTGGTGTTCCTCGGTTTTCCGCTGCACGCGCCCGGCCGGGACGGAACGAAACGCGCCGGGCATCTCTCGGACGTCGCGCTGCCCATGCTGTTCGTCCAGGGGACGCGCGACACGCTGGCGCGCATCGATCTGATGCGGGAGGTCGCCGCTTCGCTGGGGGCCCGCGCGACCCTGCACGTGGTCGACGGGGGGGACCATTCGTTCCACGTGCTCAAGCGCAGCGGGCGCTCGGAGTCCGACGTCATGCAGGAGATCCGCGACACCGTCGTGTCGTGGATCCGGAACCGGATCGCGTGAACGACAGGAGGCCGCATGGACCATTCGCCCCGTTTTCTGAAGATCGTCGAAGAGACGCGACCGCGCGTGAAGGAGACCACCATCGCCGAGATCCATCGCCGGGTCTCGCGCGGCGACGATTTCATCCTCGTCGACGTGCGTGAGGACAACGAGTGGGCCGACGGTCACCTCCCCGGGGCGATCCACCTCGCCAGGGGGATCATCGAGCGCGACATCGAAGTCACGCTTCCCGACCTGGACGCGGAGATCGTGCTCTACTGCGGCGGCGGGTTTCGCTCCGTGCTTGCGGCCGACAATCTGGCGCGCATGGGATACACGCACGTCGTCTCCATGGACGGCGGCTACCGCGGCTGGGTCGAACAGGGGTTGCCGGTCGAGACCGGCGACTAGACGCGCGATGACCGCACCGAGCCGCTACCGGGTTCCCCTCCAGACGGTCCGCGTCGAGGACCGCATCCAGAACAGCCGCTTCATCGCCTGCGTGGGTCCGGCGGCCGACGTCGAATCCGCGCGCGCCTTCATCGACCGCGTTCGCGCCGAATTCCCCGACGCCACGCACCATTGCTACGCGTTCGCCGTCGGTCCGCCCGGCGGTGCGCAGGGGACCGGGTCGAGCGACGACGGCGAACCGGGGGGAACGGCGGGTCGCCCCATGCTGGTGGTCCTGACCAACTCGGGGCTGGGGAACATCGTCGCGGTGGTGACGCGCTATTTCGGCGGCGTGAAGCTGGGCAAGGGCGGGTTGGTGCGCGCGTACAGCGGGGCGGTGCAGCACGCACTGCGCGAGCTTCCCGTCGCCGAGCACACCGAGGTCGTCATGGTGCGGGTGACGGTGCCGTACGCGCGGGTCGACGCGGTGCGCCGCGCGGCGGCACACGCGGGCGCCGAGACCGCGGACGAGACCTACGCCGGCGACGTCGTGCTCACGCTGCGCGTTCCCGACGATCGTCTGGACGCCGTGGAGCGCGCCGTTCTCGACGCCACCTCGGGAGCGGCGCGGATCGAGCGCTAGCGAATATGCGGTGGAGAATCCGGCGCGCGGCTGATACCATCGGAGCATGATGCAACACAACAACCGTCTCAAAGGAAAGCGCGTCCTCATCACGGGCGCGAGCGCGGGGTTCGGCGCGGCGTGCGCGCGTGCCTTCGCCGCGATGGGATCCGATCTCGAGCTGTGGGCGCGCCGGCAGGACCGGCTCGATCGCCTGAAGAACGAGATCGCGGACCGGCACGGTGTGGCCGTGTCGGTGAGCGTCGTCGACGTGCGGGACCGCGACGCGGTGCGTGCGGCCGTGCGCGCGATGGACGAGCGCCAGTGGACCACCGACGTTCTCGTCAACAACGCGGGGCTGGCGTCGGGCCTGGATCCCGTCTACGAGGGCGACTACGAGGACTGGGACGCCATGATCGACACCAACCTCAAGGGGCTGCTCACGGTCACGCGCGAGATCCTGCCCGGCATGGTCGAGCGGGACTCGGGCCACGTCATCAACATCGGCAGCGTCGCAGGCTACATCGCCTACCCGAAGGGCAACGTCTACAACGCGACCAAGTTCGCGGTGCGCGGGTTGACCGAGGCGATGTCACTCGACCTGTTCGGCACCGCGGTGCGCGTGTCGAGCGTCGATCCGGGCGCCGCGGAGACCGAGTTCTCGATCGTTCGTTTCCACGGCGACGAAGCCCGCGCCGACAAGGTCTACGAGGGCTTCCAGCCGCTCACGGCGGACGACATCGCCGACGCGGTCGTCTACGTGGCCAACGCGCCGGCGCACGTCAACGTCTCGAAGCTGGTCATGTTGCCGACCGCGCAGCGGAATCCCTTCCTGCTCCACCGCAAGACGGAGCGATAGGCGCCATGGCCGACGCGCCGCAAACCGATCGCGACACGCTCCGCGACTGCGCCGACGCCGTGGGTGTGCCGTCGGCGCGGCGGCACATCTTCCTGTGCGCGGATCAGACCGAGCCCAAGTGCTCTGCGCGCGAAGACTCGCTGGCGTCGTGGGCGTATCTCAAGCGCCGCCTCAAGGAGCTCGGGCTCTCCGAGCGGGGGGGGATCGCCCGCACCAAGGCCAACTGCCTCCGCATCTGCCGCGGCGGGCCCATCGCCGTGGTCTATCCGGAGGGGACGTGGTACGGCGGGTGCACGCCGGAGGTGCTGGAGCGCATCATCCAGGAGCACCTGATCGGCGGGACGCCCGTTCGCGAGTTCATGTTCCTGGAGCACCCGCTTCCCGGAGGAGACGCCCCGGATCGCTGAGGCGCGGAACGCCGGGCGGGCGGGCGATACGTATGGAGAAGGGAAAACTGCGGACCGTCACCGGCATTCTCGAAACGGCGCTCTACGTCGACGACGTGGCGCGGTCGGCCGAGTTCTACCGCGCGCTGTTCGGCTTCGAGACGCTGCTCGAAAGCGAGCGCATCGCCGCACTCTCCGTGGCGCAACGCGACGTGTTGTTGCTGTTCCGAAAGGGCGCCACGACCGAACCGGTTCCGGCCGACGGCGGCTTCATTCCCCCGCACGATGCCGCCGGCGAGATCCACATCGCGTTTTCCATTCCCGAAGACGCCGTCGCCGGGTGGGAAGCGCGCCTGCACGAGCACGGCATCCCGCTGGAATCGCGCCACCGCTGGCCGCGCGGCGGCACCAGCCTCTACTTCCGCGACCTCGACCGGCACCTGATCGAGCTGGTCACGCCCGGCTGCTGGGCGATCTACTGATCGCCGGGCGGCAGGTACCGCGCCGCGACGCGCTCGAAGGAATCTTCCTCGTCCCGCACCCAGGCCGCGTCCCGGCCCAGCTCGGCCGCCAGCGCGCGCGCCGCGATGCCGGCCAGGCGCGTGCACCCGCTCGCCTCGAGAAAGAGAGCGCGCGACCGCCGGGCAAGCACGTCTTCGACATTGCGCGCCATGTCGTCGCGCGCGGCGCGGCGCGCGAATGCCTCGATGCCGGCGCGTTCGGCGTCCGAGGGCCCGTCACCGGGACCGAGCACGAACGTCTCCACCGGGTCCGGCGCCGCCCCGTCGCCCCCGTCGAGGCAGAGCGACTGCGTCCGCGTCTTTGCGGCCGCGATCCCGGCCGATGCGCAGGCCCGGTCGACGGCGTCTTCGGCCATGCGCCGGTACGTCGTCCACTTGCCCCCGGCGACCGATACCAGACCGCGGCGCGACACCTCGACGCGATGGTCGCGGCGCAGCGATGCCGTGGGACCCTCGCCCGCGAGCAGCGGGCGCAGACCGGCGAACACGCTGCGCACGTCGCCGGGTTCGGGCGGCCGTTCCATGTAGCGCGCGGCGTGTTCCATGAGATACGCGACGTCCTCGCGCGTGGGCGACGGATCGCGGGCGTCGGCCGGCGCGCGCGTATCGGTCGTCCCGACCAGGACACGGCCGCGCCACGGGATCATGAACAGCACGCGCCCGTCGTCCGTGCGCGGAAGCAGCGCGGCCGCTTCCGCGGGAAACGACGCGGCCCGCAGGACGAGGTGCGAGCCCCGGCTGGCCTGGACCATGCGCCGCGCCCCGGGGTCGTCGAGACGCCGGATCGTGTCGATCGCGACACCCGTCGCGTTGATCACCGCACGCGCGGGAATCTCGATCTCGCGATCGGATTCGCCGTCGGTTATCACAACACCCCCCACGCGCCCGCCGGTGCTCAGCAGTCGGCCCACGGATGCGTAGTTGGCAACCGCCGCGCCGAGGCCGACCGCGGTGCGCGCCAGCGCGAGCGCCAGGCGCGCATCGTCGAACTGGTCATCGTGGTAGAGGACACCGCCGCGCAGGCCACGCGCGCGCAGTTCTGGAAACAGCGCCGTGACTTCGTCGCGCGGCAGAACACGCGTGCCGCCCGCGCGGAGGTTTCCGGAGAGCAGATCGTAGAGAAAGAGGCCGGCGCCGTAGAAGGCGCGCTCGCCGGCGCGGTAGGCGGGGACGACGAACGGAATCTCCTGCACGAGTCCGCCGGCATTGCGCCGCAACCGTTCGCGTTCGCGAAGCGAATGCGCCACCAGGCCGAACTGGCCGCTGCGCAGGTAGCGCACCCCGCCGTGGATCAGCTTGGTGCTCCGACTCGAGGTCCCGTGCGCGAAATCACCGGCTTCCACCAGCGCCGTCCTGAGACCCCGCGACGCGGCGTCGACCGCGCACCCCAGTCCCGTGGCGCCGCCGCCCACGACCACGATGTCCCACGCCGTTCTTTCGGAACCCAGCCGCGAGAGCATTTCCCCGCGATTCATGCGGCGAACGTTACGCCAGGGCCGGTGCGGACTTCCACCTTGTTTTACGGGGCGCGTTGCGGTTTAATCTCAGTACCTTGTCGCGCAACGCACGGACGGAAGAGGCGATGAATACGGACGACAGACCCCGGGAAACCGAAACCATGCAGCCCGAACGCGTCGAACGCCCCCGGGTGGAGGCGCTCGATGCCGTCCTCGGTCACGCGTTCAAGGTGCTCGACGACGGCTTCGTGCGTGTGGTGGACTACATGGGCGCCGACGAGTCGATCGTGCAGGCGGCTCGGGTTTCCTACGGAAAGGGAACGCGCAAGATCCACGAAGACCGGGGGCTGATCCGCTACCTCATGCGCCACCGCCACACCACGCCGTTCGAGATGGCGGAGATCAAGTTCCACGTCCGCGTTCCCATGGACTGCTGGCGCCAGTGGATCCGGCACCGGACCGCGAACGTCAACGAGTACTCGACGCGCTATTCGGTGGCGATCGACGCGGCACAGGCGACACCGGCGAACGAGTGGCGGCTCCAGTCGAAGGGAAACCGGCAGGGAAGCGCCGGATTCGTCGACGAGAAGGCGGGGGAGACGTTGTCGCGCCAGGAGGCCGATCTGCACCGCACGTCGCGCCGCATCTACGAAGAGCGCGTCGAGATGGGAATCGCGCGCGAACAGGCGCGCAAGGACCTGCCGCTGTCGACCTACACCGAGGCGTACTGGAAGATCGATCTGCACAATCTCCTTCACTTTCTGTCGTTGCGCATGGACGATCACTCCCAGCTCGAGATCCGTCAGTACGCGTCGTGCATCGGCGAAGAGATCGTCGCGAAGTGGGTGCCGATCACGTGGGAGGCGTTCCTCGACTACCGGATGAATTCGCTGCTGCTCTCTTCGATCGAGATCGAGGTCATCCGGGCGATCGCGTCCGGCGATTCGGCGCACGCGCTCGCCGTCGCCGAGCGCCTGGGCTGGCTGGAGCCGGGCAAGTCGGGCGGCCTCAAGCGCAACCGCGAGCGCGACGAGCTGGAAGCCAAGCTGACCGAATTCAATCTCTCCGCTCCCTGGCGTTGATCGGGGGCGTCCCGCCGTGCATGGAGAATTGAAACTCATCGCGCCGGGTGACCTGCGCCCGCACGAGGCCGTGGACCCGGATCGCGTGGCGAGCCTGGTGGAGGAGCTCCGCGAGGCGGGTACCTTCTATCCCCCGGTGCTCGTCGACCGCGCCACACGGGTCATCCTGGACGGACACCACCGGTGGAAGGCGGCCTCGGAGCTGGGGTTGCGTCTCTTGCCCTGCTACTGCGTCGACTACCTGGGCGACGACACCATCCGGATCTTTGCCCGCCGGCCCGAGGTCGACGTCTCCAAGCCCCTCGTCCTGGCCATGGCCCGCCGCGGCGCCACCTTCCCGGTGAAGACCACGCGCCACGCGTACGACCTCCCGGAGGAGATCGCACCCATCGCGCTCGAGGCGCTGCGCGGGGAGTAGGTGACGCCATGGATCACGCGGCGCGCGGGGCGCGCGATCTTCGCCGGCTCGTCGTGGTCTCGAGCGTCGGGTTCGCCGTCGTGCTGAGCGGGCTCGGCTGGGCGATCCTCCGCCTCCGGGGCGCGGTATTCGTCTCCATCTTCGAATCGGCGGCACCGCTGCGCCACGCCGTGATCGGTACCGCGATCGGCGCGGCGGCGGGCGGGATGTGTCTCTCGGTGGTGTGGCGCGTGCGCCGTTTCTCCGGACTTCGCCGCCTGGCGATCGCGGCCATCGAGGGCATCGAGCCGCGCTGGACCGACATCGTCCTCGTCTCGGCGGCCGCGGGATGGGGGGAGGAGCTCTTCTTCCGCGGGGCGCTCCAGCCGATGGCCGGCGTGTGGCTGACCAGCGTCGCGTTCGTGCTGCTCCACGGGGTGCTCCGGCACCGAAGCCGGGGTGGCGCGGCCTTTGCTACCTTTCTCTTCGCCGCCAGCGTGGGCCTGGGGTTTCTGGCCGCCGGAGCCGGGCTCGTGGCGGCGATGACGGCCCACACAGCCTACGATCTCACGGTTCTCGCGGGACTGAGCGTCGCGGCGCGAAGGTGGGCGGCGGCGCGCGGCGAGGCCCCGATCCCCGGCGTTGACAGAATCCCCCCCGGTGCATGACCCTGACCGGGTCGACGTCGTGCACCAAACCGGCAGGAGGAATCCATGACGAGCAGGAAATATCTGATTCTGGGCGTGTTGATGGCCGCGATGGCGGCGGGGTGCTCGCATCCCAAGCAGGTGACCCGGATCGACCCGGGTGAGCAGGTCGATCTTTCCGGGCGCTGGAACGACACCGACTCGCGCCTGGTGTCGGAGGAGATGATCGGGGACTGCATGTCGCGCCCCTGGAAGGCGCTGCACATGGAGAAGACGGGCAAGCGCCCCATCATCATCGTCGGGCAGATCCGCAACAAGACGACGGAGCACATCGCGGTGGGGACGTTCATCGGCGACATCGAGCGGGCGTTCATCAACTCGGGAGAGGCCGAGATGGTGGCGAGCGCGGAGGAGCGCGAGCAGATCCGCGGCGAGCGCGCCGATCAGCAGCAGTACTCCAGCGAAGAGACGATGAAGCAGTGGGGCAAGGAGCACGGCGCGGACTACATGCTCTCGGGCGTGATCAACAGCATCGAGGACTCGGAAGGCGGGAAGTCGGTCATCTTCTATCAGGTGGATCTCAACCTGATCGACCTCGAGAGCAATACGAAGGTCTGGCAGGGCCAGAAGAAGATCAAGAAGTTCATCGCGAGCTCCGACTACAAGCTCTAGACGGATGGGTCCGGCGTACCGGTTGGCACGTCCGCCGCGGTCCACCGCGGCGCGTCTGATGGTGCTCGGCGTGGTGGCGTGCGCCGTCGCGGCGTGTTCGAACTACGTCCGGCGCTCCACCGAGATCCGCGATCTGTTGGCGCAGCAGCAGTACGAGGCGGCGCTGGAGAAGATCGAGGGCATCGACCTATCCAATTCGGAGCTGCTGCTTCTGTACGAGAAGGGCCTCGTCCTCCGCTACCAGGGGGCGTACGAGGAGAGCAACGCGGCGTTCGAGCGCGCGGAGACCGTGCTCGAAAATCTCTACACGCGCAGCGTCACCCGCGAGCTCGCTTCCATGACGGTCTCGGAGACCATCGCGCAGTACCGTGGTGACGCCTTCGAGGCCGTTCTCGTCAACTACTACAAGATCCTCAACTACCTGGACATGCGCGACCTCGAAGGCGCCATGGTCGAGTGCCGTCGCGTCAATCAGAAGCTGCAAATGCTCCAGGACGGCGGGGAGACTTACTTTGTGAACGACCCCTTCGTGCAGTACGTCACGGGGATGGTCTACGAGATGGGTCGGGAGGCCACCGACGCCGAGGTTTCGTTTCGCACCGCCGTCCGCGTCTACGAGGACTCTTCGTATTCGGTCCGCGCCGAGGTGCCGCCCTGGCTGTTTTGCGACGCCGGACAGCTGGCGCGATCGGTGGGTGACGCGGCGGCCGCAGAGGAGTATCTGGCGCAGGCCACGTGCAGCCCGCCCGACGGCAGCGGAATGGTGACGGTGCTGCTGGAGAGCGGCGAGATCGTGCAGAAGATCCAGTCGAACGTCGTCCTGCCGATTCTCGAGAACGACAAGTGGCAGGATGACGAAGAGTTCGCCCACGAGCTGTCGCAGCGCTACGGTGACACGTACGTGCGCCCGAAGAAGGTCAAGTACTGGCTCAAGGTGGCGATTCCGACGTTGATGCCGTCTCCGCCCCGTATCGGTCACGCGGTGGTGCACGCGCGGATGATCGGCGCGAAGCGCCGCGAAGCGGACGCCGAGGTGCGCGCGGTCGAGGTGGAGAACCTCAACGCGTACGCGGTACAGGCGTTTCGCGAGAAGCAATCAACGGTATTCGTCCGCTCTATCGTGCGCGCGCTGGTCAAGTACGCGGCCTTTTCGGCCGCCAGTAACAAGGACGAGGCGCTGGGTGGCCTGGTGAATCTCTTCAATTTCGCCACCGAGACGGCCGACACGAGAAGCTGGTCCACGCTTCCGCAGGCCATCTGGATGGCGCGCCTCCAGCTCGAGCCCGGCCGCTACGTGATCGACGCCGATCTGTTCTCGCCCGACGGCGTCAAAGTGGCGGACATCCACTTTCCCGAGATCGAGATAACCGCCGGCGCCATGCAGTTTCGGACCGCCCGCGTCTTCTAGTCTGGATTCGCCCTCGCCGGTTCCGTATAGTCGAGAACGGGCCGGCGCGCCGGCTCACTCATGAAGCGGGCCTTTCTCTTCTTATGTTGCGGCGCAGCGGCGCTCGCCCTGAGTACGGCGTGCGGAGATTCGTCCGACGGCACTCACCGAGACACGGAGGCGACAGTGGATCACGCACCGCACCGCGGCCGGAACCGGCTGGCCAACGAGAAAAGTCCCTACCTGCTGCAACACGCCGACAATCCGG
>CAZCQM010000073.1:0-12739 GCA_964500785.1 uncultured bacterium
CCTCAAGAACCTGGCGCGACTCGTGCCCTACGACGCCGCGTCCATCTTCCTCATCGACCGCAAGACGGACTCGATCTCCAGCGTCGTGCACACCGGCTATCCACGCGGCGCCGACGAGAAGATCAACGTCAAGTCCGACGAGGGCGTGGTCGGCGAGGTAGCGAAGACGCGGGCCGGCGTCATCGTCAACGACGTGCGCAAGCACCCCAACTACGTCAACGTCCGTGCCCGCACGCGCTCCGAGATGGTGGCGCCCATGGTGCTGCGCGGGCAGCTCCTCGGCCTGTTCAACCTGGAGAGCGACCGTATCGACGCCTACACCGACAACGATCTGCGGCTGCTGGAGGCGTTCGCCGCCGAAGCGGCCGTCACCATCGATCGCGCCCACCTGTTCCGCGAACGCCAGGTCAAGCTGGAGATCGAGGAGGAGCTGCGCATCGCGCGCACCGTCCAGGAGTTCTTCAGCCCCAAGAAGACGATGACGACGGCGTCGTTCCGGATCGCCGGTGCCAACTTCCCGTCCCTCGAGGTGAGCGGCGACTACTACGATTTCTTCCCGTCGATGAACCGGCTGGTCGCGTTCGCGATCGCGGACGTCGCGGGGAAGGGTGTGCCGGCGTCGCTCATCATGGCCAGCTTCCGGTCGATCCTGCGTACGGTGGCGCCCTACACGGCAACCGCCCGCCAGATCGTCATCCGCGCCAACCAGATTCTCCTGGAGACGGTGCGCCCGCAGGACTTCGTGACGGCCTTCGTCGGTGTGCTCAACCCGGACACGGGCGAGGTCACGTACTGCAACGCGGGCCACAACCCGCCCGTCCTGATGGCGCCGGACGGATCCTACCGCGAGCTGGAGTCGGGGGGGCCGGTGCTCGGCGTCATGCGCGACGCCGACTGGACGGAGGGGCGGTTCCTTCTCAAGAACGACGTTCTGGTGTGCTACACGGACGGGGCGACCGAAGCGCGCAACGCTGCGGACGAGGAGTTCGGGGAAGAGCGATTCGTCACCTCGCTGCGCGCGAACATCAAGCTGATGCCGTACCGTCTGTGCACCGCCCTCTATGCGTCGGTCCGCGCCTTCGTCGGCACGGCGAAGCAATCGGACGACACCACCTATCTCGCCATCCGTCGCGTCGAAAAGTCGTAGGACCCGGCCACGCGCTGATCCGCGCGGGTGGCATCGAGTCGGGCCCCCCTACGGCTTGATCAGAATCAGCGCTTCGTTGTTGCGGAGGGTCGCCTCGGTGACCAGCGGGCCCAGGGAGCCGTCCGCCTGCAGCAGGTAATACGGGCCGTCGAGCGGGTGTGTGGTGATGCTCCGGTCGTCCGTGGTGGAGCCCTCCGGCATCATCTTGACCAGCACGAGCGCATTGGTGAAGCGCCGCGCCAGGACGCGATAGGTGAGGTTCGCGTCGTAGGGATCCGGTCCGCTCGCGAAGACGTAGTGCTCCTTCGTGTTCGCGTGTCCGTCGAAATCGAGCGACCCGTTGGGGATCACGTCGGGCTGGCCGACGTCGTAGGTGATGGCCGGGTTCCACGCCCACGTGGAGACGTGGCCCGGCAGGGAGTGTCCGGCGCTGGTCTCGTACATGTAGTAGGTGTGGCGGTCGTGGACGAGGTAGTAGAGGCCGAGCGTGAACAGCTTGCCGCGGTCGGTGCCAGCCGTGCCGCTGGACGTATCGCGGCTCCCCAGGACGCGCCGCCCGCCCGCCCGCGTCTGGTGCACGATCGCGCGCACGCCGTTCTCGTAGTCCTTGTCGTAGGTGATACACCGGTCGTTGCCCGAGGTCGGGAACGCCGCACCGGTATACGTCACCCAGACTTCGCCCCAGATCCACGGCGTCGTCTTCTGGACATTCTCCGCTGACCGGTTGGGGTAGTTGAGGAAGAAGACATGGCCGTAGTTGGGCATCACGTCTTTCGTGCGTCCAAAGCGGGCCATGAGATCCTGCGCGAGGTGGGGATAGGCCTGCTCGATGGCGATCGGGTACGGGTTATCGTCGGTCACCGGGATGCCGTAGTACTCGCTGGTGTGGTCGACGGCCCCCTCGCCGAACAGGGAGTAGTAGATGGCGTCGTCGCACATGACGCCGTCGATCGGGCCCGTCGCGAACGGCGCGGGGTTCCACCAGGTCCCGTCGATCAACCCGCCCATGTAGTAGGCGACGAAGTTCCGGTATCCGGCATTGGCGGCGTTGGCCAGGTACCACGGTGGAACGAACCCCGAGTAGAACGAGACCGCACGCGACTGCGAGCGTTCCGTGGCGGACGCCGGATTGCCCCCGCCGCCCGGGTTCCAGCCCGGGGCGATGCCGGCCGGGAAGCCGGCGACGACGGTGTGGCCCTCCCAGGTCGGAACGGCGGTGTCCTCGCGATAGTGCAGAAAGAAATCCTCCGCGTCGTACCCGCGTGCCGAGGCCCACGCCGCCATTCTCGACTCGGCGTCGGGACGGATGTACCGGAGCAGGGCGTACTCGAAGAGGCGGATGTTCGGATTCACCGCGCGCTCCTCGTCGACGGAGAGATGGGAAATGAGCAGGTCGTAGTGGGACGCGCGCCAGCGGACTTCCTCGTCGTCGATGGCCGCCCGGAGCACACATGACGCGGTCTGGATGTGTGGATACAACGACGGCCCAATCGGCGCGCACGACCCGTCGCGGCATTCCTGGTCCGGCGAGCAGGAGAAGTCGGTGACGCATCCACCGGACACGTCTTCCGTGTCCGGCGCCGACGAGCTCGTACACGCGGCGGTCAGCACCGTTGCCGCCAGCAGCGTCGAGCGAATGAGCGGGCGCAAATTCATCGTCCTCTTCCGGTTGTGGGGTGCGTGGGAGACGTGCAACGCGCGTGCCCGCCGGGGAGATCCGTCGTCTGCGGGGTCCAGGAAGGCGCATGACACCCCGTCGTTTCCCTTCGTGCTGCAAATTCGCTGGAGGCGGCGGTCATCCCGGGCTACACTGAGCCGTCACGGGCCGCGATGTTGCAGGTGTCTGCAACGGTTGTGCGCGGGCCGCGAACGACACTATCGTGGATTCCAGACGCGTGCTTTTCGTCTCGTCGCTCCGTCGTTACGGCGGGGGTGAACGCTGGATGCTCGACACCGCCGCCGGGTTGCGCGCCCGCGGTCACGACGCACGCCTGGTCGCCATCCCCGGCAGCGTCCTCGCCACCGGCGCCCCCGCCCGCGGCATTCCGCTCACCGAGATCGCCATGCGCGGCGACGTCGACGCCATCGCCGTCACGCAGCTCGCCGCGCTGATCCGGCGCACGCAGCCGCACGCGGTGGTTCCCAACCGGGACCGCGAGATCCGGCTCTGCGCGGCGGCCATTCGCGCGGCGCGGGCGCTCCCGCCCCGGCCGCCCCGGCCGCGACACGTGCCGCGGCGCGGCAGCGAATTTCCGCTCAAGGACAAGCGGCACTACCGCATCGTCTACACGGTGGAAGTCGACCGCGTCATCGTCAACTCTCAGGCCACGCTCCGGAATATGATGCGCGACGCCCCGTGGTTCAAGGAGAGCAAGGCCGTCGTCATCTACAACGGCATCGACTTCGCCCCCTACGAAGCGATCGCGTTGCGGCGTCAGGAGATGCGCGCGAAGCTGCGCGCCGCGATCGGCGCCCCGGCGGATGCCCCCGTCTTCGCCCTGGTCGGCGAGCTCCACGAGCGCAAGCAGCAGCGCACCGTCATCGAAACCATGCCGCACGTGCTCGCCGCCGCTCCGGAGGCGCGCGTCCTCTTCGTCGGAGACGGCGAAGACCGGGCGGAGCTCGAGGCGGCGGTAACGGAACGCGGGCTCGACGATGCGATCCGCTTCCTCGGATTCCGCTCCGACGTCCCCGAGATACTCGCCGGGAGCGACGCTCTGTTGCTCCCCTCGCGCACCGAAGGCTTCGGCTACGTTCTCGTCGAGGCGATGGCGGTGGGGATTCCGTGCATCGCGTCGCGCGCGAGCAGCATTCCGGAGATCGTCCGGGACGGCGAGACGGGAATTCTCCATGCGGTGGGAGACACCGGCGCCATCGCGGCGGCGATCGGCCGCATCGTCTCGGAGCCCGATCTGGCCCGGCGCATGGGCGAAGCGGGCTCGAAGCTCGCCCACGAGAAGTTTACGCTCGATCAGATGCTGGATCGCGTCGAAGAAGTCCTCTTCACGACCGACACCGACTGAGTCGGGTCGCGACCACACACGAACCCCTCGACGCTACCGGCCGAACACGTGCACCAGTACGAGGCTGAGCGCCGGTACGTAGGTGATGATAACGAGAGCGACCAGCATGAGCAGCAGGAAGGGAATGGTCGCGCCGTAGAGCTTGATGACCGGTTGCTGGAACCGGTACGACGATATGAACAGGTTCAACCCCACGGGCGGCGTCAGGTAGCCGATCTCCAGGTTGGTCAAGAAGACGATACCCATGTGGACCGGGTCCACGCCGAAGCCCGCCGCCACCGGCGCCACCAGCGGCACCACCACGATCAGCGCCGAGAAGATGTCCATCAGGCACCCGACGATGAGCAGGAACACGTTCAGGATGAGGAGGAACGTGTACTTGCTCGTCACGTATTGCTGCATCCACGCCAGGATGCGCATGGGGACCTCGGCGTCGATCAGGTAGTTCACGAAGCCGAACGAGCACATGATGATGACGAGAATGCCGCCGACCAGCGTCATGCTCTCGGCGACGATGGACGGCACCTTCGCCAGTGGAATGTCCCGGTAGACGAAGACCTCGACGATCAACGCGTAGAGGGCGGTGATGGCGGCGGCCTCCATGACCGTGATGACACCGCTGTAGATACCGCCCAGCACGATGATGGGGAGGGGAATCTCCCACGCCGCTCCGCGGATGGCGCCGACGGCTTCTTTCAGCGTGAAGCCGCGCGCATGGACCCGTTCGTGCCGGCCCCGCTGGATGCCGTACGCGGCGAGCAGTCCCACGAGCAGCGCACCGGGGATCACGCCGGCCAGGAAGAGCTTGTCGACCTCGACCGCCGCCACGTAGCCGTAGACGATCAACGGCAGGCTGGGCGGGAACAGGAGACCGATGCTCCCCGACGCCGTGACCAGCCCGAGGCTGAAGCGATCGCTGTACCCTTCGGCGAGGAGTGCCGGGAGCAGCAGCCCGCCCATGGCGACGATGGTGATGCCCGACGCGCCGGTGAACGCCGTGAACACCGCGCACGACACCAGCGCCACTACCGCGAGCCCACCCGGGAAAAACGCACGCGAAAACCGCACCAGGCGGTCCGGTGCGCGGCTGTTGGCGAAGAGATACCCGGCGAAGGTGAACAGCGGAATCGCCACCAGCAGCGGAGATCCGGCGATGGAGTACATCGACACGGCCACGGACGATATGTCGATGCCCTCGGCGTAGAAGAAGTAGACCGCGAGCGCTCCGAATACGGCGAACAACGGCATGCCGAACAGCGCGAGCACGCCGAGCACCAGGATGATGAGGACGGGCAGCATGGTGTCAGCCCTCGATCCCCTCATGCGGCTCGCGCCCCAGGAAGAGGGCCAGCAGCGTCCGGTACGTGACCAGCGCGAAGGCCAGCGGCAGGACGAGCTGCACGACCCACGTCCTCACGCCGAGAAACGCGACCTCGCCGAACTCCCGCTCGATGGCCACGAGCCGCATGGCGGCGACAGCCAGCACGAACGCCACCACCGCCGTCACCGAGTACACCGCGACCCGCCGCGCCCGCCGGAGCGACGGGGGCAGGATGCGTGTCAGGACGTCCACCGAGATGTGGCGCATGCGCGCGGAGGCCATGGCGGCACCCGTGGCGCCCAGCCACAGCACGATATGGCGCATGAGCGGGTCGGCCCACAGGAGGCCGGAGTGCATGACGTTGCGCAGGAAGATCTGGACGCCGCCCAGCGCGACCAGCGTCAGGAGCAGGAGCGTGATGAAGAGGAGCTCGACGCGGGCCGCGAGGTCGAAGAACCGCCGCGCGCGGGAGCGCCGGTCGAGGCGGGCGCGCAGGAGCGCCAGAGTCGCGACCACGGCGAAGCCGGCCAGCGCGAGTGCGAACGGTCCGGTCACGATCCCTCCGCGGCGATCACTTCGAAGAGCTCGTGTGCGACTTTCGGTATTCCGAGAGAATCCCGGTCACGCGGTCCAGGAGCTCCCGGGAAAACAGCACACCGATTCCGTCGCTCCACGCGGCGCGTCCCTGTTCGACGAAGTCGCGGCGGACGGCGTCGTCCACGGGGACGACCTGGACGCCCTCCTTCTTGATCTCCTCGATCGCTTCCAGGTTCTGGGTGCGCGTCTTCTGCGTGAGGTCGGCGAGATTGGCCTGCGTGACCTCGAGCAGGACGGCCCGGTCGGCCGCGCTGACCCCGGAGAGCGACTTCTCGGTGAGGACGATCGCGCTGACCCCGTGCGTGATGGGCATGTCCGACATGTACTTGACGCGGGTGAACCACTGGAGCGCGACACAGGCCAGGGGAGACGCGTAGACCGCGTCCACGACGCCCGTCTGCAGCGACGTCAGCACGTCGGGCGCCGCCAGCGGGATGGGCGTGATATTGAACGCCTTGAAGAAGATCTCGGCGAGCTGGTCGCCGGACCAGATCCACCACTTGCACTTGAGCATGTCGTCCGGTGTCGCCACCGGGATCTGGGTGAAGAGGTAGATGAACCCGACGTCGGTCCAGCCCAGGAGGGCGAATCCCTTGTCCCGGAAGGCCTTCTCGTAGAAATCGTTGGTCTCGGCGCGCACGTGGTCGATCTCGTCGAGGGACTCGAACATGAAGGGAAGCTCCAGGACGCGCACCTCGGGAACGATCGCGCCCAGGCCGAAGCCGGTGAACGCCGCGCCGTGCACCTGGCCGACGCGCATCTTGCGCAGTACGTCCTTTTCGTCGCCCTGGACGCCGCCGGGGTAGAACTTGAAGCCCACGCGGTTGTCGGTCCGCTGCCGCACCTCGGTGTCGATGGCGCGCATGGTCTTCATCCACGTGCTGCCGTCGGGTGCGAGCGTGGCCAGCTTGATCTCGGTCTTTGCCTTCGGCTGCTTCCCCGCGGCCGCGGCGACGGGGAGCGTGGTGACCAGGATGGCGGCGGCCAGAATGGATGCAGATCTAGAACAGGTCATCGGCTTCTCCCAGTAAGGATTGCGCCCGCTGGCGGGCAATCAGGTTCAGCAGTCGATACGGATCGTCGGGCGTCTCCGGCGCGTCGATCACGTCCTGCAGGACGCGGCGGAACTCATCGACATCCTGGATCCGGTACACATAGAAGCGCGCATACAGGTAGTGCGCCAGAAGGAACGAGTTGCCGCCGACCCGGAACGCTTCCTGGAAGCTCGCCAGCGATTTCTCCGGACTCCCGCCGAACATGGGAGGACGGAAGGCGTGCAGGCTCCCGATCAGGACGTACGGCATCCCCTCGAAATAGGACCCGTCGAGCTCGACCGCCCGTTCGAGCAGCGCGGTCACTTTGGGGATATCGACGAGCACCGCCGTCGAGTCCAGGTGCAGGCTGATGAACTGCGCCCAGTTCGCAGCCGCCCAGGTGGCGGCCGGCACGTCCTTCTTCCGCAGTCCGGCGAGCGACGACTGGAACTCGTCGAAGGGGACGTCCCAGTCGCGCGCGAGCTTCTTGTTGTCCATCAGCGCGGCGTGCGCGTGGCCGACGCCCTTCAGATACAGCAGCGACGCGTATTCCGGATCCGTCTCCTCCTGCGAGGAGAAGGCGTAGCTGAAGTAGAGCATCGCGGCGTTCAGCCGCAGGTTCCGGTTCCCGGGGTCGGTACGGATCAGCCCCTCGAGCAGGAACAGGTTGGCGGCCGCTCCGTCCTGGAAGGTCTTGAGGTCATCCGAGGCCATGGCGGCATCGCGCGCGTTGTCGAGCACGGGGACCATGACGTGGCCGACCGAGAACTTCGCCGTGGAGCATCCGGAGGCGGCGAACGCGACGAGCGCGATGAACAGGGCGGAGAGAGAACCGCGCACGCGGGTGAATCGGGTCGGCATCCCGCAATAATCAACAAAGGCGGCGGGTCGATCAATCACGAAAATCCCCGCGAAATTGAACGATAGCGCGCCCGCGCGCGGTCACCTGAAAAAAAGACCCTTCGGTCCCGCTCGCGCGAAACCGAAGGGTCAAGAGACCTACTTCGAGTTTTCCATGGTGCCGAAGGGGGGACTCGAACCCCCACGAGGTTGCCCTCACTGCGCCCTGAACGCAGCGCGTCTACCAGTTCCACCACTTCGGCTGTAGAAACAACTCCCAGCAGGTTGGCAGTTAAGAGGACAGCGACAAGGAAGCCAAGAAAACCTCATCGATTCCTCGAGCCGGAGAATAGAGGATGCACCTGGAAAAGTCAACGCGGGAAAAGTGGCCACCGCATCGTGGATAACTTTCTGTAACTTATTACATATATACTCATTAGGACGGTTGCCGGGCGGGAGCCCGGCGCTCCGGGCCACGAAGGACGGGGGGTAGCGCGCTACGACGTAAAGCCGTGTAACCTGTTGTCAATAAATTAAGTTAACCCCGATGCTTCGCCATCCAATTTAATTATAACAGCATTTGTCCGATAAATACTAACTTGTTTCCTATTTGCCGGTTGCAATTGCCGTCGCACGACCCGTAGGCTTGACGGCGCCGTCATGAAGCTCATCGTCCAGAACAAGAAGGCCCGCCACGATTATGCGATTCTCGAGACGTTCGAGGCCGGAATCGCGTTGCGCGGGACCGAGGTGAAATCGTTGCGCGAGGGCCGAGCGAACCTCCGTGACTCGTTTGCGGTGCTCGAAGGCGGTGAGCTGATCCTGCGGGGTCTCCACATCAGTCCGTATTCCCATACGTCGGACCACAAGCTCGATCCCGTGCGCGACCGCAAGCTCCTGATGAATCGCGAGGAGATCCGGCGCCTCACAAGCAAGATCAATGAGAAGGGCATGACTCTGGTGGCACTCAAGCTCTACTTCAACCCCCGGGGCATCGCCAAAGTCGAGCTGGGCCTCGCCAGGGGGAAGAAGCTCCACGACAAGCGCGCCACCATCGCCGAGCGCGACGCCAGGCGCGACGTGGACCGGGCCCTGAAAGAACGGCGCTGACGTCCGATGCCCGCGAACAAAGGCTTTCGACGCCTCCCCGCGTTTTTGCTATGTTGGACCGCGAATCGCCGCGGTCACGCCCGGACCGCAGGCGAACCCATCCCATGAGCGCGCGCCTTCTTATCGTCGCCCTGGCCGTCGTTGCTACGGCGTTGACTCCCGTGCCCCTGGCCGCGGACACGACCGCGCAGGTGGTCTACGACGACGGCCGTGCGCCCGAGAGCGTTCCGCTCTTCGAGGTCGCCGACGAGGATGCCTGGTTCATGCGCGCGAGCGACGTGGCCCGGCTTTTCCGCGCCACGCAGTTCTGGAACGCGTCCAGCCGCAAGATCGTGCTCGGCGTCGGGCACACGCGGTTCGTCCTCACGGTCGACACGCGCGTCGTCGTGGTCGACGGGGAACCGGTGATGATGCGCACGCCGGTCCGCTACGAAGGCGGCTTCGTGTTGATCCCGATGGAGTTCATCCTGGAGGTGGCCGCCCAGCACACACCGCGCGGCTTCGAGTGGGACGAACGGGCCCGCCGCCTCACCGTCCAGGGGATCGGTTACAATGTCACCAAAATCACGTTCGCGTCGTCGGGGGAGCGCACGACGGCCACCCTCCACCTGACCGAGCCGCTGGTATACAACGTCGATACGGGCACGCCCGGCCTGGTGCGCATCAAGCTCTACGGGGGGCGTATCGACCTGCGGGCGTTCACGGTGCGTGAAGCGCGGGGGTTCGTCTCCGCGGTGCGCGCCGAGCAGACCGAGCGCGACGCCTACGTGATCATCGACGTGGCCCGGGGCGTCAAGCGCCTGCGCGTCGAACGCAGCGACAATCCGCCGGAGCTGTCGGTGGTGCTGGAGACGAGCGACACGGGTGCCACCGGCGAGGGCGGCATCGAGATCGTCGACGAGGGCACGGGGGAGAGCGCGTCGCTGAACATCCGCAAGGTGTGCATCGATCCCGGGCACGGGGGGCGGGACTTCGGCAAGGAGAGCGCCGACGGTGTGCGCGAGAAGGACGTCAACCTGGCCATCGCGCTGGCCGTCCGCGACCGCATCCGGGAAGAGCTCGGGCTCGAAGTCGTGATGACCCGCGAGGACGACCGCATGGTGGGGCTGGTCGAGCGTACGGAGGTCGCGAACACCTCGGGTGCGGACATCTTCATCAGCATCCACTGCAACTCGTGGTTCAACGACCAGACGGGAGGGGTCGAGTCGTACTTCCTCTCGCCCGCGCTCAGCGAGTCCGACCGCGCCCTCGCGCGCTACGAGAATCAGTCGGGGGGTGCGCAGGCGGCCGGCACGGACAAGGACAAGGGCGACATCCAGTTCATCCTGTGGGACCTGGTCCAGAACGCCCACATCGCCGAGAGCAGCACGTTCGCCGAGTACATCCAGCGTGAGATGACGTCGAACCTGGGGCTGAAGAGCCGGGGCGTGAAGCAGGCCAACTTCGTCGTCCTGCAGGGCGCGAACATGCCGGCGGTCCTCATCGAGACGGCGTTCCTGTCCAACCCGGACGAGGAACAGCTGCTGACGGATCCCGATTTTCAGCGCCGCATCGCGGAGGGAATCGTCGCGGCCATCCGCCGCATGCAGGAGCGATACCGCTAGCATGGACGAATTCTCGGGCTTCCCGGACGACGAGCGAGGGACCCGGAACGCCGGCCTCCGCGTTCCGCACCTGATCGCGATCGCCGTGCTGGCGCTGGCCGCGATCGGCGGCGTGCTCTGGATGACGACGCGGCGCCCGGTGGAGCCGGTCGAGACGCAGCCGCGACCGGTCGCCCCCGCCCTGGAGGGGAGCCGGACGGTGACGCTCTTCTTCGCGCGGGCGGACGAGCCCTCCACCTACGGCGAGACCCGCGAGGTGGCGGTGGGGCACCGCCTGGACGAACAGGTGCGCCAGGTGATCGACGCGCTGATCGCGGGGCCGGAGAAGGACACCGGCATCAGCGCCATTCCCGAGGGCACGCGGCTGCTGTCGGTTCTCCTCGACGACAACGCCTCGACCGTGTATCTGGATTTCAGCTCGGAGCTGGTGGCCGCGCACCCCGGGGGGAGCGCGGCGGAGTATTGCACCATCGCGGCCATCGTCAAGACGGTCGCGGAGAATTTCCCCGAGATCAGCGCGGTACAGCTGCTGGTCGACGGGTCGCAGGTGGACACCATTGCGGGACACATCCGCGCCGACGAGCCGTTCCGCGTGAGCGACTGGCGCTGACAGCTGACACAGGAGACCCATGTCCAGACAACCCATCGGCGTTTTCGATTCCGGCATCGGCGGGCTGACCGTGCTGCGGGAGCTGCTGGGGCGCCTGCCGCACGAGTCCTTCGTCTACTTCGGCGACACGGCGCGCGTCCCGTACGGAACCAAGAGCGGCGAGACGGTCCGGCGCTTTTCGCGCGAGAACATCGATTTCCTGCTCGAGCGCGGCGTCAAGATGATCGTGATCGCATGCAACACGGCGTCGTCGCATGCGCTGCCCGACATCGAGTCGGACTTCCACGTGCCCATCGTCGGCGTCATCGAACCGGGTGTTCGCGCCGCCGTGGCCGCCACGCGCAGCCACCACATCGGCGTCATCGGCACCGCGGCCACGGTTCGCTCGGACGCGTACGCGTCGCGCATCAAGCAACAGCTCCCCGACGCCATGGTGGTGTCGCAGGCATGCCCGCTGTTCGTGCCGCTGGTCGAAGAGGGGCGCGTGAACGGTCCCGTCACCCGCCTGGTGGCCGAGGAGTACCTCTCGGTCTACGACGGGACCGGCATCGACACGCTCGTCCTGGGCTGCACGCACTACCCGCTGCTCAAGGGCGTCATCGGCGACGTGGTGGGACGGGACGTCGTGCTGGTCGACTCCGCGGTGGAGACCGCGCTCGAGGTCGAGCGCGTCATCGCCGAGCGCGGGATCGCGGGCAACGGCGGCGGCGAATTTCACGTCATTCTCAGCGACACGAGCCCGGCCTTCGAGGATCTGGCCGAGCGCTGCCTGGGGCGGCGCGTGCCCGACATCGAGCTCGTATCGGTGGGCTAGGAAGGAATCGACATGCGACGAGACGGACGCAAGGCGGGGGATCTCCGACCCATTCGAATCGATCGCGGCTACCTGCGACACGCGGAGGGCTCGGCGGTCATCGAAGTGGGCGAGACGCGCGTCATCTGCAGCGCGACGCTGGAACCCGGGGTTCCGCGCTGGCGCATGGGGCAGGGGCGTGGCTGGGTGACGGCGGAGTACGGCATGCTGCCGCGCAGCTCACGCCGTCGCATCACGCGTGAGGCGGACCGCGGGCGGACGGGGCGCACGCACGAGATCCAGCGTCTCATCGGGCGCAGCTGCCGGGCGGCGATCGACATGACGGCGCTGGGCGAGAACACGGTCATCATCGACTGCGACGTACTCGAGGCCGACGGAGGCACGCGCACGGCGGCGATCACCGGGGCGTGCGTCGCCCTCCACGATGCGCTCTCCACACTCGAGCTTCGCGAGCACCCCATGAACTTCCTGGTGGCGGCCGTCAGCGTCGGGATCGTCGACGGCGTGCCGATGCTGGACCTGGCCTACGAAGAAGATTCGCAGGCCGACGTGGACCTGAACGTCGTCACATCGGAGAGCGGCGCGTTCATCGAGGTGCAGGGAACGGCGGAGCGCATTCCCTTCACGCGCGAGCAGCTC
>CAZCQM010000074.1:0-12695 GCA_964500785.1 uncultured bacterium
CCGGAAGAACTTGTGGAAGTACACCTGTCCGGCGCAGATCAGGAAGATCGCGCTTCCCCCCACGAACAGCACCGACCCCGCGACCCGAACCACCTTCAGCAACCACCCCGGCGGCAGAACCATGTGCGGCAGGAAGAATGCGGCCAGCCAGCGCGTTGCAGGCCACCGGGCGAACCAGAGGAGGATGGGATTGAACGCCGCGTAGAAGAACGCCGCAAAGGGGCTGATCATGATCAGCACCTCGAGGGCGATGACGAAGTACAGGACGATGACGCCCCCGAAGAGCCCACGCGAGCTATTCACACAGGTGTCCTCTCTCGGCCTGACGGGAACATATGCACTCTACCCCGGACTCCGCCAAGAGCGGTCATTTCGTTCCGCGGCGTCGGGTCCTGCATCCCCGTCATCCCGTTGCCGGCTCCGCCGTTCTCACCCTGGCGCCGCGGATCAAAAGCCACAGCATGAACGCCACCTCGCCGAAGAGTGCCGGGAAGGTGATCTTCGCCACCCAGTCCGCGTACTGCGGCGCCATCAGACCGGTGACGCTCTCGATCAGGTACGCAATACCGTTGATGATCAGCCACACACCCAGGAAGCGCGGCAGAAACCCCGACCGGAACGCGAGGAGCCCCAGCGGAAAGAGCCACACGCCCCAGAGGATCTCGGCCGCGAGGACCTGCTGGCCGTGCACGCGGATGAAAAGCATGGCAAGCGCGTCCCGCTGGGCGCCCTGGAACACGGACAGAAAGTCCGCGCCGGTCGCGAGCATCAGGGCCGCGGCGTCGTTGGCCACCAGGAGGAAGTCGATGGCGGCCGGCAACACACCGCCCAGGATCACCATCAGCACGCCCAGCGTCCGGTCCACCTCCCTGAACAACCGGAAGAGCGCGAGCACGAGGAAGATCAGGATGACCCCGCAGGCGAGATCACCGACGATGCCGAGGCGGAACATGGTCTCGTGTGCGGCGATGTTGTTGGCGGTCGCGGTCGCGTCCCCCTGCACGAACAGCTTGCCCGGAATGTAGAGGAGGCGGAAGGGTGCCACGATGGTGAGCAACAAATAGAAGAACCCGGCGACCCGGGCGTTGCGGCTGATCGTGTTCATGCGTACCTCCTCGACGGGTCAGGACTCTGCGTCGGCCGCTTCCAGTGCCGGCACCGCCGCCCGAAACACCCGGGCGGCGAGGGCGGCGGCGATGGGAAACACCACGGCGTACCCCGCGACGGCGATGTTCTGCAGGACCATCCGCCCGGAGAGCGGGCCCGACACGCCGGCCAGGCACAGTACCCCACCGATCAGGAAGGCCCGTCGCGCGTGTCCTCTACCGGCGCCACCGGCGAGGGCGAGGGCGACCGCCACCATCGTGAGGCCGACGAGCACGTCCCACACGAAGTACTCTACAGCAAACAGTGGGGAGGGCCAAACCAGTCTGTAGTCGGCCGCACGGCCCGCGCGCCACAACTGGCGAACGGCCGAGAGCTGGACGAAGTGGACGGCCATGGTGAGGCCCGCCGCGAGGCTGCCGATCGCGAGCGCGGCGAGCGCCGGTACGCGGCGCGTCGAATCGGCGAGAAACCAGAGGGCGATGACGAGGCCGAGAAGGGCGAGGGCGGAGAGTATGGTGAGGACCTCCATCACGGCCAGGTACGGATCCCCGATGGGCTCGCGCGGGGTGCCCTCGACGACGAGCCAGAGCGCAATGACGGCCACGTAGAAAATCCCAACGACGAGTATTCCCGTGGCGCTGACAAATCCCAGGCGGCGTGCGCGTTTCAGCACCGGCGGGCCCGACGTTCCGAAGGCATCCATAAAGGAATATCCAGTTCGCCGTTTCAGACGATCAAGTCGCGGACGCGCGGCGCAGGCGCAGCAATCCCCAGACCGTGGCTCCCCAGAGGACGAGCAGGACGGCGTGCGCGGCCAGGATCGCGTAACACCCCGCGCCTAACGAACTCGACACCGGGACCACCGGCATCACCGACCGCAGCGGCCACGGCGTCGGCTGGAAGAATCCCAGCGACGAGACGACAAGGGCGATCGTCGCGGAATAGTACAGGATGATGGGAGTTGCGATCAGAACGACGCCGCGCCACAGGCCTCGAAGGCGGTTTCCCGATAGCGCGGCGATCACGAGGGGAATCACCAGGACCAGCGCGACCGACGGGTCCCCGCGGAGCACATCCCACGCAAACACGGGTTGCGTGCCATCACCAATATCGGCCGGGAGTGAATACCACGGAAACACAAACGACAGGGCCACGAGTCCCGCGGCCGCTGCTCGCGCCGTTACGCTCCAGGATGGATGACGCATGTCTGCCTCCTTGTCGGCGGCCATGGGGCGGCGAACCCGTACACCGGGTCTACGCGAGTTACCCGAGTGCCATCTTGCCGAGTATCGCGACGACGACGACGAACAACAGCGTGAAACCCAGCGCCCGTCGCCGCTTGCGCAGATCGCGATAGGCGGTCTCGTCCAGGCGAAGGCGCCCGTCGCCGCCCGCCACCACCACACCGGTGGAGCGCAGGTGCCGGAGACGCCAGCGCGAGACGGGCCCCAGGGGGCCGGACACCGTGGCGGCGTCCGCGGTCGCCGCACCGCCGCGCAGACGCCGGATGACGCGCTGCTCCACCACCATGAACATGGAGATGAACGCGCTGGCGAAGACCGCGAGCACCCGGAGCACCTCGATGAGCTTCATCCGGCAATCTCAGCGCCGAGCGCTTTCAACTGTTCGCGTAGAATGGAGCGGTGGCAGTGCGACTCGTCCTCGCAGTAGCACCCGATCGCGATGTTGGTGTGATGCGACAGTGAGGCGAGGAGCTCCAGCTCGTGCCGCGCCCCGGGGGATTTCAGCTCGGCGAGGAACTTCCGCGCGAGCGTCTTCCACGCCCGCTCGTCCTTCGTCTTCGAGTATTCCTTGAGCAGTGCCTCGCTCGGCGCCAGATTCGGAAACCAGACGTCGTAGAAATCCCGCGCCGCCCACTGGTTCTTCGGAACACCGCGCGGCGGGCGGCGCACCGTCCCGATGCGAAGCCCCTCGCCCTTCGCGCGCGGATTCCCGAGTCTCACGATTCGAATGGCCATGGCTCCCTGCTACCGTGGTCCGCTCACGCGCTGGATCCAGCTTCCCACCGGCGTACCGTTCTCGACGCTACCGCTTCACTGCGGTGACGAGTATCGCCGGTGATTCGAACTCGACCTGCCCGTCGGCGGTGACGTACGGGGCGAGTTCCTTTTCCGCCTCCCGTAGAATGCGGCCGATCTGCTCCTCGTTCAACTCGACTCCCATTACGGGCAGCCACCCCCTCAAGTCGGCCTCCACCATGACGGAGACACTCGGAAACCGCGCCGTGCCCGGTTCCGTCGCGATCTCGACGGGTGGCGCACCCGCTTCGGTGAACAACGCGGAGAGCGCGTCCGGATCGCCGAGCACGAACGGCGCTCGCAGCGCATCCGCCGCCCGGGTCCCAGCAAGCCGCTCGAGGAGCGCCACGTCGGTGGCGTAGGCCGGCGTGTTGTCGAGGGAGTCCCAGACCGCCACCACCATGCGTCCGCCGGGCTTCAGCACGCGCTGCATCTCGCGGATGGCCCGGGAACGATCCTCGAAGAACATGAGGCCGAACTGGCTGACGAGGGCATCGAACGATTCATCGGGGAACGGGAGCGCTTCGGCAGCTCCCTGCTGCCAGTCCACCGCGGGGGCAAGTTCATTCGCGACCGCGAGCATCCCCGGGTTGGGGTCGAGACCGACGGCGCGTCCGGCCGGGGCGATCCGCGATGCGGCCTCGCGGGCGAGCACGCCGGTTCCGCACGCGATGTCCAGCACGTGGTGTCCGGATTGAATCCCGGCGACATCCGCCACCCGGGGCGCCCACTGCCCGAAGAGCGCGGGAACGAAGAGGGATTCGTACGCCTTCGCGGCTTCGATTTCTGCCTGCAGAGCCGAGTCGCTCATGGCTCGTCCCTCAACTACGCGGGATCGCCTGCAGCAGGCTCACACGGTTGCCTTCCGTGTCGGTGAACGAAACGTACTGCCCGACCCCCGGGATTTCCATGGGTTCGCCGAGCACCGTGCCGCCCGACGCGGTCACCTTCTCCATCGCCTTGTTGATGTCGGTCACCGAGATCACGACCGACGGATATTGTCCCGGCCAGTCGGGCTTCTTCTCGTAGAGCCCTCCGTTGATCGCGCCCGGCTTCTTCGGGCCCTTCTGGTCGCTTTCGGTAGTGGTGACGACGACGTAGTTTCCCATCTCCGCGCCCAGCATCTGCGCCTGCCAGCCGAACGCCGACTGGTAGAACTTCGCCGCGCGCTCGCGATTCTCGTACGGCATCTCGAAATGAACGACGCTATCCATGGCGGCCTCCTGCAATCTTGAACATGAGTGTGGTATTCGGTGTCTGCTGCCGTCTGTTTCAACGAAAATAATACCGCTCCGGGGTCCTGTCCACGCCCGGATCGCGTGCGCGGGGCTCAGCCCAGGCCATCGACGAAACCCTGCCGCCAGGTCGGATACCGCGGTTGCCAGTCGAGATCGCGCTTCGCCCGGGCGTTGGAGCCGCCGCGGATCTCCGTCATCATGGCGATCCCCCCCTCGCCGATCAGGAACCGGGCCAGCCAGACCGGCACCCGGCGCGGTGGTGGTGCGCCCAGGACCTCGGCCAGGAAGGGCAGCCAGGCCGAAACCGGCGCCGGTTCGTCGTCGACCACGTTGTAGACGCCGGGCGCACCGTGGGACATCGCCGCCTCGGTCGCCCGGGCGACGTCCTGAACGTGGGTGAACGACCAGATGCCGGTGCCACCGCCCACGAGCGGCAGCCGCCGTCTGCGAACAAGGTCGACGATGGACCCGTCGGTCGCAATTCCGGTTCCGGGCCCGTAGAGGATGCCGTAGCGGAGCGCGAGGGCCTCGATACCGGTGGCGCGGTGCACCGCATCCTCGAGGTAACGGATGGCCGCCAGGGTCTTGCGAAACCCGGCGGCCGGAGTGGGATCGAGCGGATCGTCCTCGGTCTTCACCGGGCCGCCCTCCCGCGCGAACGGCCAGCCGCAGAAACTCTGCGCGATGAATCGACGCGCGCCCGCGCGTCGTGCCGCCGCCAGCATCGTGTCCGTGACCTCGGTGCGGAAGCGGTTCGTCAGCGCGAACTCTTCGTCGAATTTCTTGAAGTTCCCCGAGATGTTCGCGAGTGCAGTGAGTTGATGGATGACGACGTCCGGTCGGGCGTCCGTGATGGCGTTGGTGAGCGCGTCCCCGTCGAGCGGGTCGGCGAGGGCCGCCGTTGCCCCCATCATCTTCACGTCATCGGCCTTGCGGGGAGTCCGAACCTGCGCCACCACCTCGTGACCGCTGTCGATCAGATAGGGCACGAGGCTCTTTCCGATGGCCCCCGTACTGCCGGCGACAAACACCTTCATCGAAGTCCCTGCCTTGCCGTCGTTCCGGGTGGTGCCCCGGGGATGACTCGCTACTTCGGCACCCGCCCGCGCCACTGGAGCCACCAGCGCATGCATTTGTGCGCGGGGTCGACCGGGTCGCAGAACATGAGCGGGCACCCGCCCACGATGCATTCCATCCCCAGCCGCTTGCACTCGCGCACCGCCTCCTCCGAGACGCTCCCGCTCCCGAACGACCGGTGAAACCACACGCGCGACACTCCACGCTTGCCGCACTGCCGGACCACCGCCGCGGCAACGTCGGGATGCGTGGCGACCACCACGCCGTCGAGATCCCCGGGTATGGACGCGACGTCCGGGTAGCAAATCGCGCCCTCCACGTTTTGCGTGTTGGGGTTCACCGGGGCGGCATCGTATCCGCTGACGAGAAGTTTCTTGAAGACGATGTTGGCCGCGGCATCGCCCTTTCGCGAGACGCCGGCAACAGCGATGCGCTTACCTTGAAGGAACCGTTCGATAGATTCAGGTGTCCTCATGACCACCCCGTTTCGCGGCCGCTCTTGAAGCTACGGAACGTGCGCCCCGTCGTCGATTGTCAATCGTGTCCGGGCAGCGCGACGATCCCGAGTTGTTGCCACATGCCGAGCATATCCAGCTGCTCCCAGGCTTCGGCAATCTTCCCCCCGGCGATACGATAAATCGTGATCCCGCTGATGTCGATCCGCTTTCCGGTCGGCGCGAGACCCGGGAGCTGACCCGTATGCGTCGCCGTGGCGGTCCAGCGCCCGACGACCGTGTCCCCGCTCGCGATCAACTCTTCGAAGACGACGTGCGAATCCGGGAAGGCACCGAGATACATCGCGATCGCGCGCCTCCAATCTTCACGACCACCCGTGCCGCCGGGCAGATGCGGGCCGTGATACCGGGCATCCGCCGCCATTATCTCGTCGATGACTGCCAGATCTCCGCGATTCCAGATGTCGTCCGCGATGCGGGAAATCAGCGCCTTATCACCGTCAACCGTCATGGCTTCCTCCGATCCCACCGCCGGCAGTACGCTCCAGGAACGACAGGACGGCGGTATTGTAGTCGGGTGTGTTGTCCTCGTGCACGATGTGCGATGCATTCCGGATCTCGACGCGCGTCGTGTTCGGCATCAGCTCTTCGAGCCGGTCGATTACTCCGTGCAAGAAATGCGGGCTGGCGGATCCGTTTATCAGCAACGTCGGCGTCCGGATGCTTCGCACGCGCTCGTCGTCCACGGGGGGAAACCCCGATCCCAGGAACTCACCCGGGACCGCGTTCGCGTACGCCTGCTCCAGGCGGGACGGCGCCAGGCGTTCGAAGTAGTCGCGGCCGAGCACGGCGCGGGCGAAGATGCGCGTGGCCGCGCTCATGTCACCCCGCCGCGCCGCCGCGGTCGCCGGGGCCACACCGGTCGCCCCGAACTTCATGATCGACGCGGCGGTGCGTGGCCGGCTGAAGAGGAGCTTCAGGAGCTCCCGAGGCTTCGGTGAATTGCTCACGAACAGGGTGATGGCCGGGGGCTCGGCCAGGACGAGCGTGCGGATGAGTGCTTGCTCCCGCGCCGCCAGGAGCAGGGCGACGAAGGCGCCGTACGAATGCGCCACCAGATGCACCGGCCCGGCGTCGAGTGCCCGCAGGACGGCCTGCAGGTCGTCGACGTGCTCGTGCATCGAGTAGTCGGCGCCGTCGGGGATCCGGGCGTTGGGCCAGTGGTACCGGCGGCTGTACGCGATCGTCCGGTATCGTTTGCCGAACTCGGAGAGCTGCGCCTGCCACGTCCGGTAATCACTCGCGGATCCGTGGACGAGCAGCAGCGGTTCGCCGGTGCCCTGCTCGACGCACTCGAGCTTCGTGTCGTTGACGTCCAGAACCGCCATTACATGTGGTATTTGCGCCGCCTCCCGGCGCGCGATGCCAGGCTGAATCCCCACAGCGACAGGAGGCCGGTGACGATCGCGCCGGGGATCGAGACCCAGTGCGGAACCACCCATCCCATGATGACGACGTCCCACCCGGCGGCAACACGGCTCACATGGGCCAGGCACATGGCCAGAAAGATGAGTCCGGTGAAGATCAGGTAGCCTCTCTGCATCACGGCATTCCTTTCGCGGCTGCCCCTAGGTGTTCCAGTGGCGCATGGTCTTCGTGATCTTCCACGCGCCTTCCTTCCACTCCACGCGGGCCGTGAAGCCGTCCGACGCGCCGGCGCCAAAGCGAACCCGGATGACCGCGATACGCGCCTCGGTGTCGCTCGCCCAGTCGACGGGACCGAGCGCAAGGAGCGGCGCGGTCGAGTGGGTCGACCGATCGTAGCGAGAGATCGGCTCCAGGCGCACACCCGGGCCGGCCAGGTCCTCGAAGAGGCTCGGAGGCGGATCGACGCAATCGAGCGCCGACTCACCGATTGCCACGAAGATGATGTCGCGCGCGGTGTCCTTCTGCACCAGGTTGCGGACGAGCAGCTCGTCGATGGCAGCTTCTGCCTCGGTCGACATGCCCTTCGGCCCGGTGACACTAATGGAATACCGCGGTGCGCAGCCGGCCGTCGCCACGCACACGACCATCGCCAGCATGAAAAGTCGGATGTTCATAGACTCGCCACGTCCTTCCGGAAGATTCGTCGCTGCGGCCTTTCGTGTCATCACGGCACGCAACTACTTCTTCGTCTGCGCCCTCAGCAGCTCCACCGATCGCTTCGGATTGATCAGCACGCGCCGGCCGTCCTCGCTCGTGTTCGCCCCCTCGATGATGAGAGAGACGACGTCCTTCGGCTTGAGCCTGGGATCGAGCGCGAAGAGCTTGCCGGCCAGATTGGTCACGTTCGGCGCCGCCATCGACGTGCCCGAGAGCGCCAGGCGATCTCCGCCGGGCAGGTAGCTCTCCACCTCGAAGCCGTTGGCGTCGACGCGCACGCTCTTGCCGTAGCAGGTGAACGACGTCTCGTCACCGGCCTGGTCCACCGCGCCCACGGCGAGCACGTTGGGAAGATCGATGGCCGCGGGCATGTCGACGGTGAAATTGATGTCCTCGTCGCTGTTGCCGGCCGCCGGGACGAAGAGGATGTCGGGCGCGCTCTTGATGGCCTTGCGCATCCCCTTCATCAGGGCGTCGAAGGTCTCCTGCGCCATCTTCTGCCGCTTTTCCGGGGTCTCGCCCATGCCGTTCACTTCGTAGATGTCCTCGATATCCTTCGCCGTGATTCCCCAGCTCATGTTGACGACACGCACGTTGTGCTTCTTCAGGTACTTCACCGTCTTCTGCATGTTCCCGGCCCACCGCTCGGCGCCCTTTTTCGAGATGGGCGGCGGCACCACTTCGTACGGAAACGTCTCGCGCACGACGAGAATCCGGGCGGCCGGATTTCCGGCGATCGCAATCCCGGCCACGTGCGTGCCGTGGGCGAAGTTCGCAAACCGGCCCAGGTCCTCCATCATCGGCTTGACCTGGTCCGGCTCCATCTCGGACATGCGCTTCTTGAGCGCCTTCGCCTCCGGGCTGTCGACGCTCGCGCGGATGTCCATGAACCCCTTCATCTGATCGCGCATCCCCGGCAGGCGCTCCCGCGTGGCCTCATCGAGCGGATAGAGGAGCTCGGGCGTTGGGGCGCCGCCCCATAGGGCGTAGGCGATGCCGTTGAGGTCGTCGACGTAGCCGTTGCCGTCGTCGTCCTTGCTGTTGATCTGCTCGCCGGTGTTGCGGAACATCCGGTCGGCATAGACGGACGCATCGACGCCGCTGTCCCAGATGCCGATCACGACCGGGTGCAGGTCGGTGGCGTTCGTCAGGTCGACGTCGCGCTCGGCCCAGATGTTCGCCTTCTCGGTTCGATTCTCGTCGATGTAGGCCTGGAGCACGTCGATGATGGCCTGCTTGTACGGAAGCACCACATCGATGAGCTCCCGCATGCCGACGAGGGCGTAGGCCACCTCGCCGCCGATTTCACCGGTCTGTTTCGCGGCGGGGTCGTACTGACTCTGAACCATCCCCGTGATGAGATTGGGGCTCACGATCTCGAGCTGTCCCTTGGTCGACTCGATGGTGTCTTGCACGATGTCCCAGGGAAGCTGGTTGACCGCGTCCGCGTACGCGGTGCGGAACATCGCAACGCGCGCGTCCATGTCGCCGCCGGCCCGCTCCGCCTTCACGATGGCCTCCGCGGCCAGGCCCGAGGCGAGGCGTTCCGCGGGCTTTTCCTGCAGATCGCGGACCTTCGCGATGCCCTCGAGCGCGGCGTCATAGTTGTGATCCATCATATCGAGGGCCACGAGGGTTCCGTACAGCGTGCGCAGCGTGCTCTTGTCCTCGATGGTGTACGAGTCGAGCTGCTTCTCGATGTCAGCGCGCACCTTCGCCGCCACCTCCGTGAAGGCGGGATCGGTGAGCAGCGCCGACGCCGTCGGCGTGGGCAGCTTGTAGCTGTAACGCGGAAGGTCCGACTGGGAATGGATCACCGGCTTGTCCGCAGGCGCATCCTTCGCGGCGAACGTCCGGGAAGACGGGAACGCCAGCGCGGTCACAACCGCGACGGAAATGAACAGCATCTGTCGGCATCGAGTCGTGTGCGTCATCGTGACTCCAGGGGGTTTGAGACTTCACGGTCAACCGAAGAGATCCAGCCGGGATGAGAGGGCGTGGAGGGCGTGCGGGCGGTCGCGATCCCCTCGGGTCCGAATGCGGCCATAGCTATGGCGGCCAGTGTACCACCCGACCCCGGGGACTGCCAATCCCGCTATCCGCCAGCAAATGCTTGCGGAAAGGGCGCCCATGCCCACCGTGGATGCGAACGGCCGCGACTGTTCACCGATTACTGATGATCTGGCCGATTGGGGTTTTTGTACGGGGTGCCGTGCGTTACACTTCGTCATATGGCGCCCGCATTATCTCCAACCGGAGGCCGCAGCGAGCTCTGGGTGGTCTGCCACGGCTCCGGGCGCGGGCGACTACCCGGCATGGCGCAGTACCTGGTTGCCGCGGCGAGCGACGGCCGCCCGTGGCGTTCGCAGCTGCGCGTCCACGAAACCGGCTCCCCCCTCCCCGACGTATCCCGGGCGCGCGCCGTCGTCTTCTGGCTCGCCGATCCCCTGCGCGAGCTCTACCCGTCGTGCTTCAAAGAGGCCTCGACGATCGCGGAGCGGGCGCGCTCGTGCGGCGCACGCGTCGTCAACGCCCCGGAGAAGCTGTCGCATACGATCAAGAGCGTTCAGGCCCGATTGTGGCAGGATGCCGGAATCCCCTGTGCGCCAACCATCACGTTCTCGACGCCACCCGAGCTGGAACGCGCCCTCCGGAAGACGACGTACCCCGCAATTGTGCGGCCCGACCTGCTGCACTCGCAACGAAGCGCGCACTACTGCGCGACTGTGGACGAGGCCCGCGCTCTGTCCGCGGAAAGCGATCTCTATCCCGGCGTCGTGATCCCGTTCATCGATACGCGCGAGGGATACCGGCGCACGCAGCCCGGAACCTTGTGGGCACGGTTCTTTCACAAGAAGCGCGTTTTGGTTTTCGGTGACGACGTCCTTCCCAACCACGTCTTCTTTTCAAGCCAGCCCCTCTGTGGCGCCAAACGCTCGCGCTTCGGACGCTACCTGGGACGCAACCGCCGCCTGTCCTGGTGGGCGTACGTCGACCCCACCGATCGCCGCGCCCTTGCGGTGGACAACGCATTCTGGCGGAACCCGCCCGAGCACGCGGATCTTATGCGCCGGGCCGCCCGCGCTCTTTCGCTCGACGTGCTTGCGATCGATTATTCGACGATGGCGAACGGCGACGTCGTCCTCTGGGAGGCGAATCCGTATTTCGACATGCCGAGGCCCGAGTGCGGCGTGATGCCGCGCGAGCGGCGCCTTGCCGAACGAATCGGAGGGTTCCATCGCGGAGTCGACCGATTCTTGTCCTCGTTGCTCGACGAGGAGGCGTGATGGCTGGGGCCCTCGGCGCCGACGCGCCGCAGCTCGCCCAGAGTCAGGTCACCAAGCGACGGTTTGCGGGAGGTCATGATCCCCGCCGGCTCATTCGCCGACGACGCGGATGAACCGGAGCGGGCGGTCCAGTCCCGCGGAGTAGATGTACAGAAACGGTTGGTCGATCTCGAATCGCTCGGCCTTGGCCAGCGCGGCGAAGTACTGACTCTCCTGCTGGTTGACCGCGTCGACACAGCGCTTCCTGGTCGCCACCAGCGTGCCGAACGCGATCGCATCCTCCTTCACGTCCACGTCGCCGTGGAATTCGTTGCAGGAACCGTTGCCGCTGACCTTGCCCGGTTCGGGGAACGCAAGCGTGGCCTGGACCCAGTCCATCACGCCGACACCGGCGAGATCTTCGAGGACCCAGGCGGTCCCCCAGAGTATGCTCGGCCCCGGGGTGCCGCCGGGGATCGACTCGCGGATGCTCGAGCACGACGACAGCGCGAGAATCACGACGGGCAGCAGCGCGCTTCGGATGTTGAACGGGTTCATTCTCATAGTCGGGTCAGCTCACAGCGTGTGCGTGCGTCTCGTCACCATAATATCACCGCACGGCCTGCGGGAGCTTCTGCACGTGGTACGTCCGCGCGCTCCCGTCCCGTTGCTCCAGCTCGCACGAACACCCCGCACTCCTCCCCCACGCGGGCAGGTCGAACTCGATGGCCGGGTCGTCCGAGATCACGAGCACCGAGCCGCCCTCGGGCAGTCCCCGGACGGCGTCCGCCGTTCGGATCACCGGCACGGGACAGAACTCCCCGCGGGCGTCGATGACGATGTCGGGCTCCGCGCCCACTATTCCTCCACGCTCCGATAGATGCGGACTTCGACCTTCTCCAGGGTGGCGAGCCCCGCGCCGATCAGGCCCTCGATGTCGGCCAGGAACGCGTCGAGCTTCTCGCGCGTGTCGACGATCTCCACGACGATCGGCAGGTCTTCGGACAGGCGCAGGATCTTGGCGGTATGAATGACGCGGCTGTTGGCGCCGAAGCCCATTATGCCGCGCAGCACCGTGGCACCGGCGAGCCCGCGCTCGCGCGCCTGCGACACGATCCATTCGTAGAGCGGTTTCCCGCCGTGCTTGTCGCTCTCCCCGATGAAGATGCGGAGCAGACACCCTTCCTGTGGCAGCGTCATGGGTTACCTCCAGAGGGCGAACGCGCCTGCACGGCCGGCCCACACCGCGGCCAGGCACAGAACGACGTTCGCCGCGACGTTCGCGGTCGCGATCAGCATTTCGCCGTCGCGCAGAAGATTGATGGTCTCGTTGCCGAAGGTGGAGAAGGTGGTGAATCCGCCGAGGAG
>CAZCQM010000075.1:0-12518 GCA_964500785.1 uncultured bacterium
CTTCAGAGCCTCGGCGTCGAGCACCGCGCCGGGCGACGGGACGACGAACAGCACGAGCAGGCTCGGCCCGCCATCGCGGGGGTCGACGGCGATCGCCGCGGCGTCGGCGACGCCCTCGATCCCGGACACTGCGCGCTCGATCTCGGCCGAGCTCACCTTGATCCCGCCCAGGTTCATCGTGTCGTCGGCGCGGCCGTGCGCGCGGAAATAGCCTCCCGGCAGCGCCTCCATCTGGTCGCCGTGGCGGCGCAGGACCTCGCCGTGGGGGCCGGGCGGTGTCCCGTCGAAGTAGACCTCGTGGTGGTCGCGGTTGATCAGCGTGGTCGAGAGGCCGATCGACGGGGGCACGATGAAGAGCTCGCCGCTCTTCGAGTGATAGCCGGCCTCGTCGACGATGACCAGGCCGAGGCCGAGGGCCGGTGTCGAAAACAGCGCCGGCGACGCCGGCTGCGTCAGCGCCTGCGTGACGTACCCGCCGCCGATCTCCGTGCCGCCGCAGTACTCGACGACCGGCTTGTAGCGGGCACGCGCCATCAACCAGAGGTAGTCGTCGGCATTGGACGCCTCGCCGGTGGAGCTGAACGCGCGCAGCCGCGACCAGTCGCAGCCGGCGGTCATCTTCCCGCGTCGCCACGCCTTGA
Source organism: uncultured bacterium (assembly GCA_964500785.1). Taxonomy (GTDB): domain Bacteria; phylum Krumholzibacteriota; class Krumholzibacteriia; order WVZY01; family JAKEHA01; genus JAKEHA01. The sequence continues at coordinate 642 of CAZCQM010000075.1, forward strand.
TGAGGCTGGGTACGACACCGAGCATGCGCACGCCCGCCTTCTCGACGAAGCGGCAGAACTCGGGCGTGTTGGGGGCGCCGTAGTAGAGCCCGATGGCGGCGTGGTTGATGAGACTGGCGTAGATGAGCCACGGCCCCATCATCCAGCCGATGTTGGTCGGCCAGGCGATGACTTCGCCCGGGTGGATGTCGTGGTGGTAGTAGCCGTCCATGGCGCACTTGAGCGGTGTCGTGTGCGACCACGGAATCGCCTTCGGATCGCCGGTGGTTCCCGACGAGAAGAGGATATTGCTGGGGTCGTCGGGTGCGGCGGGGTGCGCCTCGAAGTTGGCGTGCTGCGAGAGGAACGCCGACCACTCGCGGTCGGAGTCTCGCAGCGACACGGCGAGCGAGCCGTATCCCTGCGCGACGATACACGCCCGCGCGCCGGCGGCGACCACTTTCTGGACCATGGGCAACGTCTTGCCGCCGCGGACGACGACGTCCTGGGTGACGGCGACATCGGCTCCCGCGATGCGCAGGCGCGTGCGGATCTCGTCGGGCACGAAGCTGTCGGCGATGGACACGACGACGCACCCGGCCTTGACGATGCCCAGATATGCGACGACGGCTTCGACGGTCATCGGCATCGCGACGGCGACGGCCGCTCCGGCCTCCACGCCGAATTCGCGCAGCCCGTTGGCGAACGCGTTGGAGAGCTTGTCGAGGTCCCCGTAGGAGATGGTCTCGATGGGCCCGTCGACGCGCTGGAAGACGATCGCCGGCGCATCGCGGGGGGCCAGAAAGCAGCTCTCGGCGATGTTGAGGCGTGCGCCGGCCAGCCAGCGCGGCGCTTCGACGCCGCGCGTGGCGTCGAGGATGACGCGAGGCGGCGTGCGATACTGGATGCCCAGGGTATCGAGCGTGTCGCTCCAGAAGTCGGCGCGGTGGGCGATCGACCACGCGTGGAACTCGTCGTAGCCGCCGAGCTCGAGACGCTTGCATGTGGCGGCGATGTTCGTGGCCGCCGCCTCGGCGTCGGTCGGGGTCCACGCGGGACGCGGGCGGCGGGACTCGTCCCACCGGGCGAAGACGGCGTCGTAGAGCAGCCGGTGAACCGCGTGCGGGTGCCCGGGCCTCAGCGTCTCGCGCGAGAGGCGGTTCCAGGCGGCAACGGGGTCGGAGGCGGGGTCGGCGGCCTGCCAGGCCACGAACAGACGCGCGGCGTCCTCATGGGACATCCCGGCGGCGCGCAAGGTGTCGATGGTGACTGGGGTACTCATGCTGCGTGCGCGGCGTTTCGATGGCGACGGAACGCCGAAGGCTCATTATAATCGCCGTTCGGCATCGCGCCAGACAAAAGCGTCGGGGTCCCGGCGCCGGCGGGCGCAGCCCTCGAGGAGCCCATGAAAATCCGATCCGTCGAGTTTACGGGGTCGTTCGGCTTCAACGGCGAATTCCCCCGGGATCCGCGTCCGGAGGTGGCCCTGTTCGGCCGCTCCAACGTGGGCAAATCCTCGCTCATCAACTCGCTGCTCGGGCGGGCGGGCGTGGCGCACATCTCCAAGACCCCGGGCAAGACGCGCGCGGCGAATTTCTTCCGCATCAACGACGCGTTCTTCCTGGTCGACATGCCGGGGTACGGCTATGCGAAGGTCTCCCGCTCCGAGCGCCGGCGGTGGGAGGGGGTCTTCGAGCGCTATCTGCGCGCCGGCGACCGGCGCAACGCCCTCGTGCAGCTGATCGACGCCCGCCACGAGCCCACCGAGCAGGATGTCGAGTCGGTGGCGCGGATGAACGCCACGGGGCGCCCGTTGTGCCTCGTCTTCACCAAGGCGGACAAGGTGGCGAAATCCGTGCTGCACGCGCGCGTCACGGAGGCGGTCCGTCGACTGGAGGTCCGTGCCGACGCGGGCGTTGTGGCATTTTCCAGCGTCACCGGCAGCGGGCGCAAGGAACTGTGGGCGTGGATCGAAGCCGCCCTTTCGCTCTGAGCGTTTCCTTCGTATAATCAGCAAGTTACACGCGAAGGAGCCGCATGAAGACACCCAGATTGTTCACGCCCGGGCCCACGGCGGTCCCCGCCGAGGTGCTCGAGACGCAGGCCCGCCCGCTGATCCACCACCGCACGGACGAGTTCCGGCGCGCGCTGCGCGAGGCGATGGAGGGGCTGCAGTATATCCTGCGCACCGCCCACCCCGTTGCCATCCTGACCGCCTCGGGCTCGGGGGCCATGGAGGCCACCGTCGTCAATCTGACGAAGCCGGGCGAGACGGTCGTCGTCACCGAGCTCGGGAAGTTCAGCGAGCGCTGGCGCGAGATCGCCGTCGCCTACGGTGTGAACGTCGTCGCGCTCAAGGCCGAGTACGGCGAAATCGTCGAGCCGGCGGAGGTCGAACGCGCCTTCAAGGACAATCCCGGCGCCAGCGTCCTGTTTGCCACGCACTCCGAGACGTCGACGGGCGCGCTGCAGGACGTCGCCGCGTTCGCCGAGGTGGCGCGGGCCCACGGCGCGCTGATCGCGGTGGACGCCATCACCAGCGCCGGCGCCCATGACGTTCGCACGGACGACTGGGGGCTCGACGCGGTGGTCGGCGGATCCCAGAAGGGCGTGATGATCCCGCCGGGGCTGGGGTACGTTGCGATTTCTCCACGCGCCGAGGAGAAGATGCGCGCCGGCCGGCACGGGGTGTACTACTTCGATCTGCTGAAGGCTCTGAAGTCGGCGAAGGATGGTGACACGCCGTATACGCCCGCGATCACGCTGGTGCTCGCGCTGCGCCGGGCGTTGCAGATGATCCGCGAGGAAGGGATCGACAACGTCATCACACGTCACGACATCAACGCGCGCGCCACGCGCGCCGCAGTCACGGCGATGGGCATGAAGCTGGTGGCGCGATCGTTCTCGAATGCGACGACCGCCGTCCACACGCCGGGGGACGCGGCCGGACGCATCACGAAGCACATCGAGACGGCCTATGGGGTGAAGATCGCCGGCGGCCAGGGGCCGTTGAAGGGAAAGATCGTGCGCATCGGTCACCTCGGGCACTACGACGAGACCGACATCTACACCGTCGTATCGGCGTTCGAGGCGACGCTCAACGACCTGGGACTGGCGCAGACCTTCGGGCGGGGAATCGAAGCGGCGCGGGCGATATTCGCCGGGACCCGAGGCGGCCGGTGAAGCGCGTCCTCTTGACCGATCACATCGACGCCGAGGCCGTGCGCGTGCTCGAGTCGTTCGACGGGGTCGAAGCGGCGCCGATGGGAACGCCCTCGCCCGACGAGCTGCTCGACCTCATCGCCGATTTCGATGCCGTCATCGTGCGCAGCCCCACGCGGGTCACCGCCGACGTGCTCGCGCGCGGCAAGCGCCTCAAATTCGTCGGGCGCGCCGGCGTGGGCGTGGACAACATCGACGTCGCGGAAGCCACCCGCCGCGGCATTGTCGTCATCAACTCCCCGGACAGCAATACGCAGTCGACGGCCGAGCACACGCTGGCCGTCATGCTCGCCGCCGCGCGTCACATTCCCCAGGCGCAGATTTCGCTCACGGCGGGGCGCTGGGAGCGCGACCGCTTCCGCGGCGTGGAGCTTGCCGGCCGCACACTGGGGATCATCGGGCTGGGACGTGTCGGCCGGCAGGTGGCGGTCCGCGCGCTCGCGTTCCGGATGAGCGTGATCGCGTGCGATCCAGCGGTCACGGCGGAACAGGCGGCTGCCATCGGGGTCAGGCTCGTCCCGCAGGCCGACCTGTTGCGCGCGAGCGACTGGATCACGGTCCACGTGCCGCTGGGGAAGGCGACGACGGGCATGATCAGCGCGGCGGAGATCGCGACCATGAAGGACGGGGTCTTCGTGGTCAATTGTGCGCGTGGCGGCGTCATCGACGAAGACGCGCTCGTCGACGCGCTCGACAGCGGCAAGGTGAGTGCGGTGGCCATGGACGTGTACGCCGACGAGCCCCCGGGCGCCCACCGGCTCTTTTCGCACCCGAGATCTGTCTTCACGCCGCACCTGGGCGCGCTCACCGTCGACGCGCAGCGGCGGGTTGCCACCGACGTGGCCGAATCGATCGGCCTGGCGCTCACGCGCGGCGAGATCCGCGACGCGGTGAATCCGGTCCCGCCGCGGCGTCGTTGACCCCCGCAGTGCGGGGGCCTATAATGACTCCCCGCGGCCCCGGCGCCGCGATCCACCCAGCGAACCGCCCGACACCGCGGGCGGATTTTTCTGTGCGGCGGAACAGCCGCACGCAGGAAGGAATTCATGCCGGTTACGCTGATTGTGGGGGGGCAGTGGGGCGACGAGGGGAAGGCGAAGATCATTGATTATCTCGCGCGCGACATGGACTACGTCGTGCGCTACCAGGGCGGCGCCAACGCGGGGCACACCGTCGTCGTGGGCGAGGACACGTTCGCGTTTCACCTGGTCCCCTCGGGCATCCTGTATCCGAAGGTGACGTGCATCCTCGGCGGCGGCATGGTCATCGACCCGGCGGCCCTCGTCGGGGAGATCGACGCCATCGCGGCGCGTGGGATCGACGTCGACGGGCGCATCCTCGTCAGCGACCAGGCGCACCTGGTGCTCCCCTACCACGTGCTCCTCGATTGCGATTCCGAGGACCGTCGCGTCGACGGCGGCATCGGAACGACGCGCAAGGGGATCTCGCCCGCCTACGCCGACAAGGCGCGCCGCGACGGTATCCGCATGGCCGACCTGCGTCGGACGCCATCGGATCTCCGCGGTCTCGTCACCGACCGCGTGCGGGAGAACAACCGGCTCCTGAAACTCCGGGGCGCGAAAACGCTCTCGCCGACGCGCGTGGCCGACGGCCTCCTCGCCGCGCGCAAGCACCTGCTCCCGCTCATCGCTGATACGCGCCCCGTTCTGTGGGACGCGGTCGCGGCGGGCCGGCGGGTCCTGTGCGAGGGCGCCCAGGGGTCACTCCTCGATATCGACCACGGCACATATCCTTACGTGACGTCGAGCTCGTGCACGGCGGGGGGCGCCGCCATCGGGACCGGCCTTCCGCCCTCCGCGTTCGACCGCGTGGTCGGGATCTTCAAAGCCTACTGCACGCGTGTGGGAAACGGCCCGTTCCCGACCGAGGACAGGGGCGCGGCCGGAAAACGGCTGCGTGAGATCGGTCGCGAGTACGGGACGACGACCGGACGCCCCCGTCGCTGCGGCTGGTTCGACGCGGTCGCCGCGCGCACCGCGGTCCGCATCAACGGCATCACCGACATCGCGCTCACCAAGCTCGACGTGCTCGACACGTTCGCCGACGTCAAGGTGTGCACGTCGTATCGCGCCGCTCGGCGGACGCTGGACGTTTTCCCGGCGGATGCGCGGGACGTCAAGGCGCTGAAACCGGTGTACGAGACATTCCCGGGATGGCAGGAAACGACCGCGGGCCGACACCTCGAGGATCTGCCGTCGCGTGCGCTCGACTACATCCGGCACCTGGAGCGCCTGGTGGAGTGCCGGATCGATCTCGTGTCGCTCGGCCCGGAGCGCTCGGCGATGCTGGCGCTCCCGCGTGCGCGCGACCGGGGCACCGTCGCCGGCGCATGACCGACACGCGTCCGAGCATCCGCGAATCATCGATGGAAACCTGCATCGTCACGGGCTCCAGCGGCCTCATCGGCCGCGAGTTGGTGGCCGTTCTCCTGGAGCGCGGCTACCGCGTGCGGGCGTGGCAGCGTTCCGATCTGCCCGGGCGACGCGAACACCTCGAGCGCGCGAGCTTTGCACTGGGCACGACCTCCCCGGCCGATCTGGAGCGCGCGATGGAGGGGAGCGATGCGATCGTCCACTGCGCGTGGGATTTCGAGCCGGTCTCGTGGGCTGACATCGAACGGGTCAACGTGCGCGGATCGATCGACCTTTTCGAGGCCGCGGCGCGTGCGGGTGTGCGGAAGTTGATATTTCTGTCGTCGGTGAGCGCGTATTCCGGATGCGCGTCGCGCTACGGGCGCTCGAAGCTCGCAGTCGAGGACGCGGTGCAGAAGCTCGGTGGGATCTCGGTTCGCTCGGGAATGGTCCATGGAGATTTCGGCGCGGGCGCTTTCGGCCGCCTGTGGAAGAGTGCCGCGGCGCGCTGGGTGCCGCTCGTCGACGGCGGGCGCCAGAAGCTCCTTCTGATTCACCGGCGGGACCTGGCGATCGCGATCGAAACGATGCTCTCTCACTTCGATGACTGGCGTGGCCGCACCGTCGTTCTGGCACACCCGGAGCCGGTGACGCTGCGCGCGCTCGTGGAGCGCGCGGCGAGCGAGCAGGGCCGGGAGGCGCACTTCGTTTCGGTGCCCGGACGGGTCCTGTACAGCGGGCTCCGGATGGTGGAAGCGCTGGGTCTTCGCTTCTCGTTTCGATCGGACAGCCTGCTCACGCTGCTCGGCCCCGACCCGGTCGTGACCCGGGAGGACCTCGAACGGCTCGGCGTCCCGCTCCGCAGCCTCGACGAGGCGCTGCGTGCGAGGTCATCGTCGTGAGTCGCGAGTGCGACGCGCTCGCCGTCCACCTCACCGGACGGCCATGCCCGCCGCCGGTGGCGCAACGGTACGAGGCGGCGCTACGGGACCTGGGCCTCGACCTCTCGCCGGGGGAGCGGTCGCTCTGGAACGCGTGCGTGCGATGGCAGCCGCTGCTCGCCTGCCTCGACGCCGGTGTCGCGCTGTGGCACCGAAACGGCGCGATCCGCCGGCGCCTGCTCGTCATGTTCGCCCTCCTGGAAGCGTGTCCCGAGGACGCGGACCTCTTCCTCTTTTCCCGGCCGACCGTGCTCGCCTCCGTCTCGGTCGTGTGGCACGGGATGGTGGCGGTGGCTGCCGCGATCGCGGGAACGCCGCTGGGGCTGCTGAGCCGCGCGGCCGCGCCGGGGAGGACGGGTTAGCGTGCCGCCGCTCGAGGCGGACTTCATCGTCGTCGGCTCCGGGCTGACGGGCGTCCAGGCCGCACAGACCCTGCTCGAGGGCGGTGCCACCGTCGTCATGCTGGACGCGGGCGCGACGGCGAGTGCGGATTCGGTGCCGCCGCCGGATCGTTCGTTCATGGAGCTCCGCACGGGCGATCCCGAGCAGCACCGGTACTTCCTGGGCCGGGGCCTGGAGGCCGTGCTGACGGCAGCCGGGAGCGCGGGGAGCCAGTTGACGCCTCCGCGCCGCTTCGTGGTGAGCGACGTCGAGCGCCTGATTCCGGTCGCATCCCCGGATTTCTTCCCCGTCGAGTCGCTGGCGCGCGGGGGCCTCGGAAACGCGTGGGGCACGGGCTGCTACTATCTCGGTCGCGACGAGCTCGAGCGCGTCGGCCTTCCGCCCGGCGAAATCCACGCCGGCTACCAGGTGATCGCGGACCGGATCGGCATTCAGGGGGCGGACGACGACACGACGCCGTTTTGCGGCGGCGACATCGAAAATCTGCAGCCCGCGATGGAAATGGACGACGGCATGCGCGCACTCTACGCGCGCTACCGGCGCGCGCGCTCGCGGGTCACGGCGGAGGGAATCTACATCGGGCGGCCGTCGCTGGCCGTGCTGACCGTGGAGAAGGACGGCCGCCGGCCCATCGACTACCGGAACATGGACTTCTACTCGGACGCGGGCGGTACCGCGTACCGGCCCCACGTGACCCTCGATGTCCTGCGCCGCAATCCGCGCTTCGAGTACCGGCCGGGCGTGCTGGTGACACGATTCGTGGAACACGACGATCGGGTCGACGTGGAAGGCGTGCGTGTTGCCGCCGACGGACATGCGCCGGTGACGGTCACGTGCCGCCGCCTCCTCCTGTGCGCGGGTCCGCTGGGTTCGACGCGCATCGTCGCACGCTCGCTATCCGGTGGAAGGGAACACCGGTTTCCCGTGCTCACCAATCCGTGCGACTACCTGCTCGCCTTCCAGCCGGGACGTGTCGGCAAGCCGCTGGGGGAGAAGACGAGTTCCTTCGCGCAGCTCGCGATCTTCTATCGACCGGGGGAGCCGGGGTCGTTGGTATTCTCCGGCGGATCGATGTACAGCTATCAGGCGCTGATGCTGTTCCGTCTGGCGCGGGAGGCACCGGTGTCCCTGGGATGGGCGCGCGAGCTGTTCAAGTTTCTGCAGACGAGCCTGGTGATGGTCGGGCTCACCTATCCGGACTGGCCGAACGACGAGAACCATCTCACCCTCGTTCCGTCGACGCGCGGCGTAACCGGGGACGAGATGCGCGCCCGCTATGCGCTCTCGGAGCGCCAGAAGGACGTCCGATCGGCAACGCTCCGCGCGACGAGGAAAAATCTGGCGAGAATCGGCTGCCCCGTACTGTCGGCGGTTCAGGGCCGCAACGGGTTCAGCTCGCACTACGCAGGGACGCTGCCGTACTCGGCCGACGAGAAGCCGTTCACGGTGGCGCCGGATGGCCGGCTCTACGGCACGCGCGGCGTGTACGTGGCCGACGGGTCGGGCTTCAAGTATCTCCCCACTCTGGGACTCACGTGGACGCTGATGGCCAACGCGCACCGGACCGCCCTGTGCGCGCGGGCCTGACACGCCGGGGTCGGCTTGACACCGGTTCCGTGGCCCGCGTAGAGTGTCCGTGCTTTCGAGCCGCTAGCTCATCTGGCAGAGCACCTGCCTTTTAAGCAGGTGGTACCGGGTTCGAGTCCCGGGCGGCTCACCAGAATAACAACGGGCTGCGCGATTGCTCGCGCAGCCCGTTGCGTTGGGGCCCACCGGTGCCGGGAGGTTACGGCGTGGTGGTTACGAGGGGGAAGTCGTGCTGGGCGGCCGGACCCCACTTGCCGCCCGTCATGTTTGAGTAGAACAGATTGTTCGATCCGAATTTGAGGCTGTAGGCCTCGTAGCCGAGCATGTTGAGATAGGCCGTAATCTGGGACGAGGTCTGCCCCGTCCAGCAATAGACGATGATCTGCTTGTCCGTGGGCAGATACTTCAGCATCTGTGTCATGCCCATGCTCTGGTACGGCGTGAACTGATAGGCGCCCGGGATGTGACCGGGAATGCCGGCCGTGCCCGTGCCCATGTAGTCCGCCTCGCCGAAATAGTTGATGATGAAGTACTGGTCCAGGTTGGCGCTGATGTCCGCGTAGGACTTGCCCTGGAAGCCGTGCTGCAGCATCCACGCGACCCGTTCCTGGACGATCGTCTTGGGATCGCCCGACAGCGTCGGGAACGCGTGGGTTGTGAGGTTCCCGTTGTTGTTGGTCGTCTCGACGGTCGCGCAGTTGTCGGCGCAGTTGTTGGTCCAGGAAGGAGCCAGCGACGAATTCCACGACGCCATGCCGAACTTCAGCGAGTAAACGTCTGCGTAGCCGAGCATCTCCATCGCGATCTTCGCGTGACCGGCGCTCTGTCCGGTGTAGCAGGCGACCACGTACGGTTTGCCCGTCGGAATGGACGACAGGTCGGTGATGAGCGTGCCGAGCGTCGAGTGGTAGGCGCCCGAGATGTGCCCGCCGTCGTAGTCGGCCTGGCCACGCACGTCGATGACCGTGTATTCACTCAAATGGTCGTACAGTACCTGGGCATCGAGCACGCCCGGGCACTGCGTGTTGTCGTTGACATATGCCGCGCCGGCATCCGCCATGGTTTCGAATGCCGTCTGGGTCGGCGCTACGGGCGCCGGCGTGCTGCTGTCATCGTTGGAACAACCCCACAACGACGCAGCGGCGATCATCGTGACCGCTACGAGTTTCCAGCGTTTTGACATGGTTTCTCTCCTTCTTTCGGACCCTCGGTCCGACTGGTACGGGCAGCTCACTGCCCTGAGTTCGGAACGCCGCGTGATGCGGCGTTCCACGTAGTCCTCATCGGTTGACGCGGGGCTCCTCCTCGATGACGATGCCGATGTTGGCGTCGTAATCCGGTTGGCGCGTCATGCCGTCACTCTTGTACAGATCCGATTCGCGCAGGAAGAACCCCGTGGGGGCATCCGGCGTGTTGTGGCACGAGTCATAGCAGGGTCGTCCCTGGGCCACGGTGGTTTGCGGCGTCCAGCGCAGGATGTTGTGCGGTGACGCGTACACCCACGTTGGCTGGTCGAGATAGCCGGGAAGTGTCAGGCCCCAGTTCTCGAACGTATTGGGGGCGATCGGCACGTGGCGGACGACGGCGAAGTCGTATTCCGTCCGGTACGGGCTGGGATTGTGCGCGATCTTCAGCTGAATCCGGCTGGGATCGACGGGCGACTCACCCTCCATGCTGTGGCAATTGGTGCAGTTTTTGTACGGCTGCGAGTGGCACACCTGGCACTGGAGATTGCGGCCCGGCGCACCAACATGGGCGGTGTGGTACGGGTTGAGCGGGTCAGCCGTCGTGTGACACTTCTCGCAGCGGGGCATGGTGGCGACCTGGTAACGGTGCTCGTAGTGGTCACCGGGCTGCTGGCCGTCGCCGTGGAGTTCTTTCATGCTGTGACAGTTCTCGCAGCGCAGCCCCTTGTTCCGGTGCACATCCGGGAGATTGCCTTCGATCTGGCCCAGGAAGTCGGTTCCGACCCGGCTTCCGTGGCAGGCCGTGCACTGCTCGGTCATGTCCGGCGTGGCGCGGAAGCGGTGGGCGGAGTACGAGCCGATCTTGGGAAACCCGCCGCCCACGCTGTTGGGCCGGCTCACGTGGCACTGGCCACACGTGGTGTGGCACGAGCCACAACGGTCGTTGAAGTGGCCCTCGAACGCCGACCCGGCGAGCCCGATGTGTGCGCGGATCTCGATCGCGTTGCGTTCGCCCCAGAGGTTCGTGTGCAGACTGGTCGCGACTGCCGCGGCTTTCGCCGGATGGCAGTCGTCGCACTTGCCGGCCGCACTGGGGTCGGCAATGAGTCCCTTGTGGGCGCCCTCCTTGCTCCAGAAGGTGTGGTCCGCCTGCCCCTCGTGGCAGAACTGGCACGCGAGGCGTCCGTGGGCGCTTTCGAAGAACATCTCGGCGTTGGGGCCGGTGATGATGACTTTCTCCCAAGCTTCCAGCTCGGGTACTTCGCCGCCTCAGCCATCCCCCGCGACCGAGTACGTGGCGACAGGCCCGCTGGTCACGGCGGCGAGTGAGGCCTTCAACGCGGCCTCGCTGGAGTGGCAATCGATGCACGTCGTTGACGCGCCGACGCTCTCGCCCGGCGCCGACGGCGGAGCCTCGTTGTCGCACGCGGCGACGACGACCGAGAGGGCGGCTGCGGCCACCAACACTGGAAGTCTGCGTCTCATGATATTCCTCCGCGCGGCTGGTCCTGTGCCGGGGGTGTCGTCACGCACGCAAGCCCCCGGGAAAATATCGGTACGTTGTTCGCCACAACTGCCTGGGCGTTAAATGCGGGGCCGCCAACTTTGCTCCACGCGCCCGCCGAAAGCGCGCAGTCCATGACCATCCCCACGAAGCACCTCGCCGTGATGAACGTGTCCACCGGCCGAACTTCGCCGCGGGCGATACGTGCGTCGAGCTCGCGGGCGATGAATTCGATGTAGGGGAGGCGGACCTCGCGGAAGAGTACGGCCGCGACCGGGCCGGATTCGATGCAGTTGCTGAAGGTCAGGTTCAGGAGTTCGGGGTCCGTGTGCAGAAAGTCCAGGATGTGTTCCGCCACGCCCCGCAACACGGATTCGACATCGGGCTCGTTGCGGAGTCCGGCGAGATGCGCGGCGATGTCGTGCTGGCCGGCCTTCCAGGAGATCGCCGACTCATAGAGTTCTTCCTTGCCGGAGAAGTAGCGGTAGAGAGCCGCCTGGGTGATGCCGCACGCGTCGGCGATCTGACGCACGGAGGTACCGGGATAGCCCCGGTCGGCGAACAGTCGCGCCGCCTCGGCGAGGATCTGTTCGCGGCGGTTACGGGACCTGGGGTTCGGCATCATCAGACGGCTCCGGCGTAAGTGAACGTTTACATACAGCCTAGCCACTTGTGAATAAAAG
>CAZCQM010000076.1:0-5047 GCA_964500785.1 uncultured bacterium
GAGGCAGCACACCGACACACCGGAATTCCCATCTTGCCGTAGATGTCGGGGCGCGTGTCGGGGTCGCGACCGTAGAGCGTGACGGAATCGAACGCGGTCGACAGCCGGCGGAACGGCATGTCGTAACTGACGTAGTGGAAGCGGCGGTTGGTACGCTCCGGCGCGCCCTCGCCCGCGAACATGCGTGTCGGGTCCTCTTCGGTGCGTTTGAACGGGTAGATACCCGCCGCGTACGGGAACTCGCCCGGGACGTTCTCGGCCAGGTTCCAGCGCAGGATCTCACCCCACGCCTCGAAGCGCGGAAGCGCGATCTTGGGAATCTTCGTGTGCGACAGGCTCTCCACGTGCGTGTCGACCGAGACCTCGCGCCCGCGGACCTTGTACGTGTAGACGGGGGCCCGGTAGCGCGCCTGCTTGTCCTCCCAGCCGTCGAGGATGTCCTGGCACTCGGCCGCGAGACCCTTCGCGGTCGCCGCATAGGCGGCCTCGAGATCCTTGACGATGCGGTCCGCGTCCGCCGCGCCGGCCGCGCGCACCGTCTCCATGGCGACGTGGAGCGCGTACAGCTTCTGCGCCACCGCCGCCTGCTCGTCCACCCACACGTCGTAGCGCCGGCACGTCTCCGCGATCTCAGAGAGGTAGCGCGTACGCGCCGGCGGGATGATGTAGATTTTCTCCGATTCGTCCGCGGTACGCTCCATGTGAGATTTCCATTTGGACGCGGGCAGGTCGCACTTCTTGACCAGCATGTCGATGACCGCGCGGTAGAGATTGTTGGTACCGGGATCGTTGAACTGCGACGCGATGGTCCCGAACACCGGGAGGGTCTCGTCGTCGGCATCGAACAGGTGGTGCGCCCTCTTGTACTGCTTGCGCACGTCCCGGAGCGCATCCATGGCACCCCGCTTGTCGAATTTGTTGAGCGCGATCAGGTCGGCGAAATCGATCATGTCGATCTTCTCGAGCTGGGAGGCGGCGCCGTAGTCGGGCGTCATCACGTAGAGGCTGACGTTCGAGTGGTCGATGATCTCCGTGTCCGACTGCCCGATGCCGGACGTTTCCAGGATCACGAGGTCGAAGTTGGCCGCCTTCAAGGTATCGATAGCGTCCCTGACGTGCGCCGACAGCGCCAGGTTGGCCTGGCGCGTGGCCAGAGAACGAACGTAGACGCGGTGGTCGCGGATGGAATTCATGCGGATGCGGTCGCCGAGGAGCGCACCACCGGTCTTGCGCTTGGACGGATCGACGCAGACGACTCCAACCGTCTTGTCCGGGAAGTCGCGAAGGAAACGCCGCACCAGCTCGTCAACGAGCGACGACTTTCCCGCGCCGCCCGTCCCGGTGATACCGAGCACGGGGCTCTTCGACGTCTTCGCACGCTCGCGAATCGTCGCGAGGTCCTTCTCGAGGGTTTCGGGGCTGTTCTCCGCGGCCGAGATCACTTTGGCAATGTCGCCGAAGTCACGGCGCAGGACGCCGTCGACGGCGCCGTTCAGGTTGGCCCCGGTGGCGTAGTCGCTGCTGGAGACGACGTCGTTGATCATCCCCTGCAGTCCCATGGCGCGCCCGTCGTCGGGCGAATAGATCCGCGCGACACCTTCCTTCTTGAGCGCCTCGATCTCATCGGGCAGGATCACGCCGCCGCCACCGCCGAAGATTTTGATATGGCCCGCGCCGCGCTCGTCCAGGAGCTGCTTCATGTAGCGCAGGTACTCCATGTGGCCACCCTGGTAGGACGTCAGCGCAATGGCCTGGGCATCCTCCTGGATGGCGGCCTCCACGACCTCGGCCGCGCTGCGGTCGTGCCCGAGGTGGATGACCTCGCAGCCGGTGGACTGGATGATCCGGCGCATGACATTGATGGCCGCGTCATGTCCGTCGAAAAGCGACGCGGCGGTGACGATGCGGACCTTGTGTCGGGGCTTGTAGGGTTCGATGGCTTTCATGGGTGGGCGGCCGGGACGGGCCGGCCGCCAGCTGCAGTTTAACGAATGGCGTCGGTTCGACGCAACTCCACGTATCGCGTGTTTCGGCAGGGGCCTGCACGGGCCCGACACGGCCGGGGACGGCACCGGGCGGGAAGCGCTCTCGCGTCCCGGCGGTTGACCGGCGGGCCCCGGGCATGCAGACTCTGGCCAGGCCATGACAGCGACCCTCTCCCCGTGCCGGCACCTGTGGCAGGCCGAACAGACCCTGGATGCGATCTCACCCCGCTGACGCGCGATCGCCACGACCGGAGGTAGACCCGTGAAGATGATCCTCGCCGCCATACAGCACACCCTGAACGCGGAGCTGTTCCGCATCGGGGCCACCCCGATCAGCCTCTCGACGCTGGTCAGCGTGATGTTCGTGCTGATCGCCACCGTGTGGGTGTCACGCGCCGTACGCAAACTGGTGGAGCGGGCGATGACGGCTCGCGGGGGCCGCCCGGGCGTGATCGGCGCCGTCACGGGACTCATCCATTATACGGTCATCGTCTGCGGTCTCGGGATCGCGCTGGGGACGGCCGGAATCGACGTCACGGCGCTCTTCGCCGCGGGCGCCGTCTTCGCGGTGGGGCTCGGGTTCGCGATGCAGAACATCGCGCAGAACTTCGTCGCCGGCGTCGTCCTGCACACCGAACGCACCATCCGCCCCGGTGACGTCCTCGAAGTCGAGGGAACCATCGTCCGCGTCAGCGACATCGGCATCCGCGCGAGCATCGCGCAGACGCGCGACGGCGAGGATCTCATCATTCCCAACTCGCTCCTCATTCAGGAGAAGGTGAAGAACTACACACTGAAGAACGCATCGGTACGCATCCGGGTCGCGGTTGGAGTGACGTATGGCTCCGACATGAAGCTCGTGAAGGAAATATTGATGAAAGCGGCGGAGAGTGTCGGCAGCAAGTGGGCCGTTCCCGACAGCAGTCCCTTCGTTGTCATGACGGGATTCGGCAACAATTCCGTCAACTGGGAAGTCGGGATCTGGATGGACGATCCCTGGGAATGGCGCCCGGCGATATCGGCGTTCCACGAGGGGATCTGGTGGGCATTCAAGGAGGCGGGCATCGTGATCGCGTTCCCGCAGCTCGACGTCCACCTCGACCCGCCGATAATGGAGTCGCTCGAACGCCTGTCGGGGAGGTCGTGACGTGAACATGCCGCGGCCTCATTTCCGCAAGCGACACCCGCCCGTCGGGGCGCGTCCCGGCACGCTCATGGTGCCGGAGGACAGCCCCGCACCGCGCATCCACGTCATGCGCTACTCGGCCGGCGATCTCGAGGAGTACGACGAGCAGGACCCCGATGCGCTGGCGCGCCTGGCGGTCGACGGTCGCGTAACGTGGATCGACGTCCAGGGGCTCGGGGACGAACCGCTGTTGCGGCGCATCGGTGCGGCGTTCAGGATCCATCCGCTCGCGTTGGAGGACATCGTCAACGCGCCGCAGCGTCCCAAGGCCGAGGAATACGAGAACAACCTGCTGCTGATCACGCGCATGCCGGAGATGACGGAGGCGCGCGCCGTCCACGTGGAACAGGTCACCGTGCTCGTCGGTGCCAACTACGTGATCTCCTTCCAGGAACGCTACGGCGATTGCCTCGACCCCATCCGCAAGCGCCTGCGCGAGGCCGTCGGGCCCATGCGCGGCTCGGGGGCGGATTACCTCGCCTACGCCGTGGTGGACGCCATCATCGACGCGTACTACCCGATCCTCGAGCAATTGAGCAATCGCATCACGCATCTCGAGGGCGTCGTCATGAGCCACCCCACCCCGCGCCTCCTGGACCGGATCAATCGCGTCCGGAGCGACCTGGCCCGGATCCGCCGCGGCGTGTGGCCGCAACAGGAGGCGCTGGCGCGCCTCCTTCGCGCCCCCGGTCGGTTCATCTCGGCCGCCGTCATCCCCTACCTGCGCGACACGCTCGACCACTGCGCGCAGCTCGTCGATGTTCTGGATTCGCACCGCGAGTTGACCAATGCCCTCGTCAACACGTACCTCTCTGCGCTCGGAAACCGCACCAACGAAGTGATGAAAGTGCTGACGATCATGGCCAGCATCTTCATCCCGCTGACCTTCATCGCCGGTGTCTATGGCATGAACTTCCACGACATGCCCGAGCTGAACCAGCGCTGGGCCTACCCCGTCGTCCTCGTGATCATGGTGCTGACGGCGGCCGGCCTGCTCCTGTATTTCCGCAAGCGCGGCTGGCTGGGCAATCCCACCGAGGAGCCCGAGTGGGACGAGAACGACGAGTAGCACCGTCGTTCGACGCGGCTGCGCTGGGTTTCGTATGGGCGACGACGAACACGCGCCCCGGCGTGCTGGCCTGCGCCGGGCGTGAGCCGAGCGGATGGCGCGCGATCGCGCCCCGGCGACAGCATTCCTGCCTCGCCCGCTCGCGCATGCGTCGATTCGCACGCTGACGCCCACTTTCCGGGATGCGACGGGTTGGTCTGGACGCATCACGCGCCGGCGAATATCTTTTGTCGCGATGCTTCGCAAGCGTCCCATGCTCGCCCTCGTGCTGACCTGCGCGTCGGCCGTGTTGCTCATCCCGCTCCAGTGGTTCATCCCGGGCGGGGCCGTGTGGGCGTCGGCGCTCATCATCACGTTGCGCCAGCACGACCCGCGCGTGCGGCGCAACCTGGGTGCGGTGCTCGCGTGCCTCGCGCTGCTGGCCTTCGCGCCCATTAACACCAATCTCACGACGCCACACTTCATCACCCTGGGCACGTGCTTCCTGCTCGCCATCCTCGGGCCGTTCGTGTTCATGCGCCTGAAGACGCCGGAGTGGATCGCGTGGCGCCTGTGGCCCCCGCAGTTTTCGTGGCGGGATCTGATCTACACGCTCGTCGCGGTTCCGCTCGCGTGGGCCGTGATCCAGGTCTACTTCTTCCATCTGAACCCGGAGCTTCCCACGCACTGGCCGCTCCCGCCGGTCTACGACCCCGACGCCGTCCACAGGCTCGTCGTCGGTATCAACTGCGTGGGGATCTGGGACGAGCTGTTCTTCATCAACACGGTGTACGTCCTCTTTCGGGGCGTCTTCCCGGCGCGCATCGC
>CAZCQM010000076.1:5057-12464 GCA_964500785.1 uncultured bacterium
AGGCCGTGATCTACACCTCCGTGCTCCACAAGATGGCCTTCACCGGCCACGGTACGTGGATTGTGTATCTGTTCGCGCTGACGCAGGGGGTGATGTACGAGAAGTCACGAGTACTGCTGTACGTGCTGATCGTGCATCTGATCGTGGATGTGTTCCTCGTGCTGGCGATCCTGCAGTACCACTACCCGACGCATTCGCTGCGGCTGTTCTAGATCGAAGGAACAGCGCGCTTCTACGACGGCGCGGGGACGCGGATGCGCGCTCCGGCACGCGTCATGCGCGCCCGGATGGTGCGCGCGGCAGCGACCAGGCGTCCCGTGTGGGCGTAGACCGCGTAGGTGAACGGAGTCGCTCCGAAGCTCTGCTTGAAGCGGACACTCCCCAGCCGTTCGTTGGGGCTCGCACCCAGGTTCAGGCGGCGGGAACCGCGCGCCGCTTCGTCGCGGATGGCACGGTCGATCATGAGGTTGGTGGGGCGCAGGTCGAGGAAGCGCTCGTCGTACACCCACATCCAGTCGCAGGCGTGCTCGCGATAGCGCAGCACCAGGTTGCCCGCGATCGCGCGTCCGTCGTGGTGGGCCAGGTAGAACGTGGCCAGGTCGGCCGGCGCGAGGCGCGCCAGGACGGCGTCGAAGAACGCGCGCGGCAGCGGCCGGGCTCCGTAGCGGGCCACGGTCTTCACGTGGAGGCGGTGGAACTCACGAACTCCCGCGGCGTCGTTGCTCTCTGTCACGCGCACACCGCGCTCGCCCGCCTGCCGCACGAGCCGGAGGTTCGCTTCGGTGTATCGCGCGGCCGCCACGTCGTATCCGCCGGTCAGGCCGACGATGTGCGAACGAACTTCGCGCAGCGCGCCGTTCGACGATCGCATGCCCGCGGCGAAGTCGGCGACACGCACCGAGTCGATGCCGAGCGGCCTGACGGCATCTTCGAACGACACCGGCCCGTTGGGCCGCGACGTCACCGGCCCGCCGTACGTGTCGAACGGAAGCGAGTATGCGCGGCGCAGCGCGCCCCGTCCCTTGCACACAAAGGGCACCATGGTGTCCGCGTCGGCTTCGACGAAGGCGAGATCGGCGCCCAGATCCTCCCAGACCCGCAGCCATTCCGGCGTCTGGTAGACCGACGCCGTGGTGCAGGACTTCAGAAGCTCGGCATAGCGCGAGCGCACACGATCGCTGCCGGTGAGTAGGCGCAAAGAACCACCCGCGGTTAGAGGTCTCGGTTCGGACGTGTCCGGCGTGAAAACCGGAATCGATAGCAGAGTGGGACGGAACGGCTCCTTGAGATCGTTGTCCAGGCAGGGTGTGGCCGCGTATAGTCCGGGGCGACGACGTTGATAGCATGCGTCACGGCCGCCCCGAAGTCAACGGCGTTGTTCACGCGGGGGTATCTCGTTGCCCGATATCGACAGCAAGCAGACTGCGCCGCCGGATACGTCCCTGCCGGGCCGGGTGGTCCGGGTCCTCCGCACCCGCGGGTGGCGCCACGTTCTGCGCGCGCTTCGCCGGCGGGTCTCGATCGCGACGAGCAAAATCGCCGACGCCCGTTTCGACGCGCGCTTCGGCACCGACACGGCCGGCGTCGTCGAGACCCGTGACCAGCGGGACGTCGAGAGCCCGAATCTCGCCGGCGGCATCCGTTACGAGCCCACCCGCGCACAGCCCTTCCGGCGCCTGCTGCGAGCGGCCGCGATCCCGGCGACGGGCACCTTCGTCGACCTCGGGTGCGGCAAGGGTCGCACTCTGCTGCTCGCCGCGATGGCGGGATTCCCGAAGGTGGTCGGCGTCGACTATTCGCCCGCGCTGTGCGACATCGCGCGCCGCAACCTCGACATCCTGCGCGCGCGCGGCGGCCCCTCCCGCTTCGAGAGCCGCGTGCTCGCGGCCGACGTCGTCGACTACGTGTTCACCGGCGACGAGACCGTAGTCTACTTCTTCAATCCGTTCGGCGAGATGGTGCTGCGCGCCGCGATCGCCGCGCTGCAGAAATCGCTGGTCGAACACCCGCGGACCGTGTGGCTGGTCTATCACAATCCGGTGTGGAGGCGGGCCGTCGATGAGACACCCGGGTGGGAGCACACGGGCGACTACTCGTTCGGCGGCTGCGACTTCGTTGTGTACCGGTCGCGGACGCGCTAGGGCGATGCGGTCGCGAGCCCGTGGACGGTGACGTCCTGCACCTCGCCCAGCTTGAGGAAGAGGAATTTCGGGCGCGGGATGTCGAAGTCGGCCAGGCGGACGGGAAAGGCGGCGTCAAACTCGAGCGATTGCGCGTCGCGCGGTGTGACGGTCACCGGGAGACGCAGCCGCCGCGAGACGCCGTGCAGCGTGAACGTCCCCTCGACGTCGAACGAGACCGTCTGCCCCGCGGTGAGCGCGACCCCCGCCGGACCGAAGACGGTCGCGCCCTCGAAGACCGCGGTCGGATAGCTGTCCGTCTCCAGGTGATTCTCGCGCATGTGCTGGTTGCGCTTCCCGATGCCGGTATCGAGGCTGGTGAGATCCACCTCGATCCGGACCGTCACGCTGTCCCCGACGCCGCCGTCGGGAATAACGATTGAGCCCGAGACACGGTCGGTCTTGCCGTCGAAGGTCTCGGTCATCGCCTTCGACACGAATACGATCTTGTTCGGCGGCCCCGGCGACACGACGAACTCCGCCGCGCGCGCAACCGATGCGGTGGCCAGCAGAAGCAGAACGATGAGGATGCGTCGCATGCGGCCTCTCAATACAACAGGTGCAGTTGCACCACGGTTTCCCAGAAATCGGTCCCGGTCAGGTCGATGCCGTCGTCGTATGTCGTGGAGCGGAACAACGCCTGCACGGCGAGGAACGGGACCGGCAACGCCGACACACCTCCGCCCCACCGCGTCTTCGCGCCGGTCTGGCTGTTCCAGTCCGGGTCATAGAAGTCGTAGGTCCCGAGGATCTCGAAACCCCTGTGCACAAGGTACGACACCTCGTTCGACGTCACCAGGCCGGTCGTGTGTCCCCCGCCCTCCGGGGCGGTGCGGATCCAGTCGACCTGCCCCACCCACGCGAGGCCGCCGAGTGTCAGGTACCCGTAGGTTCCCCCCGTGCCGTAGTTCTCGGTCGGCCCGTCGCGCCAGTAGCCCTCCACACCACCCGCCCATCCGAAGGGTCCGGTGCGGCCCCGATAGATCGCCGTAAGCATGGCGGCGAGCTTCTGGTCGTTGTCGAGCGTGCTCCCGAAATTCCCGTTGAGCACCGCTACCTGCATGTCGAGCCGTTGAGGCGAGATGCCGAACTCGATCCCTACGTCGGAGTTGGACGGCGGCGCAAAACCGAGATCGTCGCGTACGAACATCGTGTGGTCATCGAACTTCCACCCGTAGGCCGGGACGAAGCGTCCCGCCTTCACGTAACCAGTGAGCGGAAGTCCCTGCCACAACCCGAACAGCTCATCGCTCGTTGAGATGCCGCGGTCGTAGTAGAGAGACAGTGCGTCGCCCATCTGAAAGTCGACATAGATGTCGCCCTGCATCTCGAAGAAGTTGATGAAGCGGGCATCGTCGTCAGAGGCGGCGTGGATCATGCGAAAGTCCGTGCCGACGATGATGTTCTTTGCGATCTGGGGGTCGATGCCCTCGAGGACACTCTTCTCCGGTTTGGACCACGCCATCTCTTCCGGCACGATGTACTGGCTGGCGTAGAGGTTGCGCATCCCCCCGCCACTGGGGTTGACGTGACAGAGCGCACACTTCTGCTCATAGCGCGCCGAGTAGCGCGGCACCGCGCGGGCGATGCCGGTAACGGACACCACCAGGGCGAAGGCCATCGCGGTCGCCGCCGTCACGGCACCAAGCCGTCCTGCGTCGTGCATCAGTTGTTCAGCGCTCCTTCCAGGATCCATGTACGAATGGTCTCCGTCTCCGCGAGCGGGACCTGCGGGTTGCCCGGAGGCGGCATGCGCTGCCCGTACTGCCCCGAGCCCGTGACCTTCCCGTAGAGAACCGAGGCGCCCGGGTTTCCGGGCGACACGCGCAGTGCCGGCGCGTAACCACGGCTTACCACTCCGACCAGGTTCCGGTAGCTGGCGGAGGTCATCAGATTGAGACCGCCCTCGGGTGTCTGATCGTGACACAGGATGCATCGCGTGTTGAAGATGGGCTGCACATCGGTCGCGAAGGAGACGGTTACGGGAGCCGTGGCGACGCCGGTGCACGTCATGGAGGCGCAGTCCGTCCCAGTCGTCAGGTCGCATGCATAGTCTCCCGCGGCCGCGGGCGCGAAACGCACGGTGGCGCGCAAGGTATCCCCGGCCGCCAGCACATAGCTTCCACCGCCACTGATCACGTCGAAGTCTCCGGCACACGGGGCCGCGATGTCCACGGGGAACGCGACGAGGCCCACGTTGCGGATCTCGAACGAACGGTCAACCGTCTCGCCGGGCGCCACTTCGCCGAAGTCGAGGGCGGCCGGGTCCACGACGCAGCGCGGCCCGGCGCTCGGGTACCCGCCGATCCCTTCCAGTGAGACCGGCGGACACCCGTCTCCGAGCTCGAGCTCGGCGCGGTGGGAGCCGGTATCGGCCGGCGCGAAGCGGACGACGATCTGCAGCTGTTCCTCCGGCTCGACGACGAAGGGGCCGTCGCCTTCCAGGAGCGCGTAGTGCGGGCCGGATAGCGAGACGGTCCCGGTCAACGGGGCGTTGCCGTCGTTGCGGATGGAGAGGGTGCGATCGGCAAAGAAACCGACCTCGACCGACCCGTAATCGATGCGATTGGTAGGAAGATCACACACCGACCGGGGTGGATCACCGAGATCGGAACACGCGGGCACGACGACGAGGACGACCCACACGACCCAGAAAAAATGCGAGCGCATGCTTGTGGAGGGGCCCCCGGATCATACCACGCTCGCCGGGATATCGAAACTCATCAGTTGCCGGATTCGGCCGCGCAAACGACGTCAGTCGCGGCGCCCACCGAGCAGCCCGAGGCGCATCGCCCAGTAGAGCAACGTCAGCGCCGACGTGACGAACGCGGCGACGTAGGTCAGGGCGGCGGCGTCCAGGACCTTCTTCGCCCCCGAGAGCTCGTCGGGCGTCAGGTAGGAGCCGCGCCGGAGCGTCGCCAGCGCGCGGCGGGAGGCGTCGAATTCCACCGGAAGCGTGACCAGGGTGAACACGGTCGTCGTGGCGAACAGGAGGACGCCGACGAGGGCCGCCGTGTGTCCCGCCACCGTGGCGGCCCCGCCCAGAAACGCCGCCATGATCAGAATGAAAATCGAGATACCCCCACCCAGCTGGGCCACCGGCACCCAGGCGGAGCGGAACTTGAGCGGTGCATAGCCCTGCGCGTGCTGAATGGCGTGGCCGACCTCGTGTGCCGCCACCCCGGCGGCCGACATGCTCGTGCTGCCGTAGACGCCTTCGCTCAGCCGCAGCGTCTTCGTGCGCGGGTCGTAGTGGTCGGTAAGCGTTCCGCGAATGGGCTCTATTCGTACATCATTGATATTTGCGTCCCGCAGGATGGCCCGCGCCACGTCGGCACCGGTCATACGCGACCGCGTCGTAAATTGACTGAATTTCTGGAATGTTCCCTTGGTCTTCATGCTGGCCCAGATGCTGAGCAGCATGCCGATACCGATGATCAGCCAGTACAGGGGGTCAAAGAACATAAACTATTCCTCCGAAACCTGTTTCCGTCCCTTCGGGGACGGCGGAACCGTATAAATTGTTGCCCGTCGCGGAGCGTGCGTATTATAAGGGGACACTGGCTCCCACATGCGCCCCGAGCCGTAATATACAAGAAACGGGGGCTCAAAAACCAACCGAGGAGACGAAATGATGCGCAAGTTTGCTTTCGCTATTCTATCCGTCCTGGTGCTTGCAATGGCCGGCCCGGCGGCGGCGGACAAGAACGTGGGCCTGGGGTTCATCCTCGGCGAGCCGACGGGGATCGACATGAAGTTCTGGCTGGCCCAGGAGCAGGCGCTCGAGTTCGGCGCGGCGTGGTCACTGTCCGGAAACAACGAATTTCACTTTCAGGGTGACTACCTCTTCCATCGTTTCGGGCTGATCAAGATCGACACAGGTGACGAGTTTCCACTCTTCTTCGGCGTCGGCGGTCGGATCATCCTGGTCGACCACGCCGACGACACGGTCGGCATCCGTTTCCCGGTCGGGTTGGACTACATCTTCCGGGACTACCCATTCGACATTTTCGGGGAAATCGTGCCGATTCTCGACGTCGCCCCCGACACGGACTTCGATCTCGAGGGAGCCATCGGCGCCCGCTTCTGGTTCTAGCGCCGAGCGGGCCGCACGGGCGGTCAGGCGGCCGGGGACTTGCGGCGAAGCATGACCAGGGTGATGTCGTCGGAGGCGGGACCGCCGGCAAGGAAGGCCTCGATGATCCCGACGATGCCCGCGCGGATGGAGCTGAGCCCTTCGGCCCGTCGATCGACGAGTTCTTTCTTCAGCGGCTCCAGCCCCAGGAAGCGCTCGGCGTTGGTCGTGGCCTCCGGGAGTCCGTCGCTGTAGATCGCCATGACGTCGCCCGCTTCCAGCCGCGACTCCGCGGCCACCAGCGGGATCTCCTCGATCATCGCCATGGGCAACGTGGTCGACTCGAGCAGGTCGATGGTCCCCCTGGACCGCACGATGATCACCGGCTCGTGCCCGGCGTTGACGTAGCGCAGCGCTCCGGTCGCGGGATCGAGTTCTCCCAGAAAGAGCGTCACGAACTGTTCGGTGGTGAGGCTTCGGAACAGCTGGCGGTGCAGCCGTTCCGCGAGCGTTTCGATGTCGCTGTCGATGTCGGCCAGGATGCCCAGGGAAACCGTCGTGGCGCTCATCGCGAGGGCCGCGGGCATCCCCTTGCCCGTGACGTCGCCGAGCGCGATCAGGACCCGTCCGTTGGGGCGCGGACCGACGAAGTAGAGATCTCCGCCGACCGCGCGGCACATGACCTGGTGCGCATCGATGTCGTATCCATCCGGAACGTGCACGTCGGTGGGGATCATTGCGTGCTGGATCAGTGCGGCGGCGTGAATCTCCTCCTCGAGACTCAGGTTCCGGAGCTTGACCGCCACCGCGTTGGACGTGGCGGTGAGCACCTCGAGGTCGGCCTGTGAATACCGGACCTTGGGATCGGTGGTGTCGACGTAGAGGATGCCGCGCACGCGCTGGTTGTCGAACAGCGGCGCGGCCATCGCCGAGCGCAGGCTCAACGCCATGATGCTCTGCTGACCACCGAAGCGCGGATCCTCCAGCGGATTCGCGACCAGGACCGAGTCGCGCTCGCTCAACACGCTTCCGACGATCGACGAGCTCAACTGGAGCGGCGCATCGGGATCGCCGCTTCGCGTCCAGCGCGCGCGCGCTTCGACGCTGGTTCCCTCGCCCCACTCATTGAAGGTGGTGATCAGCTGGAACGGC
>CAZCQM010000077.1:0-12453 GCA_964500785.1 uncultured bacterium
AGACCGACGACAGGGAATCCATCGCGACCATCCACCGGGCGCTCGAGCTGGGCGTCACGTTCCTGGACACCGCGGACATGTACGGTCCGTTCAAGAACGAAGAACTGGTCGGCCGCGCGATCAAGAACCGGCGCGACCGGGTCGTGCTGGCCACGAAGTTCGGCAACGTCCGAGGATCGAAGGGCGAGTTCCTCGGCGTGAACGGACGGCCGGAGTACGTGAGAGCCTCGTGCGACGCATCGCTCAAGAGACTGGGCGTCGATCAAATCGATCTCTATTACCAGCACCGCGTCGATCGCACCGTCCCCATCGAGGAAACCGTCGGCGCGATGGCGGAGCTGGTCGAGCAGGGGAAGGTGCGCTATCTCGGGCTGTCGGAGGCCGCACCCGCGACCATTCGCCGCGCCCATCAGACGCATCCGATCTCCGCACTGCAGACCGAGTACTCGCTCTGGAGCCGCGAGCCGGAGGACGAGATCCTTGCCACGTGCCGCGAGCTGGGCATCGGCTTCGTGGCCTACAGTCCGCTGGGGCGCGGGTTCCTGTCCGGGCGCTTCAAGAGCCCGGAGGACATTCCCCAGGGCGACTACCGCCGCAACCACCCCCGCTTCCAGGGCGAGAACTTCCAGAAGAACCGGCGGCTCGCCGATCGGGTGAAGGAGATTGCGGACGAGAAGCACTGCACGCCCTCGCAGCTCGCCGTCGCCTGGCTGCTCGCGCAGGGAAAGGACATCGTGCCGATTCCGGGGACGAAGCACCGCAGCTACCTCGAGGAGGACGTCGGCGCCATGGACGTCGAGTTGTCGCCGGAGGACCTGCGGCGGATCGCCGAGGCCGCACCGAGCGGCGCGACGGCCGGTCCTCGATATCACGAGGCCGGCATGCGGACCATAAACGGGTAGCGTTCGCACGGGCGACCAACCGGCGACCGTCCGGGCAGGGAGTTCCCGGAAACCCTGTTGTGCGGTATTCTAG
The DNA here is from genome assembly GCA_964500785.1 of uncultured bacterium. Classification (GTDB taxonomy): domain Bacteria; phylum Krumholzibacteriota; class Krumholzibacteriia; order WVZY01; family JAKEHA01; genus JAKEHA01. The sequence continues at coordinate 976 of CAZCQM010000077.1, forward strand.
AGGTGGCCGTGCCGGGTCCGTCTCACTAATGGGAGCGCGGTGGACCCGATCCGACTGGAGGAAGCGATGATCCACGATCACCTCGGCGGAATACAAGAAGGCCAGCGACCGGGCTGGCGAGCCACCGCCGGGCTTCGTGCACTGTTCATGCTGCCGCTCTTCTTCATCGTAGCGTGCGCGGGATCCGCCGCCATTCCCCGCTCCGATTACAGCAAGCTCGAGCCGAGTGACGAACCCAGCTACGAATTGAGGACGAAGGACGGGCAGGTCTTCGTGCTCTCGCACTTCACCATCACGCCCGATACCATCGTCGTGCACGAGAACGGCCAGGACCTGAGCATCCCCACGGATAATGTCGATTCGATTCGCCCCATCAAGACGGCCGGCCACGGAAAGTCGTTCGCCATCGGCATCGTCGCCCTCTCCGTATTCGCCGTCGTGGGGTTCCTGGTGATCGACACCATGTCGATGACCGTGTGGTGAAGCCGCGCCGGCAACCGGCCCGGAGGTTGCTCAGGTCCCGTGAAGGCCGGACCACCGAGAACGCAGCCGGCGTCGTGCGCCCCGACGGGAATCGACAGGGAACTCACGCCGCCGCACCCGGGTCCGCCAGGTGGGCATTTGGAAGCACTCCCCGTCGCAAGAAAGCGTCTGATCCGGACCTCGGCCGCGGTCCTCGCCGCGGTTTCGGCCGGCCTGCGGGCCATGCCCCGGGTGGCGGCCATGCTCCAGCACCCCCGCGAGGCCTGGCGCGCGCTCAAGACCCGGCGGCTGCTGTGGCCCTGGCTGAACTGCTCGGTGAAGCTCCTGATCGGCACGCTCGCCTACAACGCATTCGTGCTCCTCGTGGTCCAGCCCCTCCTGCGCACGTGGTTCCCACCGCTCTCGACCTGGGAGCACGTGAAGGGGGTTTTCGGCGGTACCCGCACGACCTATGAGAGCCTGGTCCCGATCGTGAGCGCCATCATCTGGATCGCGGGCAACGGCCTGCTCTTCGCGCTCCTCGGCGAGAATCTCCGCAAGACCCACGAGGCCATCACCCAGGGCGCCGTCGTGCCCATGGACTCCACGACCCGCCTGATCCGCTAGATCGCGTCGCGACGCCGCGGCACGACTCGCGGTTGCGCCGGGCCTCCATCCGGGTTACAATTCCTGTGTCCGCAAAGCCCCGTCATTTCTGCCGTTTCTTCAGGGCCGTGAGACCCGGAAACGGAGGTTGATCATGAAACGACACGCCGCACGATTCCTGTGCATCGCGGCCGGGCTCCTCATCATGGCCGCATGTTCGTCCAGCGACTCCCCCGTCCGGCCCGGAGACACCTCGAATTCGTCGGACGAGTGGATGGGCAAGGGACTGCTCGTGGTCCAGGTCTACTTCGACGGCCAGGGCATTCCCGACAAGCGCATCGAGATCGTCGAACTGGGAGTGGAGCGCACGACCAACGAGGCGGGCTACGCGAAGTTCTACGTCCCCGCCGGGGAGTACACGGTCCGTGCGTACAACATCAACCGGGGCGGGCCCCCGTTGCTGCATATCGACGTCCAGACGATCATTGCGCCCGGCAAAGAGGAACGCGTCCGTATCTTCGACTGTCTGGTCTGCGTTTAGCGCTTCGCCTTCGGCTTCTTCGCCGGCGCGTTCTCCAGCGACCTCTTGAGCGAGGTCAGCTTGCTCGCCCACAGGTCCTGGTAGCCGCTCACCCAGCGCTCGTAGATCATCCGGATCGGCACGGCGTTGAGACTGTTGATGTTCTTGCGCCCCTCCCAGCGGCTCTGCACGAGCCCGGCGTCACGAAGCACGGTGAGGTGCTTCATGACGCCGAACCGCGACAACTCGGGGAAGTGCTTGACGATGTCGCTCGTCATGCACGGACCCTTGCGCAAGAGGTCGAGGATCGACCGGCGCGTCGGGTCCGACAGCGCCTTCCACACCGCATCGAGGTCGTCGATCACGGTGCCTCGTGCACGCGGGCAAGCGGCAAGCGGACGGGCCTAGCGCTCTGCATCCTGCTTCACCTTCGCCAGCATCTGCCCCCAGCCCCCATCAAGTCCTTCCCGTATCTCGGGTGGCACCGGACCGAAGATGTGGTTCTGGAACACGAGCTTCGTGCCCCCGGTGATGGGTGAGAGCCGGCAGATCAGGTGGCTCGCGACCGGGTAGGACATGAACATGGGCCCGAAGAACTCGAGCAGCGTCGGCGGCTTGATCGACTGCACGAATCCCCACAGGTGGCCCTGGCCGCCGTCGAGGTCGCGGAACCAGCGCCCCCCCGGCCAGCGCTCGATGTTCAGCTTGACGGGGGGCTTGCCCTCTTCGCCCGGGATCTCGCACAGGTTGGCGAGAAGGGCCTCGAAGACGTCGCCGGGGGCGGCCTTGATCTCGATGGTTTGATCGACGTTGATGGTGTAGTCGTCCAATGCGGCCTGTTTCATCGTGATTCCTCCAGGTTTGTCCCGCCGTCAACCCGGACCACCCGGGCGGCGCCGGCGGTTGATCAATACGTGACCAGATTATAACGTGACTAATTAGTCACGTCAATGGGAAAATTCCCCAGGCGTTATACTCACAAGACCCGAAGGAGGTTGGGATGAATCAGCCAGCAGAGGGAGCCGCGCACCGATTGCGTGCGATCCGGGCCAACATCGTCACGCTCTCCGTCGACGCCATCGTCAATGCCGCCAACACGAGTCTCCTCGGCGGCGGCGGTGTCGACGGCGCCATCCACCGCGCCGCCGGACCCGGGTTGCTGGCAGCGTGCCGGACACTCGGCGGATGCCGGACGGGCGACGCGAAGATTACCGAGGGCTACAACCTGCCCGCGCGCTTCGTCATCCACGCTGTGGGTCCCGTGTGGCACGGCGGGTCGCGCGGCGAAGGCGACCTCCTGGCGTCGTGCTACCGGACCAGCATCGCCCTCGCGTCGGACCGGAAGCTCCGGAGCATCGCCTTCCCGTCCATCAGCACCGGCGCCTACGGATACCCGATCGAACTCGCGGCGCGCGTCGCGGTCACCACCGTCCGGGACGCCATCCAGCCCCTGGCACTCCCCGAAGAGGTCGTGTTCTGCTGCTTTTCGCCGGACGACCTGAAGGTCTACGAGGCGCTCCTGCAGGAGACCGGCGCCGACTGACGACGGGCCCTCGTCGCGGGGCCTTTTGCAACCGGCGGTCGCTTGGCACGTTCGGTACGGGTCCGAACGAAAACCCCTATGCCGGCGAACGTTTTCTGGCGATATTCGTAGAGATAGAAGAACCGTTGCCGTGGCCGCTTCAGGAGGTAGCATCCATGCGTACGGCAGACCGGGCGGGACAGACCATCTCCCACTACCAGATCGAGGCGTTTCTGGGCTCGGGAGGAATGGGAGAGGTGTACCGCGCCACCGACCTGCGGCTCGGAAGACGCATCGCGATCAAGTTCGTCCGGCAGATCGGCGACGCATCGCTGCGGCAGCGGCTGCTTCAGGAGGCGAAATCCGCGTCTCTGCTGGACCACCCGAACATCTGCACCATCTTCGAAGTCGATGAGACCTCCAACGGCGACGTCTTTCTGGTCATGGCGTACTACGAAGGCGAGACGCTCGACCGCATGATCGCGCGCGGCGCCCTGGATGCCGGGCGCGCCGTTTCGCTCGCACTCCAGGCGGGTCGCGGCCTCTACGCGGCGCACGACGAACTCATCGTCCACCGGGATATCAAGCCCGCCAACCTCATGATCGCCCGCGGCGATACGGTCAAGATCCTCGACTTCGGTGTGGCGAGATTGATGTCGAACGCGCCCATCACCGACCCGGGGTCGATCATCGGCACGCCGGCCTACATGTCGCCGGAGCAGCTGCGGGGAGAGCCCGTCGATCAGCGCTCCGACATCTGGTCGCTCGGCGCGGTCCTCTACGAGATGGCGACGGGCAAGGCGCCGTTCCGGGGCGACACCATTGCGAGCGTGATCGCGTCGGTGTTGAACGACGAGCCCCCGCTGCCGTCACGCATCCAGCCCTCGGTACCGGCGCCGATCGATCGCATCGTCAACAAGGCGCTCGCCAAATCCATGCGCGCGCGTTACGAGCGGATCGACGACATGATCCAGGATCTCGTCGAAGCCCAGGTGGGGCTCGACTCGGGCGCCATCACCCGCCGCTTTCCCGCGGCCACGGCGCGATCGTCCATCGCGGTGCTCCCCTTCGAAGACATGACGGCCGCGAAGGACCAGGGGTTCCTGTGCGACGGCATCGCGGAGGAGATCCTGCGCGCGCTCAGTCGCATCCCGGACCTGCACGTGGCATCGCGGACGTCGGCGTTTCAGTTCAAGCATCGTCCGGCGGATATCCGGGAGATCGGGTCGCATCTGGGTGTCGACGCCATTCTGGAGGGAAGCGTGCGCCGCGTGGGGGACCGCGTGCGCATCTCGACCCAGCTGATCAGCGTCCGGGACGGCTACCGGCTCTGGTACGAACGCTACGATCGTGAGATCAAGGATCTCTTTGCCGTCGAAGACGAAATCGCGGAGCAGATCGCGGGAGCGCTCGAGATCACGCTGGATCCGCGGCGATCACGCTCCGGAAAGAAGCCCGATACGCTCGACGCAGAGGCGTATCAGCTCTACCTGCAGGGGCGCCAGTTCATCTATCAACATCGCCGCAAGGCCTTCGAGGTCGCGCTCCAGACCTTCACGCGCGCGATCGACCTCAATCCCGAGTATGCACGCGCCTATGCCGGCATCGCGGATTGTCACTCGTTTCTGCGTCTGTTCTTTGCGAGCGGCGACGATTCCCTGGATGCCGCCGACCGGGCCAGCGAACGCGCGTTGCAGCTCGATCCGGATCTCTCGGATGCGCACGCCTCCCGGGGGCTGGCCTTGTTCCTGCGCAACGAGTTCGATCAGGCCGAATTTCACCTGCGCAGAGCCATCGAGATCGATCCGCAGCTATACGATCCCCACTACAACTCGGGAAGACTCCGTTTTGCGCAGGGACGGATGGAGGAAGCCGCGGCGGACTTCCGCGAAGCGTGCGCCATCGTGCCCGAGGCATTCGACTCGTGGTATCTCCTGGGCATGTGCTACCGGCGCATGGGTGACGAGGCCCGGGCGCGAAGCGCCGATTTCGAGTGCATCGAAGCGGCCAAGCGTCGCGTGCGATCGCACCCCGACGACACGCGTGCATGGACCATGGGCGCGGCCGTCCTGGCCGAGATGGGCGAGCCCGAACGCGCCGAACGGTGGATCGCCCGCGCGATGGCGGTGGACAGCGAGGCGCCGATCATCGCGTACAATGCGGCGTGCGTGTACGCGAGGCTCGGGCGGGTGGACGAGGCGCTGAAATGCCTGAAGACGGCGGTGGCGTTGCTCGTGGTATCCAGACAGTGGCTGGAGAACGACCCCGATCTCGATCCGCTTCGAGGCGACCCGCGGTTCCAGGCGTTCATGGCCAGCACGGGTCAGTGACGGGCATATCCCGGGATCCATGCCACTCGCCGATTCTGGTATAGTCTCCGGCATGAAACACCTGCATGTTCTTGTTTTCAGTTCCGTGCTCATTGTGCTCCTGGCATCTGCGTGCCCGGCCGCGGAGTCGGCGAGCCCCCCGTTCCAGACGGCCGAGTCCGTAGTCAACGAGCTGTATCGCCTCGTCACCATCGACAAGGGAGAGACAACCGACTGGGAGCAGGTGCGAAACCTGTTCATCCCCGAGGCCGTCGTCGTCCTCCGCGAGTCGAAGGAGACCCTGACCGTGTTCTCCCTGCAGGGATGGATCGACGACTTCGTGGCGTGGGACGAGCGTGCCCGGGCCTCGGAGCGGGGCTTCTCGGAGAAGATCGTTCGCACGGCGCCGCTGGTGTTCCGGGACATCGCGCACGTGCTGGTTCTCTACGAAGCGTCCCTGGCCGATTCGCCGCGCCCGCCTTCGCAGGGCGTCGACAGCATCGAGTTGATCCGCAAGGACGGGAGATGGTGGATCGCCGCCATCACCAACGACCTCCCGGGGCCGGATCACCCGATCCCGGCTGCGCTCAGCGAATAGTGCATCTCGAAGGGCCACAAGCGGTTTCGAGCCGGATCGGTGGGCGGGGAGCGGTATTTCCGGCGAATTTCCCGGGGTTGTTGTCGATTTCCGGCCGTTCCGGTCGACCATGGGTGTCAGTCATTCGCACCCCCTCAAACAGGAGGAACTCATGAAATACCTGTGTCTGATCTACGAGGACGAGAAGATCATCAGCGGGATGAACAAGACCGAGATGGACAAGATCATGAACGAGTACTGGGCGTTCGGAGACGGCATTCAGAAGAGCGGCCACTACGTGGCCGGGGATGCGCTCCAGCCGGTTCAGACCGCGACGACGGTCCGCGTCCGCAACGGCAAGGTGTCCACCACCGACGGCCCGTTCGCCGAGACCAAGGAACAGCTCGGGGGCTACTACATGATCGAAGCCCGGGATCTCAACGACGCCATCCAGGTGGCGTCGAAGATTCCGTCCGCCCGTCACGGGAGCATCGAAGTGCGCCCGATCATGGTCTTCGAGCGGGAGTAACCGGGAGCGAGCGTGAGTGGGGACGCGGCGACGCGGATGCGCGAGACGGTGGACGCCGTCTACCGGTCCGAGTCACGCCGCGTCCTCGCCACGCTGATCCGCCTCCTCGGCGACTTCGACATCGCCGAAGAGGCGCTGCATGACGCGTTCGTCGCCGCGATGGAGCAGTGGCTGCGCGACGGGGTGCCGTCGAATCCGCGCGCGTGGCTCGTGTCCGCGGGCCGCTTCAAGGCGATCGACGCGATGCGCCGCCGCGCGCGGTTCGACGCCTCCGCCGCTGACATCGCCGAGCGCCTGGAGGTGGAGGCCCGGGACGCGGCGGCCCGCGATGACGAAGATGTCGAAGACGATCGCCTTCGCCTCGTCTTCACCTGCTGCCACCCGGCCCTCCGGCCCGACGCCCGTATCGCACTCACACTTCGTGAAGTGTGCGGTCTTACGACCGAGGAGATCGCGCACGCCTTCCTGACCACGCCGCCCACCGTCGCGCAGCGCATCGTGCGCGCCAAATCCAAGATCCGCGATGCGCGCATCCCCTATCACGTACCGACGCGCGACGAGTTGCCCGGACGCCTCGACGCGGTACTGCACGTGATCTACCTGGTTTTCAACGAGGGGTACTACGCATCGTCGGGCGATTCGGTCACGCGACACGATCTCTCCGGCGAGGCGATCCGGCTGGGACGCCTGCTCGTGGAGCTGCTTCCGGAACCCGAAGCGATCGGGTTGCTCGCCCTGATGCTCCTGCACGAGTCGCGCCGCGCCGCGCGCACCTCGCCCGACGGGGAGCTCGTCCTGCTGGACGACCAGGACCGGTCGCTGTGGAACCGTGATCAGATCGCGGAAGGGTCGGCCCTGGTGACGCGCGCGCTCACGTCGCGACGCTTCGGCCCGTATGTGCTGCAGGCCGCGATCGCCGCGGTGCACGCCGATGCCCCGAGCGCGTCGGACACGGATTGGAACGAGATCGCCGGTCTCTACGATGTGCTCATGCGCGCGGACCCGTCGCCGGTGGTCGAGCTGAACCGGGCCGCGGCGCTCGCGATGCGCGACGGGCCCGCGACGGGGCTGACCGCTATCGACGCCATCCTGGCCCGCGGCGATCTGGCCGACTACCATCTGGCGCACGCCGCGCGAGCGGACCTGTGTCGGCGGCTGGGGCGAACGGAAGAAGCGCGTGCGTCCTACCGGCGGGCACTCGATCTCGCCCGGCAGGAACCGGAGAAGCGATTTCTGAGTCGGCGTTTGCGCGAGCTGGACGCGTGAAGAAGACGTGGTGCGGCCACCGGGCCGCAGGGTGACACCGCGTGCGGCCTCTGGCGCGGCGGGAGCTTTTCCCATAAATTGGTCGTCGTAACGGCGGCCGCAACCCGCGGCCGCGGGAGGAGCCAGCATGTCCATCCGTGCCGTGAAGCGAATCGTCCAGGCCCAGCCCACCATCGAAGGAGCCGGCGTCAGGTTGCGCCGCGCCTTCGGCTTCGGGACCACCGACGACTTCGACCCCTTTCTGTTGCTCGACGATTTCAGGAACGAAAACCCGGACGACTACCTCGCCGGGTTTCCGTGGCACCCGCATCGGGGAATCGAGACGATCACCTACGTCCTCGCGGGAACCGTCAGTCACGGCGACAGCCTGGGAAACAGCGGCACGCTCGGCGCGGGCGATGTGCAGTGGATGACCGCGGGCAGCGGCATCCTCCATCAGGAGATGCCGGAAGGGGACCCGCGCGGGCGCATGCACGGCTTCCAGCTGTGGGCGAACCTGCCGCGCTCGCTCAAGATGACCGAACCGCGCTACCAGGACGTGTCGTCGCGTGACATTCCCGAAGTGGTCGACGACGACGGCACCGTGGTGCGCATCGTCTGCGGAGACTACGCCGGGAAGAAGGGCCCCGTGGAAGGGATCGCGGCCGACCCGCGCTACCTCGACGTATCTATCCCCGCGGGCAAGCGCAAAACCCTCAAGGTAGAAACCACGCGCCATGCGTTTGCCTATGTCTTCGAAGGGTCGGGTTCGTTCCGCGACGCGTCGTCGCCGCAGGCCGTGATAACCGACCGGGTCCAGCCCGACGGCGGGGAGGTGCGCGACGCGACGGAAAACCGCTCGCTGGTGCTCTTCGATACCGGTGACGAAGTGACCGTCCAGGCGGGCGACGCCGGGATCCGCTTCCTGCTGGTTTCCGGTAATCCCCTCGAGGAGCCGGTTGCGTGGCAGGGCCCGATCGTGATGAACACGCCGCAGGAACTGCAGCAGGCGTACGCCGAGCTGCGCAACGGGACGTTCATCCGGCAGCGCTAGACGACGGACGAGAGGACCCTCATGGCCGCACCGTCCGGAGCACGAAGGCCGGTTTATCCACCGGTCTACTTCCTCGGCGCCGCCATTGTGATGATCGCGCTCCACCGATGGGCGCCTGTCCGGCAGATCATTCCGCCGCCGTTCCGATATGTGGGGGTTGGTCTCATGCTGGCGGGGTTCTTGATGGATGTCGGGCTTGCCCTTCGCTTCCGGCGCGCCGGGACCACGATCAAGCCGTTTCAAGAATCGTCGGCGCTGATCGTGGACGGCCCCTACCGGTACACGCGCAACCCGATCTACCTGGGGATGGTGTGCGGGCTCACCGGTTTCGCGGTGCTGGCCGGTTCGTTGACGCCGTTCCTCGTCGTTCCCGTGTTCGCGATGCTGATCGACCGGCGCTTCATCCGGGGTGAAGAGGCCGTGCTCGCGCGGAAGTTCGGGAGCGAGTACGATGCGTACCGGGCGCGCGTGCGGCGCTGGATCTAGTCGCCGCACCGCGGCTATGAGCCCTCGGCCAGGAGTGCCTTGACGCGGCGTTCGATCTCGTCGCGGATCGCGGCGAACTCGCGGGGAGGCAACCCTTTCGGATCCGGGATCGACCAGTCCTCGCGTCGCGTGGCGGGCACCCAGGGGCACGCGTCCCCGCATCCCATGGTGACGACGACGTCGTAGGGACCCGGCGGAATCGCGTCGAGGCCCTTCGAGGCGTGCGTCGAGAGGTCGTAACCCACTTCCCGCATGGAGGCGACGGCGCCGGCGTTGACCGCCCCGGACGGACGGGAGCCCGCGCTGACCGCTTCGACTCCGGGGCCGCCGTGAACGCGGGCGAAGGCCTCGGCCATCTGGCTCCGGCACGAATTCTCGATGCATACGAACAAGAGGCGCACGCCGGGAGAATAGCGCGGTGCGGCGGGGCCCGCAACGCTTGTAGCGGGATTACGTCGGATGGGATATGCTCGCGTCCGCTTTCTGGATCACGGCGACGCGCCGATGCCGCGCGAGTCGCGTTCCGTGCTCCCGTGCCACCCATGACCGATACGAACCGTTCCGAGAGTGCGTTTTCCGCATTCCGCTCGCGCGAGGGACTGATCGCGGCCCTCGCCGTCCTTGCCATCCTCGTGCACCTGGTTCTGCGCTTCGACACCGACGTGCAGGGTTCCGTTGCCGGGATCGCGGTGCGCGACGTTCCGCTCGTGGTTGCGTTGATCTTCGGAGGCGTCCCCCTGGTCCTGGTGCTGGCGCGCGGGCTCCTGCGCGGCCAGTTCAGCTCCGACCTTCTCGCCGGCATCTCCATCGTGACGGCGGTCATCCTTCACGAATACCTGGCGGGTACACTGGTCGTTCTGATGTTGTCGGGGGGGCAGGCACTGGAAACATACGCGGTGCGCAGCGCCTCCTCGGTGCTGCAGGCGCTGGCGCGGCGCATGCCGTCGGTGGCTCACCGTAAGAGCGGCGGCAAGATGAACGACGTCCCGCTCGATGCCGTCGTCGTGGGCGATACGCTGGTCGTGTTCCCCCACGAGATCTGTCCGGTCGACGGCACGGTCATCGACGGACACGGCGCCATGGACGAGTCGTACCTGACCGGCGAGCCGTATGTCATGTCCAAGATCCCCGGCGCGGCCGTGCTCTCCGGCGCCGTCAACGGGGAGACCGCCCTGACCATCCGCGCCGACAGGCAGGCGGTGGATTCGCGCTACGCCAAGATCATGGAGGTGATGCGCGAATCCGAGCAGCGCCGTCCGAAGCTGCGGCGATTGGGGGACCAGCTCGGCGCGGTGTACACCCCGGTTGCGGTGGGAATCGCGTTGCTCGCGTGGATCGTAACCGGCGAGGCGGTGCGTTTCCTGAGCGTTCTGGTCGTGGCGACGCCGTGCCCGCTGCTGATTGCGATCCCGGTGGCGGTCATCGGCTCGGTCTCGCTGGCGGCACGTCGCGGTATCATCATCAAGGACCCCGCCATCCTCGAGAAGATCGGCCGGTGCCGGACGGCGATGTTCGACAAGACCGGAACGCTCACCTACGGCGAGCCGCAGTTGACCGACATCGTTCCCGCACAGGGGTTCGCGCGCGACGAGGTCCTGGCACTCGTGGCGAGTCTCGAACAGTACTCGCGCCACCCGCTGGCCGCGGCCATCTTGAACGGCGCTCGCGACGCGCGCCTCGCGCTGTCCGAAGCGGGACAGGTGAGCGAACGGCCCGGCGAAGGGTTGCGCGGCGTCGTCGACGGCCGCCGGGTGCAGGTCACGAGCCGGTTGAAGTTCGTCGCCGGGCAACTGGATCAGACGGCGATGCTCCCCGAGCATACCGGCGGCATGGAGTGCATCGTCCTGGTGGACGATCGATACGCGGCCACGTGCACGTTTCGCGATGTGCCGCGCGAAGACGGCGTGCCGTTCATCAACCATCTGGCAGGCCGTCATCAGTTCGAGCGCGTCATGCTCGTCTCGGGCGACCGCGAATCCGAGGTCCGCTACCTGGCGGACATGGTCGGGATCCGGGAGGTTCACGCGGGACAGACGCCCGAGCAGAAACTCGCGCTGGTCCGCGCGGAGACGGAACGGGCCGACACCGTGTTCGTGGGCGACGGTATCAACGACGCGCCGGCGCTGAGCGCGGCGACAGTCGGGATCGCGTTCGGGGGAGGCGACATC
>CAZCQM010000078.1:0-12422 GCA_964500785.1 uncultured bacterium
GTCTGGCACTACTCCGACGGCAGCGGCGATGTGGTTCGCTTCGACGCCGAGTGGCGCCGCGATCCCGGCTACCCGAACACCGACATCGGCTTCCCGGTGGCGCTCCAGGGGGGCGGTCAGACGCCGCCCGCGATCGCGGAGATCGACGGCGACCCGGAGAAGGAAATCGTGTTCGCCAGCGTTTTCGGAGACATCTACGTTCTCAACCACGACGGCACGCCCGTTCCCGGGTGGCCGGTCAACATCGGTCACCAGATCCCGTACGACGCGCCCGTTGCCATCGGCGACCTGACGGGCAACGGCGAACCGACGATCGTCACCGGGACGACCGACGGACTCGTCTACGCGTTCGACGCAGACGGCATCGTACGACCCGGGTGGCCGGTTACCATGGACGAGGGACTGCCCACGTTCGTGTCCATCGGCGCACTCGGCCCTCCCAACCCGCGCTATGTGGTCGCGGTCGGCGGGCACGAGATGCGCGTTCTCCGCTACGACGGGGTGAATGTCGCGCCGAACTGGGGGACGTTTACCGACCAGATCACTCGCCCCGCCGCGATCGGGGACGTCGACAACGACGGCACCGCCGATATCGTGACCCTCAAGGGTCCATACATGCACGTCAATCGGCTGGGACTGCCCACGCCGGAACACTTCCGGTTTGTGTCGGGGGAGACGTTCAGCGACGCCCCCACGCTCGCGGACATGGACCTGGATGGAACGCTGGAAATCGCGGCGCCGACGCTGAGCGGCAAGATGTACGTGTTCAACTACGACGGGACCGATTTTCCGGGCTGGCCCGTCACCGTGTCGCCGGCCGGTCCGCTCACGGCTCCTGCGCTGGCCGACATCCTCAGTACGGACGAGCCGGAGATCGCGTTTGCGGAGAAAAACACCGCGGCGGCTCACCTGTTTCTCTCGACCGGAACCGAACAGGGCGGTTATCCGAGGACGTTTGCGAGCACGCAGTACATGCCGCCCATCCTGGACAAAACGACGCCGTCGTCTGCGGGGAGCGTCGACCTCGGCACGACCGCCGGGATCGCACACTCCTTCAGGAACATCTCCGGAACGGAAGAGACCGGATGGCCCCGGAATCTTCCGGGTGGGGTGGAAGAGACGTTCGCGAGTGGTGACATCGACAACGACGGTCGCAACGAGGTGGTCGTGCTGGGGGTGAACTTCCTCACCGTCCTCGATGTCGGCGTCGCTCCCGAGACGCGCGCCTACAAGAAGTGGCCGATGTACGCCTACGATGCGCAGCGCACCGGGTGTCTCGACTGCGAGGAGATCCTGACCGGAGTGGGCGACACGCCGGGCGATGCGTGGACGACGGGGCTCGACGTGCACCCGAATCCGTTCAACCCGGCGACGACAATCGAGTACGAAGTCGCGCGCGCGGGGAATGTCACGTTGGAGATCTTCGACGTGGCGGGACACCGTGTGGCGACGTTGATCGCCGGCGAATACCGGGGGGCGGGACGCTATTCGATGTCGTACAACTCGACCCTGGCGAGCGGGGTCTACTTCGCCCGGCTCCGCACGGCCGACGGCGAGAAGACGCGAAAGATCACGTTATTGAAGTAGTCGAACGCGGGCGCTACGGCGACGTCATGTCGTCGTAGCGCATCGCGATCTCGACCTTGTCGCCGGTGGGGAGCTCCACCGTGGTCACCACTTCCAGACGGCCGTCGTCGTTGATGCGATACGTCCGCGTGATCTGGTGACCGTTGGGGCTCTTGGTCGTGAGAACGAGCGAGAGGCCCTTCCACTCGCCCTTGACTTCCATCTCGCCCAGCGGAGTCTTGATCTTCCGCTTCTTGCCGTCGGGAACAATGCGCAGCGTGTCGCGCCCCTCGGGGATCATGGTGATGCTCTGGTCGTCCTGGAGGATCACGATCCGCGGCGGCGCGTGCATCGGCTGCAGGCGCGGCATGTCCTCGCCGCCGCGTCCTCCCGGCGGGCTGTACCGGCCGGGGCCGGCGCCCCAGCCGCCGCCGCCCCACTCACCGCCGCCGCCCCGCATGCCTCCGTCGAACCCGTGTCGCCCGGCGTGCATCTCGCGCATCTTCTTCTGAATGACTTCGTGCGGATCGTCGGAGAGGTCGTAGTTGATGACCCACGTGCCCGAGAGGTCGATGCCCAGGAGCTGCGCGGATCCCCGGGGCGCTACCAGAAACAGAAATGCCGCGGCGAGTAGCGCCGCGAGCCACGGATTCGCTGCCTTCATGAACTCAATGCCTCCGAAAGACGAAAAGCCGGGGGCGTGTGGGGACGCCCCCGGCGTGACCGTGACAGACTAGAAGTCGCGCGGGGCCTGCGGTTGAAGCCGGCGAATGATCGCGAGCCGCTCGGACTGCTCCTGCGTGAGCACGTTCTCGACGGCCCGGGTCATCGCCTCGCGGGTCTCGCGCGCCTGATTCCGCATCTCGTCGCGGCTGAGGGTGCCCTCTTTCACCGCTTCGAGCTCGGCCTTCCTCTTGGCCGTCACGGCTTCGGCGGCGTCCCGGACTTGCGACGTCTGGGACGCGTCCAGTCCGAGCACCGTCGACAACCACGTCACGTGCGTGTCGGAACGATCTTCCATGTGGGAGATCCGACGGTCGAGTCGGTCGTTCATTCGCTTCTCGCGCGCGGCGTCGAGTTTGGCCATCTGGTCTTCGGTGAGAATCGCCTTGAGCTTCTCACGCCCGGATTCGTGCAGAGCGGTCATGGCGTCGTGGGCCTGGTCCCGCGTCATGGATCCGTCGCGGACCGACGTATGGATCGCCCGCATCTGGTCGCGCATGTCCTTGTGGAGCGCGTCGACGACCTTCTGCTGGTCGGCGGTCAGGTCCAGCGAGGCGAGCATCCTGTCCCCGCGGTTCATGCCCTTGCCGTTCATGCCCTTGCCCTTGCCGTTGCCATGACGCCCGGCGACGTTCCTGTGCATCGCCTGCATCTTCTGAGTCCGGTAGTCGACGAGGAAGTCGACCAGATCGGAGAGCTGATCGTTGTCCAGCGAGGGTGCGACGGCCGCGACGAAGTCCATGCCGGCGCGGCGGGCGCCGAAGGGACGATCGCTCGTTGCCGCGGCCTGCTTCCAGTCCGCGAGCGCCTTCTGGACGACGGCCGCGTCGGCGTCGTCCAGTGTGACCGCCTTCTGGATCGCGGAGAACTCGGGAACGGTCGCGAAGCTCGCCGTGCCCGTGGCCGTGTCGGCGGACGCGATGTCATTGGATGAATTGCAGCCCGCAGCGGCAAAGGCAACCAGGGCAATTGCCGCGGCGGTGATGGGGAGTCGGAGTCGGTCGATCATTGGGTCATCCTCCTGTGCGAGTGTCGCGATGTTGGACATCCCGCGGAGTTACGTTCTTGCAAACAATCTAGTCGTCGTCGTCCCGCGCGTGCGACCCCGAGCGCCGACCGCCGCGCATGCGGACGATGGCGTTCATCAGGTGCTCGCGCTGCTCGGGGGTGAGCGTCTCGCCGAGCGAGATCATCTGATCGGTGGCGCGGCGCGCAATCTCCAGGCGGTTCGCCGAGATCTGTTCCAGCAGCGAATCGATGTGGGCGCGGGGAACGGGATCCTTCCGCATCGACGCGATGGCGTCTTCCTCCAGCTGGCGCGTCTCGCGCATGAGATCGCCGTTCTGTTCGTGGAATTCCTTCATCGACGCTCGAACCTTCTCGCGCTCTTCGGGGCCGAGCTGCGACATCAGCCGCTCGTGACGGGCGCGCCGGTCGCCGCGGTGCCACTCGGAGACGTCGCGGTGCTGCTTCTGAACCGCGAGGAACGCACCGAGTGCGGCGAGATTCATCGCGATCAACACGATCAACACGCCGACCAGCACTTTCATCTTCATGGCTGGTCTCCATTATTGGTCGAATCCAGCGACTCCAGCTCGTCCGCGAATCCCGCCTGCGAAAACGCGTCCCACAGCGTCGCCGCGGTCTCGGCCTGCGCGGTTTCCATCGTGGCCTCGGACGCGTGCGCGTTCGCCATCGCCGTACCGGTGGTGTAGCCGATGTAGCTCCCGACCAGCAGGGCGACGGCCAGGGCCGCAGTCCCCAGGGAGACCGGGAGCCAGCGACGCCGCGCCCGGCGGCCTGCGACGATGTCTCGTTTCATTGCACGGATGCGAGCCGCGAGATACGGGTCCGGTTCCAGGGTGGGGATGGACTCCGGCCCGGCGCTCTGGAGCAGTCGGGTGAGTCGGGTGTCGCGATCGGTATCGTGCGTCATAGCGTGCCTTTCAGGAGTTTAGACCTCCGGGCGGCCGGTCTTCTTGCGTGCGATTCCATGGTATCTACAAGGTGTCGAGAATCGGCCCCAGAATTTCACCTAACTTCTTGCGGGCTCTATGGATACGGACCTCGACGGCCGGCAGCGAGAGCCCCATGGCGTCGGCGATCTCCCGGTAGCTCAGCTCCTCATAATGGAAAAGGACGATGGGCGTGCGGTACTTGGGGTCGAGCGACTGGATCGCCCGCCACACCGCCTGGGCCCGCTCGTCGGACTCCACGCCGCTGTCCGCCCGGGGGACGGTGGTCCGCTCCCGGACGCGGGGGTCGATGGCGTCCTCGTGGAGGACCTCTCCGACCGATTGGTCGAGCAGGTTGACCCACCGCGCACGCTTCTCGCGCTTGAGGTGCGTCAGCACGTGGTTGACCGTGATCCGGTAGATCCACGTGAACACGTCGGAGCGGGACTCGAACGTGTCCATGTGCTCGTAGACCTTGATCCAGACTTCCTGCGTGAGGTCGCGGGCCGACTCCTCGTTGCCCGTCATGCGGAAAGCGAGGTTGAGCACGCGTCCGCCGTAGCGCTCGTAGAGCGCCTCGAACGAAGCGCCTTCGCGCGCATCCGCATCGGCCACGGGCTCCGACCGGGGGTCCTGCTCGGATTTCGCCGCCACGGTCTTGATGATAGTCGCTCCTCGGGGTCAACCCTACTGTCCTTCGACATCCGCCCGCAGAGATTTCTTGCCGGGAATCCGCCCGCCGGATTTGCCGCCGGGTGCGCATGACGGTATCCTGTTATCGGGCCGCCTGTTCCGGCGGCCGTCTGGAATGAAGACGCAAACCGCACTCATAACCGGCGCCAACCGGGGGCTCGGGCTGGAAACCGCCCGCCAGCTCGCCACCCGGGGATTGCAGGTTCTCCTGACCAGCCGCGGCGAGGCGGCGGGGGCCGAGGCGGCCGGCCGGCTGGCGGCGGCGGGGCTCCCGGTCGAGCACCGCACGCTCGATGTGGCGAGCCCGGCCAGCGTCGATGCGCTCGCCGAGGGGCTTCGCCGCGACGGCGTCCGCCTGGACGTTCTCGTCAACAACGCCGCGATCGCGCCGCACGGATTCAACGCGGATGTCCTGAAAAAGACGCTCGAGGTCAATCTGTACGGTGCGGAGCGCGTGACCGATGCGTTGCTGCCGTTGTTGAACGAGGGGAGCCGCGTCGTCATGGTGTCGAGCGGACTCGGATCGTTGTCGGGCGGCTACAGCAGGGCGGTGCGGAAACAGCTCCTCGATCCCGCACTCACGCGCGAGCAGTTGCATGCGCTCCTGGATGCCCTGATGCGCAACGTGGAACGCGCGGGCGCCGACGACGCGTGGCCGACGTCGGCGTACAACATCTCCAAGGCGACGCTCAACGCGCTGACGCGCATCTACGCGCGCGACCTCGCCGACCGGCACATTCTCGTCAACGCGGTCGGCCCGGGCTGGGTGCGCACCGACATGGGGACGTCGAGTGCGACGCGGAGCGTGGAAGAAGGCGCGGCGTCCATTGTATGGGGCGCGTTGCTGGAGGGCGGGCCGACGGGCGGCTTCTTCCGCGACGGGCAGCGCCAGGAGTGGTGAAGGGCGAATGGGCCACGCCCATCGACACTGGACCCATCGCGGCGATCCGTCTACAATGCCGGCCAGGAGAGTGACCATCCATGTCCGATGTCAGGAACGAACCGCCAAACAAAGTGATCGCCCGTTTCCGCGACGGGCATTTGCTCAAGGGGTTTACGAACGACTTCAACCCTGGCCGGGACTCGTTTCACATCACGGAGGACGGGTTGCCGCAGGGAGCCCTTCCCGTCAAGGTGATGCGTGAGACGCTGAAGGCGGTTTTCTTCGTGAAGGACTTCGAGGGCAACCCGGCGCACCAGGAGAAGACCGAGTTCGCGTCCACGCAGCCGGCTCCCGGGCGGAGGATCCGCGTCGAGTTCATGGACGGTGAAATCCTGATCGGGACGACGCTGGGCTACCAGCGCGGGCGTCCCGGGTTCTTCCTCGAGTCGGTGGACGACGAGTCCAACACGCTCCGCTGCTATGTCGTCACCAGTGCGACGAAGAATATCTTGTTCGTCTGACCCCATCAGTCAGCCCCACGCCGGCGATTCGGCGTCTTGATCGCGGCACCGCGGTGCCGTATGGTTCTTCCAGACCCCCCGATCGCTCCGCGTAGATTTGACGGATACCCGAACGGTGAAACCGATGCGCGTACTCCGGATCGTTGCTTTCGTTCCGTTCCTTGCGGCACTCGCCCTCGTCGCGTGCAACGACACTCCGACCGCGCCGTCGTCGTCCCGCGCCGGTCCCATCATCCTCGACACCTTTCAGCCCGCGGTTGTCGTCATCGGTCAGCCGGATATGGCCTCAGACGCCCGGAACGCCGGCGAGGGCGTCGACTCCGTCGGCCTCGATGGACCCTTCGGTGGACCCGCGGGAGCGTCCGGCGGTCCGGTGTACATCGCCGATCAGGGCAACCACCGCATCCTCGGGTTCAACGGCATTCCGGATGCGAACGGCGCGGCGGCGGACTTCGTCATGGGCCAGCCCGACTTCACGACCCACACGTCGGGCGTCACCGCATCGACGTTCAACGTGCCCAACGATTGTGTCGTTGCCGGCGGCCGGCTCTTCGCGGTCGATCTGCTGAATCAGCGCGTGCTCATCTGGAACACGCTTCCGACCGGCGACGCTCCCGCCGACGTCGTTGTCGGACAGGCGGACTTCGTGTCGCACGCGCCGGCCGTGTCGCGCTCCGGCCTCAAGAACCCCATCGGCGTGGCGGCCACGAGCACGCGGCTGTTCGTCCTCGACTTCGGCAACCACCGCGCGTTGATCTGGAATGCGATCCCGACTCAGAACGGCGCACCGGCGGACGTCGTGGTGGGCCAGTTCGACTTCACCAGCTCGAAGCCGGGGATCGGCCCGGGGTCGTTCGGCGGCGCGCGCGCGATCTGGACCGACGGCGAGCGGCTCGTGATCGGCGACTCCTTCAACCGCCGCGTGCTCATCTGGAACTCGATTCCGCGCGCGAACCTGGCGCCGGCGGACATCGTCGTCGGTGCGGCGAATCTGTCGATACCGGGGTTCATCGGACCCAGCGAGTACTCGGTGGGCAATCCGCAGGGGGTGACGTCGGACGGGAAGAGCCTGTTCGTGGCGGATGTCGAGTACAACCGGATCCTCGTGTTCACTCCCTTCCCAACGACGAACGGTGCGGCAGCCAGCGTCGTCCTCGGTCAGAGTGACTTCACCCATCGCGCCGAGAACGACGACGACCAGGACGGCGTTCCGGATGGGTCGCCGAGCGCGCGCACCATTCGCGGCCCCGCGGGACTGTCGGTGATCGGGAGCCGGTTGTTCGTGTGCGACCAGGTCAATCACCGGATCCTGATGTTCACGGCGGGAAATCAATGATCGGGTACGTGGCCGCGCTCGTCTCCGTCGCGTTGACCGCCGCGCCGCCGGCCGACCGCAACGCGTCCGACCTTCCGAGCGAGCACTGGGGAGCCGGTGCGGACATGGGCTGGATGGGCAGCTTCGATGACACCGGGTTGTGGTCGGGCGGATTCGCGGCGGGCGCGTCCGGGTACTGGTCGGCGAATGCGGCCGTCCTGCTGGGCATGCGGTTCGGTATCGACCACTGGGCCTACGAGCCCGGGGACGTCGTCCGCGACCTCGTTCCCGCGGGCGCCGACCTGGTCGCCGAACAGTCGAGCGGCTCGGTTGAGATGGTGGAATTCGCGCCCTTCGTTCGCTACTGGCGCGAAGGTGTCGTCGGCCCCGAGATCGGAGGATTCGTCCAGGGCGCGGTGGCGATCGCGTATGTCGACCCGTCCGCGTTGACCGAGGTGGTCTTCGATGCGGGCGGCCCGCGCCCGGAGACGGCGACGTTCGAGATCGGGGAGTCCTACTGGCGCCCCGCCGTCACCGTCTCGGCCGGCCTGACGCGCGGATTCTCGGAGGAGTCATGGATCGAAGTGTTTCCATCGTACCGCGCGGTGTTCGAAACCGGAACGACGCGGCAGTTGTGGTCGGTGTCGTTCGGCATCCGGATGCGGATGTAGCCGGACCGGTTGTGCTAGACTCCGCGCTACGGAGACGGCGCGCGTCCCCTGCCGCTCCATCGATCAACGGAGGCATCACCCCATGCGAACGTCATGCGCACTCGCCATCATCGCCCTGCTCCTCGTCGCTCCGGCCAGCCAGGCCGCGTCCGGCGCCATCCGGCTCGATCTCGACGCGAGCCACGCGGACGATAATCTCTTCCACGGAACGCTGGAGGTTCCGGTCACACCCGGCCCGCTTACCCTCGTCTATCCCAGGTGGATCCCGGGTGAACACGGCCCGACCGGGCCGATCACCGACTTCGTCGGCCTGAAGTTCACCGCCGCCGGAGCCACGGTGGCGTGGAGTCGCGATCCGGAGGACATGTACGCGTTCCATGTCGACGTGCCCAGAGGCGCGAGCACGCTCGAGGTGGCGTTCGATTTCCTGGGAGCGACGTCGGCCGAGGGGTTCACGTCGGCGGCGTCCGCCACGCCGAGCCTCGCCGTCATCGCATGGAACCAGTTCCTGCTCTATCCGCAGGGCGCGCGTTCCGATGACGTGACGTTCGTGGCCAGCCTCACGATGCCCGCCGACTGGACGTGTGCGACGTCGCTCGACGTGGCGTCCCGGTCCGGCGACCGCGTCGAATTCAAGCCGGTGTCCCTGACCATGCTGGTCGATTCGCCCGCGCAGATCGGCCGCTACACGCGCGTGGTGCCGCTGGATACGGGGCCGCGCCCGATCGAGCTGGACATCGCCGCCGACAGCCCGACCGACCTCGACATCTCTCCGGAGACGGTCGATAAGATGAAGGCCCTGGTTCGGGAAGCCGACGCGCTCTTCGGGGCGAGGCACTTCGATCACTACCACTTCCTCCTCACGCTCTCGGATCACGTCGCGCACTTCGGCCTCGAGCACCATCAGTCGAACGACACGCGCCTGGCGGAGCGTACGTTGCTCGACGACAAACTCGGCCAATGGGGTCTCTGGGTCCTGTCGCACGAGTTCGTGCACTCGTGGAACGCCAAGTACCGCCGCCCCGCGGGGCTGGCGACGCCCAACTACCAGGAGCCGATGCAGGGCAACATGCTGTGGGTGTACGAAGGGCTCACGGAATATCTGGGATGCATGCTCGCGGCGCGGAGCGGGCTGTGGTCTCCCGAGTACTACCGGGAGCGCCTCGCGGAGGTAGCCGCCTACTACGACCACGTGGGCGGGCGCGCGTGGAGGCCGCTCGAAGACACGTGCGTCGCCGCCCAGTTGCTCTACCCGGCGCCGCACGCCTGGGCGATGACGCGTCGCGGCACGGATTTCTACGACGAGGGATGGCTCCTCTGGCTCGACGTCGACACACAGATCCGTGAGATCACGAAGGGGAAACGATCCCTCGACGACTTCTGCCGCCTCTTCCACGGAGGCGAGAGTGGGCCTCCGAAGGTGGTCCCGTACACGTTCGACGACGTCGTCGACGGGCTGAACTCCGTGGCCGCCAACGACTGGCGGGCGTTTCTCACCGATCGCGTGGACAAGGTGACGGCGCACCCGCCCATGGGCGGCATCGAGCACGGCGGCTGGCATCTGGTCTACAACAATGAGAAGAGCATCTACCTCGACGCGCTCAAGAAGCAGAAGAAGGTGATCGAAGCGGCCTATTCCATCGGGCTGCGCGTGCATGAGGACGGCTCGATCGAGGACATCGCCCCCGATTCTCCCGCGTCTCGTTCGGACATCGGCCCGGGCATGAGCGTCGTCGCGGTCAACGGCCGCAAGTTCTCGCCGGACGTCCTGCACGATGCGCTCAAGGCGAGCGCGGGAACGAAGCAACCGCTGGACCTGCTCATCGAGAACCACGCGTTCTTCACGGAACATCCGCTGGATTATCACGACGGCCTGCGGATTCCGCACCTCGAGCGCGATGGCAAGACGCCCGACGTCCTGGACCAGATCATCGCACCGAAAGCGAAGACGACCGGGAAAGGAAAGTAGGCCATCGCCTGCACCGCATCCTGGTGTTCGAGAGCAGGTGAGCGCCGCGGCCGCACGGGGCGGGGAAGCAGCATGTGGAGACTCGGCGCGCCGCCTGGTGTATATTCCTTCGGCGGCCGGCGGGGACCCGAGCCCGGCGGCGCGAGGAGTTCATCAATGGCTGTAACCTACCGTATCGTCGGCGATCTGCTGGAGATGGCGTTTGTCGGCGACTACCTCCCCGACGATATTCCGAGACAGTTTCTGGCGGCTCTCAACGATCCGGCGTGCCCGAAGCGGGTCGCGCTCTTCGTCGATGTGACCCGGTCTACGTCTCTCGCCGCCCGTTCCAGCGAGGACATCAAGCGTGTCGCGGAGTTTCTGGGGCCGTATTCCGACCGGATCGGCGGGCGCTGCGCCGTTCTGGCCACCGAAGATATCCACTTCGGGTTGAGCCGCATGGGCTCGGTCTACAGCGCCGGCGTGGGTGTGGAGACGCGCGTGTTTCGCGATCGGGACGAGGCGCTCGCGTGGCTCAAGAGCCCGCGCGAACCGTAAGCGGTTGCGGGCGCGCCGGGGCGGAAGTTCGTCACGACGCCGGCGGGTGCCGCATGAGACCGATGGCGGTGAGGTCTTCGCGGTACTGCTCGCTCAACCGGCCGCACACCAGGTCGCACAGCTGGAAAATCGACGGGTCGCTCACCCGGTAGAAGGCCTGCAGCCCCTCCTTGCGCCGCTGGACCAGCCCCGCCCGCAGGAGCACCTGAAGGTGCTTCGAGACGTTGGCCTGGCTGGCCGTGGTGGCGTCCACCAGCTGTCCGACGGACATCTCACCGTCTCCCAGGCGGTGGAGCAACTGGAGCCGCAAGGGGTCACCGAGGACCCGGAAGCGCTCGGCGATAAGGCCTAAGCTCTTTTCATTCAACAGGTTGTCTTTTTCCATGACCGGCCTCTCGATTCTCGCTTGACGGAACGCCGCAGGTGTTATATAACTACACAATCATATAATAGATTAGCCGCTCAGTCAATTCATAATAGATAGCGGCGGCCGGGCTGACAAGTCCCAGACGCACGAAAACAGGAGGAATCATGCAATCCCCGACCCCGACCCAGCCAACCGGATGCGCCACCATCTCGTGGTCCGAACGGATGGTCCGCCGGCTCGCCGGCGTCTTCGTTCTCGTCTCGCTCGTCCTTGCGTGGAAGGTCAGCCCGTGGTGGCTGGCGCTCAACGCCTTCGTCGGCGTCAACCTGTTCCAGTCGAGCTTCACCGGGTTCTGCCCGCCGGAGATTCTGTTCCGCCGCATGGAAGCCAAACGCAACGCCCGGGCATCGGCGTCCGCCCAGTAAACCCACCCACCGGAAACGAAGAGGAGCTCTCGAATGAAGCGCATCTTTCCCGGCTTCCCGATTCACCACCCGAAACTGGTGCTGACCATCATCGGGTTGATCACGCTCGTGGCACTCATCCAGATGCCGAAGATCAAGATCGACACCGACCCCGAGAACATGCTGCCGGCCGACGAACCGGTGCGCGTGATCCATAAGAACGTCGAGGCGGCGTTCAACCTGAACGACTTTCTCGTCCTGGGCGTCGTCGACGACCGCACCGTCTTCACGCCCGAGATTCTCGGCCGCGTCAAGACGATCACGGACTCGCTGCGCGACATGGACGGCGTCATCGCCGACGACATCCTCGCGCCCAGCGAGGTCGACGACATCCTCCCCGAGGAGGGAGGCGGCATCCGTGTCCAGACGCTGATGGAGAACGTGCCGACCACCGAGGAGGAGGCGCATCAGATTCTGGTGCAGATCAAGGAGAACCCGATCCTGCGCGGCAAGCTCGCCTCCGACGACGGCAAGGCGCTGGCGCTGTTCATCCCCCTCGAGAGCAAGGACATGGCGATGGAGGTGGGGCAGAAGATCCAGGCCATCATCGACAAGGACCACGGCGCCGAACAGTACTACCTGGCGGGCCTTCCCGTGGCGCAGGACACATTCGGCGCGGCGATGTTCCAGCAGATGGCGGTCTCGGCGCCGCTCGCGTTCCTCCTGATCTTCTTCCTGATGCTCTTCTTCTTCCGCCGCTGGAAGGTGGTCCTCGCGCCGATGATCCTCTCCATGGTCACGGTGATCTGGACCATGGG
>CAZCQM010000079.1:0-12404 GCA_964500785.1 uncultured bacterium
TCTTCTTGCGCACCCAAAACGCCCTCTATTTGATCAACGACGTAAACGACCGCGGCCACGTGGCCAGATACGTGGTCAGGATACGCTCGAACTTGATGAGCGGCTTGTCGTAGAAGCCGACATAGTCGACCTGGTCGATGGTGATTTCCGCCTGCTTGAGGCAGTACTTGATGGCGTGGGTCGGGAATTCCTGGTCGTGGCGGATGCGGGTGAAGCGCTCTTCCTGTGCCGCCGCGATGACCTCGCCGTCTCTGAGCAGGCACGCCGCCGAGTCGTGGTAGTAGCACGAGATGCCGAGGATGTACATCGAGCTCTCCTGGTTGGCCGGCGGCTAGAATTGCCGGCGGACGGACGCCAGATCCACGGTGACGGGATCGCGCGGGTGGTAATAGGTCGGCTTCGGGGTCATGCGCCGGTCGATCAGGTCCTTGCCGGTTACCCTCGTCGCGATGAACGCGACCGACAGGATGATGAAATACGTGATCGTGAGAAGAATCCGGGTGTTGATCGCACCCAGAACGTGGGCGAACTTCTTCCACCCTCGCCAGATGAGCGAGAAGAACTTCTTCATGGATCCCCTGTACCTGTTGCCCCGGTCATCCGGGAGGTGTGCGTTCGGCGGCCCGGCCGCGTTGTGGATAAGTCCCAGGCAAAACCGCCGCGCGAAGCGGCGGTCAGCGTCTTAACGTCGCGTATGAGAATAACATGCGCCGCGGGCCGGGGTCAACCGAGGCGCCCGGTGGCGGCGCGGGGCCGAAGGGGCGGTCAGCGCGCCCAGCGGACGACGCGCACGCCGTCGGCGTTGGCGTAGATCTCGTATAGCTCGGCGCCCGCTTTGGTTTCCACCAGCTCGTACTTGCGCTCCATGACGGGGGCCTTGAACGGCCGCCACGACCGGCTGGGGCGCGGAGCCAGGCCGAGGCGATCGCCGGCCGAGTCGTAGACGGTGATCCCCCAGTCGAGTTTGCCATCGAGGGGCACGTACTGCAGCACGGCGAACATGTCGCCCGTCGAGGATACGGCGACCATGACGCCCGACTCGGGCAGGCGGCGCTGGAGCTGCCCGGTTCCGTCGAGGAGGTTGATCGAGGACACGTTGTCGTCGGTTCGCACGCGGTGCGCCTCGCCTCCCCACCCGAAGACGGGATGCTTGCCGAGCGCCACCGTCTTGCCGGAGAACGTAAGCTCGAAACCCATCTGCCGGATCGAATCGACCAGCCACAGGTGCTCCTTGCCGGGGTGCAGAAAGAACGCGTCGGCGCCGCGCGCCGTTCGCTTTCCGTCCATGGGCATGAGCGACGAGGTGTCGAGCTTCCACACACCGCGGCAAACACCGCTGCCGATGTCGAAGGTGGCGATACGCATCGACGCCGGGATCTTCTTCGAACCGTCGGGGAGATCGTCGACGAGAACGTAGAGCGTGTCTCCGCGGATCGCCACGTCGCGCGCGCGCACGGTGTCGGCCTTCGCGCCCCCGGTCAGGCGCAGGCGGATGGCCTTGTCGAAGGCGCCCGACGGGGTGAAGATCTTGACGTCGCGTTTCACCCGATCCGGGATGGCGATGTAACGATCGCTCGCGGCGAAGCCGGTGACGAGTCGCGTCGTCTTGTGGCTCGATTCGATTCCGGAACGCCCGAAGAGGTCGGCCGCGGCGCCGAATCCCGCGCGCACGACGTCGTGTTCCTGGAAGCGCGGGGCTTCCGCGCGAACCGGACCCGGTTGCAGGGCGACGAACGCCGACAGGGCGAAACCCGACGCCATCATGCGGATGGATACGACACTGGTGAACTTCATGAATCCTCCCGACCTACGCAGGTGCGCCGACGATGACACCGGCAGCCTACCGAGCGGTCGATCCGCGGTCAAGGACACCCATCCAACCCCGGTTGCGGGTGGGAACGGCGTCGCGCTCGCGCACGATGGTTCTGCTCAAGTAGTGGGCGCGGGCGCTGCGCCGGGAACGAGCCCGTGCCGCCGGCGATAGTCGGCCACACCGCGGTAGCCGACCAGCTTCTGCAGCTCTTCGTCCCAGAGCCGGAAGGTGAGCGATTTCAGACTGGAGCGGAGCGTGATGCTCCGCACCTTCTGGAACATCGGGTTCTCGCGGTAGCATTTCTCCAGGTAGTAGTTCGGGATCTTCGGGCTCAGGTGGTGGATGTGGTGGTAGCCGATGCTGCCCGTGATCCACTGCAGCACGCGCGGCAGCTTGTAGAACGAGCTGCCCTCCACCGCGCCGGTCGCGAATTCCCACTCCTCGTGGCGCGACCAGTGGACTCCCTCGAACTGGTGCTGGACGTAGAAAAGCCACACGCCGAGCGTCGACGCCAGCATCATCACGGGGATCTGGATCTTCAGGAACGCCTGCCATCCGATCAACAGGCACATCCCCGTCGACACAACCACGATGAGGCCGTCGGTGACGTAGATGCTCTTTTTCTCGCGGGCCGTCATCGGGCGCCGCGGAAAGCGCTGGAGAATCATGAACTGGAGGAACGCGCCGATGGTGAACATGACCCACGGGCTCCGATGAATGCGGTAGCGGATGCGTCGGCGCAGGGGCGCGTTCGCGTACTCCTCCACCGTCATCGTCCAGATATCGCCGATGCCGCGGTTGTCGAGGTCGCCGCCGGAGGCGTGATGGACGGCGTGTTCATGGCGCCACTGCTCATAGGGCGTGAAGGCAAACAGAGCCGTGATCGTGCCCATGATCGTATTGGCGCGCCGCGACCGAAAGAACGCACCGTGTCCGCAGTCGTGCGAGATGATGAAGGAGCGGATCAGGAAGCCGGCCGCCGGAAGCGCCAGCGCCAGCGTGATCCAGTACGATATCTCGAGGGAAAACACCATCAGGAACCACAGCCCGATATACGGCCCGACCGTATTGACGACCTGCCAGATGCTGTGCCCGTGATGGGGACGGCGGTACTTCGCGACGGCGCGCTGCCAGGCCCGATCGACTCCGCGACCGGGGCCGCCTGTCGTTGCGTTCATTCGTTTCCCTCTCGGTCTGCGGCCAGACAAAAGAAAAACGGCCCCTGCACGAACAAGGCCCGTCATTCCCGCGATGGATCCATTGGGCCGGTCCCAGTGCGCGACCGGCTACCCCGTCAATATACCGGCCGGGCGGCCGCGGGGTCAAAGAGAATACGCCCGATGTCCTTCCCTCCCGCAGGGCTCTGCCCGGGTCTCAGGGGGCTTCCGGCGCCATCGTCCCGGCGCGCCGGTCGTCGCGAAGGCGAAGGAGCGCCGAGCCCACGAGGAAGAGGGCGAGAAGCGTAAGGACCAGGGCCGACAACGCGTTTACGAACGCGATATCGAAGCCATGGGTCACTTTGAGATTCGCGATCAGGAGTTTGGTAATGGCCCACAGCGTGATGGTGAGCACGAACAGCATCGGGATCAAGGTGAACGCGATCCGCTGGCGCGCCTGCCTCAGCCACATCGTGATGACCAGGAGCGACAGCGCCGCGAGGAGTTGATTGGAGGCGCCGAAGAGCGTCCAGAATTTCAGCCAGCTTCCCGATGCACCGAACGCGAGGAAATAGGTCGGAATGGCGACGGTGGCCAGCGTGGCGCCGACGGCTCCGGCGGCGCCCCGCCATCCGAACAACTCCTGCAGGAGGTAGCGGCCCAGGCGCATGGACACGTCGAGGGTGTCGAAGACGAAGGTCGAGAACGCCATGGCGCCGAAGGTCACGGCGAAGGCCAGGTTGCCCTTTCCGATGATGAGCGTCAGGAACTCCCCGATGCCGTTGCCGTAGATCGTCCCCGGCGCGAGTCCTTTGGTGGCCTCGGGTGTGGCGATCATGATGGTCACCAGCGCGATGAGCGCGACGAAGCCCTCGCCCAGCATCGCGCCGTATCCGATCGCCTGCATGTGCGATTCCTTGTCCACCTGCTTGCAGGTCGTTCCCGAGCACACCAGTCCGTGGAACCCCGAGCACGCACCGCAGGCGATGGTGACGAACAGGAACGGGAACAGCGATCCCGTCATGCCACCCACGTTCCAGCCCTTGAACGCCGGCTGGTTCACGTGGTAGCCGCCGAACAGGAGCCCGATGGCGCCGACCAGCAGCGCGGCATAGAGGATGAACCCGCCCAGGTATCCACGCGGCTGGAGCAGCGACCACACCGGCACCACGGACGCCACCGCGCAGTAGCCGATGATGATGAGCGCCCACGTCTTGTGGTCCAGGATGAGCACGTTCGACATGTGCGTTCCCAGCCACGACGCGCCGAAGGTCGCCGGGACGAAGATCGCGGTCATCAGCCACAGGTTCGGCTTCGCGAAACGCTGAAGAAAGCCGAATACCACCGCGAGGATGAGGTACATCACGCTCGCCATCGCGACCGCTCCACCGGGGTTGAAGTCCAGCTGGCTCTGGTGCAGCTCCCGCGGCCCCACCACGAACGTCGCCGCCGTGATGTCGGCGAAGGCGACGATCACGTAGATCAGCGCAATCCAGATGAAGACCATCAGCGCGCGTCCCGAGCGCGTCCCCAGATGCTCGCGAGCGATCTCGGCGATGGAGCGGGCGCCGTGGCGGACGCTCGCCGTCAGCGTGGAAAAATCGTGGACGGCGCCGATCAGCACGACGCCGAGGCTGATCCATACCAGGCACGGCAGCCACCCGAACGACTGGCAGGCCAGGATGGGACCGGCGATGGGACCCGCCGCCGCGATGGCCGAGAAGTGCTGGGCGAACAGATAGAAGGGGCGGATGGGGACGAAGTCACGACCGTCGGCCAGCCGGCGCGCGGGTGTCTCGCGCGCGTCGTCGATGCGGAAATGGCGGGCCACCCAGCCCCCGTACAAACGGTAGGCGGAGACCAGCAGCACCATGAAGGCGATGGCGAGGATCGTTAGCGGCACGGGCAATCCTCCTGGGGGCCTATCCTAGCCGACGAGCGCCGCGTGTCAAAAGCGAATCTCGCGGCGCCGATTCCGGTCGCGACCGCTCACGCACCGTCGGTGCGGGAGCCTCACGGCACGACGGTCTTCACGGCTTTCTTCGCCGATGAGCCGACCATTCCCCCGACGTCGATCGCCGGCGGCACCTGGACACCGGCCGCGAGGTTGGAATGCGAGCGGAGCCAGTACACCAGCATGAGCCGTGCTGACCGCACGCGCCGGTCGAGCTCGTTCCGGAATCCGTCCAGCTCGGCGACCTGGTTCGCGTGCAGCTCCTTCCTGGCGTTGAGCTGCGCCCGCACCGCATCGATGGACGTCAGGCGCTCCCTCAGCAGCTGCTGGGCGGCCTCGATCCCCTCGGGAGACGACTTGCCCTTCGGCGACAGGATATCCGACAGCGACGGATCGCTGGCGACCACCGATTCGAGCGACGCCTTCCCCGCGCGGTAGTCCTGCAGCGTGATGAAAGTCCGCACGTCGCGTTCTTCGATCGCGTTCAGGTCATCGATCTCCCGGCGTGTCTCCGCGAATTTTGCTTCGATGTCGGCCCCGATGGCGTCCAGCCCGGGCTTGATCGCCGCTTCCACGCTGTCCACCCGCTCAATCGTGAACGTGACGATGGAGTAGATCAACGGATTGGCGGCCCCGATGGCGTCGAGGTAGTCGGTCTGCCTGCGAACGTTGGCAACGACCGAGTCCAACTGCGTGGCGGTGATGCCGAATTCCGCGGCGTAGCCTTGCGTGATGATCGGGCGGCAGACGTCTTCGATGTAGTCCCCGAGTTTGCCTGCACGTTTTGTCTCGGACATGCTGGCCCGGCTGAGTGATACGACCTGGACCGAGTACAGGCCGATACCGCGAAACACCGACCGGACGAGTACCACGTCCTTATCTGCCGGCCCCCGATTGGCCTCGGGGCGGTACTCGCGTAGATAGTTCCAGTCGAACGGCTGGACGGTTTTCTGCGCCTCGGCCAGCATGTTGACTGTGTTCTCCGCGAACGGCCCCATGTCGAGCCGGCGTGACCCCTTGAAGCTCGAGCACGCGGCCACCTGGAGCATCAGCGCGACAATCCCGACGATTCGAATGCAACTCGTCCATCTGTTCATGCGTGCATCTCCCTGCGGCCCAGTGCCAGAGATCCGAGAATCCCGAATACCACTCCGATCCCGATCATCCCGAGTCCCACGACCGTCCTCGTGCTGCCGATGGACGCGAGCCGGATGAGATCGGAGCCGTGCCCGTCGGCGGTCGCGAGGATGTGCGCGATGTTCTTGGTACGAAAAACGCCCCGGAGCACCCGGACCTCCTTGCCGGGGGAATCATGGAGTCCCGCGCCCGCGCGGACCGCGGGGGAGTCTACCGCGCCCCGGCGGGTGGATGGCAAGGATTTCCGGCGGAACAATTGTGGTCGGAGCGGAAGAATACACGGGGAAGTTCATGGCGACGCCCGGGTTGTATCCGCACCCCGCCTGCGGTAGTCTGGAAAGGCCCCGGAAAGGACGGTTCCATGCCTCGCACGATCGCCGGCCGCCTCGTTCTCCTCGGTCTGTTGTCCCTCCTCAGCGCCTGCGACGATAATTCGCAGGGACCCGGTGGATTCGGTGCGCCCCAGGTCAGCGGCCACGTCGTGGAGCTGAGCCAGTCCACGCCGGTGGAAGGCGCCCGCGTCGCCCTGGTGCAGGGCTTCCCCTACCGCGTTCTGGGCGCACCCGACGTAACCGACGCAAACGGCTACTTCGCGTTCCGGAACGTGCCCAACGGGGAATGGTACCTGTTCGTCTTTACGCCGAACCTCGTCATGTACGATCCGGCCGACGCGCGCGTCGTCGTGAGTGCCGCATCGCACCCGAGGCGCGAGATCGAGATGATCCGGAGCGACCTGTTCGACCTGCCATACCGGGTCACCGGCCGCGTGACGGATGCGCAGACGGGTGAGCCCGTCGAAGGTGCGTTCGTGTCGGGCTACTTCACCGAGCTGTGGCACGATTTCGCCGGCATCACGGTCCCGATGGAGGGTGTGACCGACGCCGACGGGCGCTACGCCGTGGCTCCCTTGTCCATGGTCCTCCCCGGCGGGAACCCGCCGGAGATCCACCCGCTGGGCATCTCCATGGAAGGGTACGCGCCTTTCTACACGATGAACGTTCCCGTTCCCGATTCGCCGGACAGTATGTACGTGCTCGACGTGGCGCTCGAGCGCCCGCAGGGGGGCGGCACCATCCGCGGGCGCGTCCTGGATGAGACGCGTCCGGTCGTCGGACTGCCGGTGGGGCTGGACTTCGTCGGCATTCCGCTCGACACGCTCACAGGTGGTGTGTCGTCGATCTCCGCGGGCGACGACGGGGCCAACGTTCCGCTGCTCGGGGCCAGTGTGCGCACGAACGGGACGGGACGATTCGAGTTCACCGGGCTCGCGCCCGGCACCTATTTCGTCGATCCGGGCTATCTGACCGACGATGGATACGTGAGCCCGACCGACGGGTCCGCCGTGCTCGAGATCACCGGCGGCGAGACGATCGACGTCGGGGACATTCGGGCGGTACCGGCGCTGCTCCCCGTTTCCCCTGCCAACGGCGCGGTGGTGAACGCGTCGAGACCGGTGCTCGAGTGGGACAACGTCCCCGGCGCGGACCGCTATCGCGTCTCGGTGGGTGTGGGCCAGGCGCTCGGTGCCGAGTACGACGTCACCGACGGGACGTCGTTCCAGTTCGACATCGACATCCCGGCCGGCTCGCATTTGCGCTGGCTGGTGTCGGCGTACCGAACGGCGACACCGTACGACGAGAAGCTCGCGGAGTTCGAGGTCATCCAGACGTTCTCGACGGCGGAGTAAGGCGGGTTACCTGCCCGCCTCGCCGGCCGCCCGCACGATCCGTGCGCTCGCTAGCGGCGCGTGAAGCGGATCACGTACTGGTGGACGTCGTCCGCCTGCGAGGGATTCAGCTTCTCCTGGTAGATACGAAGGGCCCGGTCGTACTGCGCCTGATAGGCGCCCGTGAAGGCGAAGGCGCCGCCGGTCCACGCCTGCACGTTGGACGCATCCGGCGCAAAACCGTGCGCGTCGGGGAAATACAGCAGACCGCGGGTCAGGTCGATGCGGCCCGAGTCGAGGTGGCCGTCGGGCGGGCCCGAACCGGACTCGCCGGTCACGTCCAGGCCGAAGATACGCGTGTAGGGAACGCTCGCGCCTTCGGGAGCCGAGGGGTCGGGTCGTGGAGCGAGAACGTCATCGATCTCGAGGTCATACGTCCCCGGGGCGATGTTCCGCAAGCCGAGGTCGTAGACGGTACGCACCGCGAGCGACCACGTGCTGCCGAACGGTCCGGATGGGTCGGGCGTGCGTGGTTTGATCATCTCCAGGACAAGCGTGTCGATATAGGCCGAGATGCCGTAGGTGGAGTACGAGCCGCCGATCACGTCGCCCGAAGGCGTGCGATACCG
This sequence comes from uncultured bacterium, assembly GCA_964500785.1. Taxonomy (GTDB): domain Bacteria; phylum Krumholzibacteriota; class Krumholzibacteriia; order WVZY01; family JAKEHA01; genus JAKEHA01. Next base: position 8,357 of record CAZCQM010000079.1, read on the forward strand.
GACGGCGAGAGACTTCAGCGCGACCTCCGGCAGGGGCTCGAACAGCTCGAAACCGACGACGACGGTGTCGTCGCGAAGAAACGCGTAGTCGACACCGGGCTCCAGGAGCGCAAACTCGTCGATCTCGGACCCGGCGGGCGTCTGCCCGGCCGCGATCTGCGCCACAGCGTCGGCGAGCGCCTGTCCGTCGTTCAGCGGATCCACGATGGCCCAGCCCGGGAAGCGGATCAGGGACGGATCGAGGAGGATATCCTGGGGCGTCACCCGGCGGAACAACTCGAAGCTCGACTCGACCGCACCTCGAACCCCCGGTTCGTGGTCGATCATGAAGTAGGTGTCCTTCACGTAGTCGACGTCGCGGATAGTGTGGACGGTGGGGGTGGGGGTTCCGCCGACGGGCGAGTCGTCGTCACAGGACGCGATCGACAGGACCAGCGCGGTCACAACGGCGGCCGCGACGAATCGGAACCTAATCCTTGATCGGTCCCCGGTCCGGATACAATGGATAGAGCACGTCGTAGACTTCACGTCGAACCTCCGATGCTTCGTAGGCCGTCGGAATGGTCTTTGCCAGTTCGTTCTCCCGAAACGCGGCGAGCGATGCCTTGTCCTTGAAGAAATAGATGCCGCACACGTCGCCGGTCGATTCGTCTCGCCCGTAGATCTTCTGCACCAACCCGGGCACGTCCTGAAAGCGAGGTCGACGTTCCAGCAGGCGCCGATCTATTTCCTGTGTCTCCAACTTCGACTTGATGCGGACAAACAATATTACGGCCATTCTGGGTCTCCTTTCCAGGTGTCGTCGCGACACCTTCTCAGGGGATGGAACGATCGCAACCGGGAACGGCGGGGCGGGACCAACTCACGGCGAGGGGGCTATCATAAGTCCCCGGGCGGTGATGGTCAATTCGCGGGGAGCGCCCCCGTTCATCCGACCCTCAGAGATGGTAGGCGATCTGCGTGAAGGGCGAACAGAGTCGGCCCGGGACAAGCACCTCCCGGGTGCCTAGCTGCCGGCCGGTGTCTCCAGAGCGAGCGTCACGCGATCGCCAACCCCGATCCGGCCGGTTCGCACCACGGTGGCGTACACACCGGCGCAGTTCTCGTTCAACCCGACCACCGTCTTCATGACGCTCGCGTCCTTTTCGGCGGTCTCCGGGTCCAGGTTGACCATGACACAGCGCACGTCGCGCTGTGTCACACTCACCGCCGCCGCATCGCCCTCCCCGAACACCAGCACGCCTCCGACCCATTCATCCTCGAGAAACGGTTCGCCGCGCGTCGTTTCGATCACGATGTTCGCCCGGAAGCGCCGGCGATCGACGTCGCGTCCAGCCTCCCGGCCGATCGCCGCAACCGTCGCCAGGCTGATCGCCGAGATGGCCGCCTCGTCGAAGATTCCATTCTTGAGCATCATCAGTTCGACCGCACTCCCGTGGCGTTCCGATATCTCGGCGTTCAGCTCCGCGCTTCCGAGCTGAAGTTGAGATCCGGTGGGCGTGCGCACATGAGTCGGAAGCGGCTCGCCGGTACGCTCGTCGAGACCGACGGGATGGTAGAGGAGGAGTTCCGGGAGGCGGCTCGCGGTGAGCCACGGGACGCCCCGGTCGTCTCCCACCCGGCGAAAGGCGAAGCGGCGGTCGCCGGCCAGCCCGTGCCACCCGAGAACCGCCGATTCAACGGCCGTCCCGGCCATGGATTTCACCGGATACCGGATGATCTCGCGAATGTGCCCGATCTGCATCGCCGAGGGTTCCGCCTAGTGGAGTGCTCCCGCGGGCGCATGCTCGAAGATGCCCGTCATGACGACGCCTTCGGCATGCGGCGTTGCGATACCGAGCAGTTGACCCGCCGTGGCACAAACATCGCGCTGCGCGTATGGCGTGGTGCACTCGTACCCCGCGCGGATGCCTGGACCCAGCGCAAGGAAGATCAGGTGCCGGCAACCGTCGCAGTCGTCGCCGTGGTGCTGGAAGCCCCCGTGCGCGTCGTCGTGCCGGCCATGATCGGCCGTCATGAACATGTAGGTCTGGTTGGCGTAGTCGGGATCGTTCTGCAGGTGGTTCCACGTCAGGACGGCGAGCGAATCGACGATCTCGATCTGGTGCAGGTAGTCCGCCCACGCGCCGCTGTGGGCCTTCAGGTCGACCTGCGAGAACGACACCATGACCACGTGGGGTTTGTCGCGGTCGAGGTGCTGGATCAGGTGGTCGTAGACGTCGTAATCGGATGCGAGGCCGACGTCCGCCTCCGCGGCGTACGCGGCGCCGTAGCCGGCGTCGAGACCGTGGGTGCACGCGGCGAGCTTGCTCTTGCCGCCGATGAACTCGGCGTCCTTCGCGGGTGCACCCGTCGCCTTGCGGTAGTACTCGAAGATCGTCGGCTCCGGCGCCCGCTCGCTGCCGTCGTTGGCGATCGCCTGCCAGACACCGGTGAGTATGCTGGTGTGACCGGACATGGTTTCCGTAAGGGTGAGATTCCGGAAGTTCGAGCACAGCGTTCCGGCCGGACGCAGTTCGTTCCAGATGTGAGGGATGTGCTGGTGGGACGGATCTCCGAAGAACTCGGTGTAGCGCGGCCCGTCGATGACGAAGATGATGACCTTCGGGTCGGCGGGGCCCGTGACCCGCGTATCGTCCGGCTGCGCCGTCGCCGGGAGCACGTCCGACTGGCAGGCCAGCGCCACCAGCGCAAGCCCGATCCCGATCTTCCGCAATGTCTCTGGTGTTCGCATCTTCACCATCCTGCTATCGAAGCCCGGCGCGGCCGGTTCCTGTGCTGTCATCGGGGACGAATTCGAGGACGATCGAGTTCATGCAGTAACGCTTGCCGGTCGGCGGAGGGCCGTCGTCGAATAAATGCCCGAGATGGCTTCCGCACCGGCCGCACAGCACTTCGGTCCGGTGCATCCCGTACGACGTGTCTTCCCTGTAGATGACCGCACCCGGTCGCACCACCTCGAAAAAGCTCGGCCATCCGCAGCTGCTCGCGAACTTCGCGTCGGAACGAAACAGCTTGTTGCCGCACACGGCACAGTAGTAGGTCCCGATGCCTTCGAAATCCCAGTACTTGCCCGTGAACGCGCGCTCGGTGCCCTTCTCGCGGGCGACCGCGTAGACCTCCGGCGGAAGGATCTTCTTCCACGTGGAATCGGGGACACTCAACGTTGTCGTGTCTGTTCTTGAATAGTAGGGATTGTTAGCATGCTCGTCCGCCATCGATGCCGCCTCCGATGCAGAGGTGCAACTCACAATTGCCAGAAACACAATGATAAGGCGGATCATCGACCGGCAATCCGCCCTCTCCGGGCTATCCACATTCGCGTCTTCCCTTCACCGCTCTCTTCGACCCATTAGATCTGGCTATTTCATCCAGATAATGCCGCACCGTGAGCACGGGGTGAGCGAGGATCATGCGCGGTCCGGCATACCGCATCACCCGGCGGACGTGCTCTCGCATGGTGGGTTTGTAACAATGGACCGTGCACTTCGCGCACGTCGGTTTGTCTTCCTGAAAGGGACACTTGTCAATGCGCCGCATCGCATAAACATGCAACTGCTGGCACTCCGCACACAGGCCGTCCGAGGTGTGATGGGTGCCATGACAGAACATCTCGATCATCACCTGGATGGTATGTCGTTCACGCTGCAATCGCGGTTGCTTCATGAAGATGGCGCCGTCGGCCGCGGCGATTCCGATCCCTTTCCACACTGGATTCTATGCCCGAGCCGGCGGGGGCGTCAACCTGGACAAGGACGCCCGGGCCTCGCGCATGCTCTTGCCTGACGATATCGACCGAGATCTCCACCGCGCAGCGGGGTTCCTCAACCCTTCATCCCTGTCGCCATTTTGTAGGCGATTGCAGCATCGGGAAGCGGTGTCAACGCATCTAGCAGGATGCTGTAGGTCCCCTTTTCTGCCAGTTCATCCGCAACTTTCTTGGCCAGAGCCAGAGTCGCTTTCATCAAACCTGAACCAAGACTCAAACGGGCAACACCCAACGCCTGCAGTTCGCTCACAGACGGTGGTATGGCTCCCCCAATCCCGG
>CAZCQM010000080.1:0-5155 GCA_964500785.1 uncultured bacterium
GGGATCGATGGCGTCGTTCATCGCCGCCGGTACGTCGTACGCCACGCACGGCATCAACATGATTCCGTTCTTCATCTTCTATTCGATGTTCGGATTCCAGCGCATCGGCGATTTCATCTGGGCCGCGGGCGACATGCGCTGCAAGGGCTTTTTGCTGGGCGGAACCTCGGGCCGCACGACGCTCGCCGGCGAGGGCCTCCAGCACCAGGACGGCCACAGCCACGTACTGGCACTCCCGCATCCGACGCTGCGGGCCTATGATCCCACCTACGCGTATGAGCTGGCGGTGATCATCCACGACGGCATCGAGCGGATGTACAAGCACAACGAGCAGTTGTTCTATTACATCACGGTCATGAACGAGACGTACAAGATGCCCGCCATGCCGGAGGGTTCGCGGGAAGGCATCCTGCGCGGCATGTACCGGCTGAAGGGGTCGAACAAGGCGGACGCGAAGAACAAGGTCAACCTGTTCGGTAGCGGCGCCATTCTCAACGAGGTGCTGCGCGCCCAGCGGATTCTGGAGGATGCCTACGACATCCCTACCGACGTCTACAGCGTGACGTCGTACAAGGAGCTTTATCGCGACGCGGTCGAGTGCGAGCGGTGGAACCTGCTGCACCCGGACGACGAGGAGCGCGTCCCGTACGTCGCGCAGCTCCTGGACGGCACTCAGGGCGTTTACGTGGCGGCGTCCGACTACATGAAAGTGCTCCCCGCGTCCATTGCGCGCTGGGTCCCTGGTCGGTTCGACTTCCTGGGCACGGACGGTTTCGGGCGCTCGAGCAACCGCGCGGGTCTGCGCGATTTCTTCGAAGTGGACGCGCGCTACATTGCGTTGTCCGCGCTGCGCTCGCTGGTCCAGGAAGGCCACGTCAAGAAGTCCGTTCTAAAGAGTGCGGTACAGGATTTCGGCATCGATCCCGACAAGCCCGATCCGATGCGCGATTAGGCGGCCCGATTCCTCTTTGACAACCGGCGATGCATCGATCGCCTGGGAAGGTGCGACGTGCTGAAGAAAATCGCTCTGTGGACGTTGGGGGCGCTGGTGGTCATTCAGTTCGTGCCGTACGGGCGTAACCACACCAACCCGCCCGTGGGCGCGGAACCGAAGTGGAACAGTCCCGAGACGCGCGAGACGTTCTTCCGCGTGTGCGCCAACTGCCATAGCAACGAGACGATCTGGCCGTGGTACAGTCACGTGGCTCCCGCGTCGTGGCTGGTCCAGCACGACGTGGATGAAGCGCGCGCGAACTTCAACGTGTCGCGCTGGGGGACCGGCGACAACGACGGCGATCATGCGGCGCGCATGGTGCGCCGGGGCAAGATGCCGCCGGGCTACTATCTGATCGCCCACCCCGAGGCGCGGCTGTCGGACGAACAGAAGCAGGCGTTCATCACCGGCCTCGACGCAACCTTCCCCGAGGAAGGCGGGCGCGGCGAATCGACGGGCGAGAAGTCGGGATACTACGATTGACCATGGAAAAGATCGGTATCGTGACCGGCGGCGGCGACTGCCCGGGCCTGAATGCGGTCATTCGCGCGGTGGCCAAGGCCGCCATCCGGCGCGACTGGGAGCCGATCGGCGTGCTGGGTGGCTACGACGGCCTCGTCGAGCCGCAGCGGGCCCGGCCGCTCATGTACCGGGACCTCGATGGGTTGCTCGCGCGCGGCGGCACCATTCTCGGTACATCGAACCGCGGGCGCTTCTCGTCCAAGACGGGGCCGGGACGGGCGCGCCGCCTCCCGGACGATCTCCTCGAGCAGGCGCGGCGGGGCGTGGAACATCTCGGGCTGATCGGTCTGGTCGTCATCGGCGGTGACGGCACGCTCACGGTCGCGCAGCAGATGCACGAGTTCGGCATCCCCGTGGTGGGCGTTCCCAAGACCATCGACAACGATCTCGCCGGTACCGCGATGACGTTCGGATTCGATTCCGCCGTGGCGTGCGCCATGGACGCGCTCGACCGGCTCCATACCACGGCGGAAAGCCACGGGCGCGTGATGGTCCTCGAGGTGATGGGGCGCTACGCGGGCTGGATCGCCATCTACTCGGGAATCGCCGGCGGGGCGGACGTCATCCTGATTCCGGAGATCCCCTTCCGCTACGAAAGCGTGTTCCAGAAGATCATGGATCGCGAGGCGGCGGGGCGGAACTTCAGCATCGTCGTCGTCGCCGAGGGTGCCAGCGCGGTGGGCGGACGGCGCTACACCGCGGGCGCGCCGCAGGACAACCGCGAGGAACGACTCGGCGGCATCGGCGTGGTGGTGGCCGCGGAGATCGAGAAGGGAACCGGCAAGGAGGCGCGCGCCGTCGTGCTGGGACACCTGCAGCGGGGCGGAAGTCCCACGAACATGGACCGCGTCCTGTGCACGATGTTCGGCACCCGGGCGGTCGACCTGATCGCGCAGGGACAATTCGGCCGCATGGTATCGTTCACCGGATCCGATGTCGTCGACGTGCCCATCGCGGATGCGATCGTCGAGCTGCGCCGCGTGCCGATCGACGGGGGGTTCGTGCAGTCCGCGCGCGCCCTGGGGATTTCGCTGGGTGACTGACCCGAAACCGGGAGGGTAGCGCAATGAAGATCGCTCTGGGCGCTGACCATGCGGGGTTCGAGCTCAAGGAACGGATCAAGGCGTTCCTGGTCGAAGCGAAGCACGACGTGACCGACGTCGGTACCCACGGCCTCGAAGCGGTGGACTATCCCGACTTCGCGGAAGCGGTGGCGCTGGCGGTGAAGGAGCGGCGGGTCGAGCGCGGCATCATCCTGTGCGGGAGCGGCGTCGGCGCATCGGTCGCCGCCAACAAGGTGCCGGGCGTGCGCGCGGGCCTGTGCCACGACCACTATTCCGCCCACCAGGGCGTGCAGCACGACGACATCAACGTGCTCGTCCTCGGCGGGCGCGTCGTCGGAGAATCGGTGGCGCTGGAGCTCGTGAGTGCTTTCATCGAGGCCCGTTTCTCCGGCGAGGAACGCCATCGCCGGCGTCTCGACAAGGTCAAGGCCATCGAGAAGCGCTACTCGACCAGTTGACGCGCCCCGGCTTGCGCGATCGATCGATCTGCGCGATACTTCCCCGAACGTCGAAAAAGAGGACATTTCATGATCGTTGAAGTCAAGCTTCCGGAGATCTCCGAAAACGTGGACTCCGGCGAGGTCGTCAAGGTTCTCGTCAAGGAGGGCGACGTCGTTGCGGTCGACCAGTCGCTGGTCGAGCTCGAAACCGAGAAGGCCGTGTTCGAGGTGCCGTCGACGTCGGCCGGCACCGTTTCCGAGATCGCCGTGAAGGCGGGGGACACCATCAGGGTCGGGGACGTCATCGCGCGCATCGACGCGGAGAAGTCGTCCGGGGGAGACGCGGCGGACAAAGCCGGGAAATCGAAGCCGGAGGCGGCCGATCGCAAGCAGCCCGAGCGTGCACGCGGCAACGAGCCGCGGCGGCAGCCCACCGGGGGTGCTCCCGCTCCGGCGGACCGTCCGGCAGGCGGCGCTGAGGGCGGCGACGAGGGCGGTGACGATACCCACACGCTCCGCGAAGCGGTCGTCGCGGTGGCCGAAGAGCAGGGGGCGGCGGTGCCCGCGTCCCCCACGGTGCGACGGCTCGCGCGCGAGATCGGCATCGACATCCACACGGTGCGCGGCACGGGACCGGGCGGTCGCATCTCCGCCGAGGACGTCCACAAGCACGCCAAATCCATCATCACCGGCGCGCGCGGCGGTGCCGCTCCCGCGGGTGCGGTGGCCGGGGTGACGTCGCGGGCGCTCCCCGACTTCTCGCGTTACGGCGCCATCGAGCGCACGCCCATGAGCAAGGTGCGTCAGGTGACGGCGCAGAACATGGCCGCGGGGTGGCCCAACGTTCCTCAGGTCACCCAGCACGACAGCGCCGACATCACCGATCTGGAGGCGGCGCGCGCGCGCTACGCGCCCCGCGTCGAGAAGGACGGCGCCAGGCTCACCGTGACGTCGATCCTGGTCAAGGTGTGCGCGTCGGCGCTCAAGCGCTTCCCCGACTTCAACGCCAGCGTCGACATGGCGAATCACGAGATCATCCACAAGAAGTACATCAACATCGGCGTGGCGGTGGACACCGACCGCGGGCTGTTGGTTCCCGTCATCCGCGACGCGGACGCGAAGAACATCGTGGATCTGTCGCGGGAAGTCGGCGAGCTGGCCGAGAAAGCACGCACGAAGCGCATCATGCCCGACGAGATGGAGGGCGGCAACTTCACCATCTCGAACCTGGGCGGGATCGGCGGCACGTCGTTCACGCCCATCGTCTTCTGGCCCGACGTCGCCATCCTCGGCGTGTCGCGCGCCACCATGACGCCCGTCTATCGCGACGGCGGCTTCACGCCGCGGCTGGTGCTGCCGCTCTCGCTGTCCTACGACCATCGTTTGATCGACGGCGCCGCCGCCGCGCGTTTCCTGCGCTGGGTGTGCGAGGCGCTCGAGAATCCGATCCTGCTTTCCCTCGAAGGGTAGGGCCGCTCCCGCATGGCATCCAGCGATCGCTTCCAGCTCGTCGTCCTCGGAGGCGGCCCCGGTGGCTACGCCGCGGCGTTCCTGGGCGCGGACCTGGGGCTGCGCACCGCGATCGTCGACATCGAAGAGAATCCGGGCGGCGTGTGCCTCTACCGCGGCTGCATCCCGTCCAAGGCGCTGCTCCACGTGGCGACGCTGCTCCACGAAGCCGACGCGGCGCGCGCAATGGGCGTCGACTTCGGCAGCCCCACGGTCGACATCGACAAACTGCGCGACTGGAAAGACTCGGTGGTGCGCAAGCTCACCGGCGGTGTGGGCTCGGTGGCGAAGTTCCGCAAGGTGACCTTCGTCCGCGGCCGTGGGAGCTTCGCCGATGCGCACACGCTCGATGTCGAGCTCGTGGGCGGCGGAACGCAGACGCTCACCTTCGACCACGCCATCGTCGCCACCGGATCGCGCCCGGCGACGCTGCCCATGTTCGATCCGAAATCGAAGCGCGTGCTCGACTCGACGAGCGCGCTCGCGCTGGAATCGGTGCCGGAGTCACTGCTCGTCGTGGGCGGCGGCTACATCGGCCTCGAGTTGGGGAGCGTCTACGCCGCGCTCGGCTCGAAGGTCTGGGTGGTGGAGATGCTCTCCGGGATCCTGCCCGGCGCGGACCGCGA
>CAZCQM010000080.1:5255-12380 GCA_964500785.1 uncultured bacterium
GATGCGCAGCGGCGCACCGACGAGCCGTCGATCTTCGCCATCGGCGACGTGGTGGGCGAGCCCATGCTCGCGCACAAGGCCTCGCACGAGGGACGCGTCGCCGCCGAGGTGATCGCCGGTCACAAGGTGGCCTTCGAGCCCAACGCGATTCCGGCGGTCATCTTCACCGACCCCGAGATCGCGTGGTGCGGTCTCACCGAGACGCAGGCGAAGGAGCGCGGCATCGACGTCGCGGTGGCGAAGTTCCCCTGGGGCGCATCGGGGCGCGCGCTCACCCTCGAGCGCACCGACGGTCTCACCAGGCTCCTCATCGACAAGAAGACCGAGCGCGTCCTCGGCGTCGGCATCGTCGGCGTCGGCGCGGGCGACATGATCGCCGAGGGGGCGCTCGCCATCGAGATGGGTGCGCTCGCCTCCGACGTCAAGCTCACCATCCATCCCCACCCCACACTCTCCGAAACCGTCATGGAAGCGGCCGAGGTGTTCTTCGGCCAGAGCACGCACGTCTACCGGCCGAAGAAATAGCGCTCAGCGGTACAGGGCCTTGATCGCGCCCCACGTACTGGTCGCGACGGGGTTGGCGCCCGCGGTCGTAAAGTGCCACACGGGCCCGATGTATCCGCCGAGCCCCGGCGGCGTATCCCCGATCTTCCAGTAGTAGACCGTCTCGGGATCGAGCGGACCGACGGCGTGCGGATTGTCGACCCAGTCCACGGCGGGCGGATCGGACGAGGTGCCGAAGTAGAGATAGCCGGCATCACCCGACGGCGCCGCCGGGAGCGGGCAGCCACAGAGGCACCGCGTCCCGGTCCAGCTGAGGTCGACCGTGAGCGGGACCTCGGTCGCCCCGTCGGCGGGCGACGGGTTCGAGTGCAGAAACGTCGTCGAACAGCTGCCCGTGGTGTTGATGACCGCACCCCGTACCGCCAACGGCGGATAGTCGACCCCGGCGCAATCGAAGAGCAACGGTCCGGCGTCATCATCCGGATTGCGGGCCGTGTAGATGACGCAGCACGGCTCACCCACCGACGTGCGTACGAAGTGCATCGCCAGGACCGAGAGGGTCGGCTCGGTTACGCACTGCGTGAATCCCACCACGATTCCCGTCTGCGAATCTCCCATGCCGATGGACGGCCCTTGAACCTCGTCGTACACGTACGTCAGCCCGCACTCCGATGGCATGGGGGCGGAGAAGGACACGCCCGTCGCTCCACCGCTCGGATAGCTGAGGACGACGTAGATCACCACTTCCTCGCCCGGAGCACGGTCGGTGATCCGGCAGTCGTTTCCACCGGGGTCGTCGTAGAGGCCGAGGAACTGCGCGGATGCACCGGTGGGGAGCGCGAGACTCAGCGCAAGGAGGGTCGGTAGAAGAATGCGCCTCATGGCACCACCTCCTGCGGCACGGGGAACACCCGATAGTATACACCCGGACCGGACGCGCGGCCGGCCGGCTGTGGGTGGTGTCAGCCGGCCGAGCCGTCGTCGAGTTGGCTCTCCGGCGGCAGCGCCACGGCACGGGGGCGGCCCAGCAGGCGCATGCCCAGGTGCTTGATGTCCTCGAGGATCAGGTACCCGCAGGGCACGATGGCGAGCGTGATGAAGGTCGCGCCCACCACACCGAAGGCCAGCGACACCGCCATGGGCACGAGGATCTGGGCCTGGACGCTCAGCGCCTGCAGGAGCGGGGTGAGTCGGGCGAGCGTCGTCAGCGACGTGAGCCAGATGGGGCGGAAACGACGTACGCCCGCCTCGCGCAGCGCCTGCTCGAGCGGCAGCCCCTGCCGCCGCTTCTGGTTGATGAAGTCCACCAGCACGATGCTGTCGTTGACCACGACCCCGGTCACCGCCACCAGCCCGAACATCGAGAGCATCGACAGGTCGAGCCCCATGATGACGTGCCCCCACACCGCGCCCACCAGTCCGAAGGGAATCACCGACATGATGATCAGCGGCTGGATGTAGGAGCGGAACACGATCGCGAGCTGCGCGAAGATCAGCAGCATGGCCAGCATGAAGGCGCGGCTCAGGTCGCGCATGGTGTCGGCCTGCTCGCGCTGCTCGCCCTCGAACGAGTACGACACGCTGGGATAGTCCTTCATAATCTGCGGGAGCACGGTGGCGCGCATGTCCTGCATGACCTCGCTCGCGTTGGCGCGCGTGGGGTCGACGTCGGCGGTCACGTTGATGGCGCGCTTGCGATCGACGCGCCGGATGGTCGAGAACCCGACCCCGAGCTTCGCCTCCGCGACTTCGGAGAAGGGAACCTCGCCGCCGTCGGGGGTGCGGATGCGCATGCCTTCCAGGTCGCCCAGCGACCTCCGCTCCGACTCGGGGTAGCGGACCATGATGCGCACGTCGTCGCGCCCGCGCTGGATGCGTTGCGCCTCTTCGCCGTAGAAGGCCTGGCGCACCTGGCGGCCGAGGTCGGCCAGGGTGATGCCGTAGGCCTGCGCGGCGGGTTTCACGCGCAGCTTCACCTCCTGCTTGCCGCCCCGGAACGAGTCGGTGATGTCGAAGACGCCGTCATACTTGGCGAGCGCTTCCTTGACGCGCGCCGACGCCGCGTCCAGTCGGTTGATGTCGAGCCCCGCGAGCTGGACGTTGATGGGCGCGCCCGCCGAGAAGATGGTGGCGCTGAACGACAGCTCGATGGCGTCGGGGATCTGTCCGGTCTCCTCCCGCCAGCGCCGCGAGATCTCGGAGCTGGTCACGCGCCGCTTCTCCGCGGGTGCCAGCTCGAGGAGCACCTCGCCGACGTTGCTGGCCGCGAAGCCCCCCGCTCCGGCGGGCCCACTCTGCCGCGCGCGGTACGGTTGATCGCCGATCGAGGTGAAGATGTTCTGGATGGGCGACGGCGTTCCCGGCGGAAGTTCCGCCTGCAGCTCGTCGCGCAGGTGGAGTGCCGTCCTCTCGAGGCGATCGACGCCCTCTTCGGTCGATTGCACGGAGACGCCGGGCGGCATGGTCAGCGACGCGGCCACGAAGTCGGATTCGACGTCGGGGAAGAAACGGAACTTCACCCATCCCGCGCCGATGATGCCCACCGTAATGAGCAGCGTCGCCAAGCCGAGCGCGACGGTGGCGTAGCGGTACTTGAGGCCGATGCGAAGCCCCGGGGCGTAGAAGCGCCGCGCCACGGTGTCCAGCCCGTCGGAGCATTTCTGCTGGAAGCGCTTCCACGCGTTGTTGATGCGCGTCCGCGACTCCGGCGTGTAGGGAGTGGAGTGGGCGATGTGCGCGGGCAGGACGAAGAGCGACTCGAACCACGAGAAGATGAGCGTGCAGATCACGATGATCGGGATCACGCGCATGAACTTTCCCGACACGCCCTGCACCATCATGAGCGGCATGAACGAGGCGATGGTGGTGAGGATGGCGAACGTCACCGGGACGGCGACCTGGGTGGCGCCGCGCGCGGCGGCGTCGACGCCGCGCTCGCCCTGCTCCATACGCTCGTAGATGTTCTCGCCCACGACGATGGCGTCGTCCACCACCATGCCCAGCACCACGAGGAACGCGAACAGCGAGAGCAGATTGATGGTGAGTCCCAGGTGCGGCATCATCCATAGCGTTCCCAGGAACGAGAGGGGAATCCCCAGGCTCACCCAGAACGCCAGGCGCAGGCGCAGGAAGAGTGCCAGGATGAGAAACACCAGGGTGAAGCCCTGCAGCGCGTTGGTGATGAGCAGGTTCATGCGGCCGCGCAGGATGCGCGAGTAGTCGTTCCACGCGGTGAGCGTGATGCCAGCGGGCATGCGCGGCGCCGCCTCGGCGACGTACTTCTTGACCTGCTTCGCGATCTCGAGCGCGCTCTGGTCGCCGACCCGGTACACGCGCACCAGCACGGCGGGTTTTCCCGAGAAGCGCGCCGACTGGTCCGTTTCCGCGAAGCCGTCGACGACGTGGGCGACGTCGCCCAGCAGCAGTCGCGTCCCGTCGGGGCGCGTGAGCAGGACGAGGTCCTCGAACTCGCCGCCGTGGTAGGCCTGCCCCTTGGTGCGCAGCAGGATCTCGCCGCCGCGCGTGCGGATGGAGCCTCCGGGGAGATCCAGCGATGAGCGGCGGATCGCGTTGGCGACGAAATCGAAGGTGATCCCGTGGCGCCGCAGCGCCTCCTCGGACACCTCCACCGAGATCTCGTAGGGACGCGCACCGACGACGTCGACCTGCGTGATACCGCTGTTGCTCTGCAGCTCGTCGCGGACGCGGTCGGCCGCCTCCTTGAGCGCCTTCTCGCCGACGTCGCCGGCGACGGCGATGTCGATCACCTGGCGGCGGTTGGTCACCTCGGCGATGACCGGCTTCTCGGTCTGGTCGGGGAAGGTGTCGATCGCGTCCACGCGCGCCTTGATGTCGTTGAGCATCTCGCGCACGTCGGCGCCCTGCTCGAGCTCCACCGTCACCGTGCCCGATCCCTCGGCCGACGTCGACGTGATGCGCTTGATTCCCTCGAGGTCTTGGATGGCCTCCTCGACCTTGACGCACACGCCCTCTTCGACCTCTTCGGGTGCCGCACCCCGGTAGACGACCGACACGGTGATCATGTCGAGCGAGAACTCGGGGAAGACTTCCTTGGTGACCGTGCCCACCGTGACCAGTCCCGCGACCATGATCACGATCATGAGCAGGTTGGCGACGACGGGGTTGCCGGCGAACCAGCGCAAGACGGGATTCATCGCGGCGCCCCCGCGTCGGTCGAGTCCGCGGACGCCGCGGCATCCGCGCCCATGGCCTCGGTCTTGACCTGCATGCCGTCGGTCACGGTCTCGATGGTGGAGATGCACACGCGCTCGCCGCCCGAGAGCCCCGAGCCGATGACGACGTCCTCGCGTCCCGCGCGCACGACCTCAACGGGCTGGAAGTGGAGGCGGTTCTCGTCATCCACCACGAGGACCGAGTTGTCGCGGCGCAGCGCGGTGCGCGGCAGGATCACCGCCGGGTCGACCACGCGCCCCTCGATCTCGGCTTCGACGAAGAGCCCGGCCGCGAGCGGGGCGCCTGCCTCGTGCGCGGCGGCGCCGTAGGGATCCTCGACGCGCGCCACCACGTAGATCATGCGCGTGCGCGGGTCGATCTCACCCTCGACGCGGACGATGCGCCCCGTCCACTGCCTCCGCTTGCCCGCCAGGTCGGCGTGGAAGTGCACGACCGGCCCGGGCCGTCCGGCGCTCCCGTCGAAGTCGACCGGGAGGTCGAGGTAGGCGAGGTCGGCGTCGGGGATGGGGAGGCGGATCTCGGCGGCGTCGATGGCGTAGACGCGCGCGAGGAGCGTGCCGGGGGTGACGTAGCGCCCGACATCGGCCGACTTCTCGCGCACGCGGCACGCGAACGGCGCGCGCACGGTGGTGCGGTCGAGATTGCGCTGCGCCTGGCGCAGGCGCGCCTGGGCCGCTTCGAGCGACGCCTTGGCCTGGTTCAATTGAAGCTCCCGCGTCGCGAGGTCGTTGGCCTGGCCGCTTCCCAGCTGCTTCCACTCGTCTTTGGCCAGATCGGACTGGGCCTGCTCCTGCTCCAGCGCCACCTTCGACTGCGCGACGGCGCTCCTGGCCTCGACCACCGCGAGCTCGTAGTCGACGGGGTCGATGCTCAGCAGGACGTCCCCCTTCTTGAAGAACCCGCCCGACGCGAACTCCGGCGCGATGCTCAGGACGCGGCCGGTCACTTCGGCGATGACGGTGGTCTCGGTGCGGGGCTCGACGGTCCCGTGGGCGGTGACCGTCAGCCGTGTCGACGTCGCCTCCGCTTCGATTACGCGCACCAGCGGCGCGAACTCTTCGGGCGGACGTTGCGGCGCCGGTTTGCGCGACGCGATCATGCCGGCGGTGATGCCGGCGCCGGCGATCAGAATGGCAATGGGCAGCAGAATCTTCTTCCGTCTTTCGCTCACCGGGAACCTCCATCCTGTGGCGCCATCGATGCGAGGAATGCCTTCCAGTCGGACTCGACGTCGAAGCCCCCGCCCAGGGCGAGATGCAGATTGACGCGGGCGTCGAGGCGCTCGCGCTGGACTGTGATGTAATCGCTGCTCGCGGCGATCGCGGAGCGTTGCGTTTCCAGGACCGCGATGTAGTCGGAGAGACCGGCCTCGTACTCCCGGCGCGCGAGACTGTACGCGGCGCGCGACTGGCGCTGCGCCTCGGCGAGGAAGCGCTCGCGGTCGGCGAGCAGACGCTCGGCGGTGAGCGACTGCTCCACTTCGCCGAAGGCGCCGAGCAGCGACTGCACGTACGCGGCGAGTGATTCGTCGGCGACGGCGTGCGAGCGCCCCAGATTCGCGCGCAACCGGCCGCCCTGGAAGACGGGCTGCAGGAGTCCGGCCGCGATGTTCCACACCCCGAAGTCGAGGTCGACGAGATCCTCGAGATCGTTGCTCGTCGTTCCGGCGCTTCCGGTCAGCGTGATGCGCGGGAAGAAGGCGCGCCGCGCCTGCGACACGCGCGCCTCGGAGGCGGCGTAGCGGCGCTCGGCGGCGACCAGGTCGGGACGCCGGATGAGGAGCTCGCTCGGGAGCCCGCCGGGGATGTCGCCGTCGAGCTCCGGCATGCGCGGCGACGCCTCAACGGCGGCCGCCGGGTAGCGGCCGAGGAGGATCTCGAGCTGTCGCGCGGCCGAGTCCAGCTGCTGCAACCGCCGCACGCGCAGCGCCTCGACGTTGGCCATGGTCGTGAGCGCGATGCGCAGGTCGAGCGAGCTGCGCAGGCCCTGCTCGTAGCGGCGACGCACCTGCTCGACGGTGGTTCCCACGGTTTCGACCGAGGAGTCGGCCAGCGCCACCTGGCGCCCGGCCTCCACCAGGGCGAAGTACGCCTTCGCGGTCTGCCCCGCGATCGACGTGCGCACCGCGGCGAGGTCCGCCCAGCTCGATTCCAGCTCGGCGAGCGACGCCTCCTGGCCCTTTCGGATCCGTCCCCACAGGTCGATCTCCCAGCTCATGTCGAGGGAGACGCCGTACTGTTCGCTCCGGATGGTGAGGACGTCGCCTCCGCCCGGAATCGGGAAGCCGATGATCTTGCTCTCCTGCTTCTGCGCGCGCGCGCTCGCGTTGAGCTGCGGCCACTGGTCCGCACTCGTTATCCTCGCGGCGGCGGCCGCCGCGTCGACGCGCGCCACGGCGGCGCGGAC
>CAZCQM010000081.1:0-4651 GCA_964500785.1 uncultured bacterium
TGGCGTCGCGCTCGATGGCTTCCTCGACCTCGCGGCGCATGTGCGCCGCGTCGATCTCGCGCACGACCTCGGCGGCTTCGGCCATGAGGCCGTCGCGGAGGCGCTGGTGGTCGGCTTCGGTGAGCTTGCCCATCTGGAACTCGTTGTCCAGGTCGCGCAGATTGTCGTACACGACGCTCCGGCGCGAGTAGAGGTAGGCGAGCTTCTTCTGGTCCCCGAGGCCCAGCATGTCCTCGAGATAGTAGAGATAGCGTTTCTGTGTGATGAGGGGCTGTGCCACGAACGTGAGCGCCGCGGCGGACAGGAGCCCGATAATGACGAATTCCATGGTTAGATCGACTCGATCTCTTTCTCGATTCGCTTCTGCATTTCCGGGTCGACCTTCGACACCGGCGCGGCCGCAGCGGCGAGTTTACGTCGGGATGCCCACCGCGTGGCCATGTAGACGACCACGAACAGACCGATCAGGAGCACGAAGCCCGGCATGATCCAGGCGGCGAGGTCGAACCCCTCGGTCGGCGGTGACGAGAGCACTTTCAGTCCGTACTCGCTGACGAAGCTCTGCACGATGGTGTCGTCGTCGGTACCGGCGGTGAGCTGCTTTTCGATCTCGTGGCGCATCGGGATGGCCGACGGGCAGTTCTGGTGGTTGCAGACGCGCAGCACCATGTTGCACCCGCACTGGCAGACGAGCCGGTCCGAGATCTCGTTGAAACGATTGGCGAGGACGGGATCCTTGAGCGTCGTCTTGGCCGACTGCGCCATCGCCACCGGCGCGACGAATGCGACCACTACAAGAATCAGCAGAGCCGCAAGGCCGGCGCGGGCTGTTCTCCCCCTGCGGGGTACGGCGAAACCGGTCATTTCGCGCCCACCGTCTCGGCGTGCTCGAGGAGCTTCTCGACCGCCTGCTTCTGCCGGCGGACCCGGCGTTCGCGGCGGTTGGGAAGCAGCGTCACCCCGGTGCCCATGACCAGCACCAGGGCGCCCAGCCACACGTAGGACACGAGCGGATTGATCCAGACCTGCATGACCGCCGCCCCCGTGTCCTCTTTCAGGTTGGCGAAGACGACGTAGATGTCTTCGAGGGGCGTGTGGTGCATGCGCACCTCGGAGGTCGTCTGCTCGCTCGCCGGGTAAAAGCGCTTCTCCGGGGAGAGCATGGCCACCTGATGGCCGTTTTTCGTGACGTCCACCGTGGCCTCGATGCCGCTGTAGTTCGGATCGCTGACGTCGGCGATCTTCGTGCACTTGAAGTCGTACTTGCCGATCGTGAACGACTCGCCCTCCTTCACCTCGCCCCAGCCCTCGGTCGTGAAGGCCTGGCCGGTGATGCCGATGATGATCAGCACGAAGCCGAAGTGGACGATGTACCCGCCGTAACGGCGTTTGTTGGTCGCCGTGATGCCGATGAGCGCGGAGAGGAAGTTGCCGCCGCTGTTGCGCTGGCGAACCCGCGCCGCGCGGCTGAATTCCGAGATCAGCGTGACGGTGACGAACGCGCACAGACTGAAGGATATGGTGGCGTAGATCGAGCGCACACCAGCGACCACGCACACGATCCCCACCGCGACGCCCGCGATCGTCGGCCACATGAAGATGCGCTTCATGCTCTCCCACGAGGTCTTGCGCCACGCGAGCAGCGGCCCCACACCGGTCAGGAAGAGCAGGAACATCGCGATGGGCACGTTGATCTTGTCGAAGAACGGCTTGCCGACGGTCACCTGCTCGCCCTGCACCAGCTCGGAGATCACCGGGAACAGGGTGCCCCACAGCACCGCGAAGCACGCGGCCAGCAGGATCAGGTTGTTGAACAGAAAACTCGCCTCACGCGATGCGTAGGAGTCCAGCTGGTTCTCGCTGCGCAGGAACTCGAGGCGCGTCACCACCAGATAGATGGAGAAGATGCCCATCGCGATGAGGAACACGAGGAAGTAGGTCCCGATGGACGATTGCGCGAAGGCGTGCACGCTGGATACGATGCCGCTGCGCGTGAGGAACGTCCCGAAGATGGCCAGCATGTACGTGGCCAGGATCAGCACCACGTTCCACACCTTGAGCATGTTCTTGCGCTCCTGGGCGATCACCGAGTGCAGGAACGCGGTCCCCGTGAGCCACGGCATGAGCGAGGCGTTCTCCACCGGGTCCCAGGCCCAGTAGCCGCCCCAGCCCAGCTCGACGTACGCCCAGCGGCCGCCGAGGATGATCCCGAAGCCCAGGAAGAGCCACGCGAACAGCGTCCAGCGCCGCGTCAGCTTGATCCAGCTCGAGCCGAGCTCGCGGGTCAGGAGCGCGGCCATGCAGAAGGCGAACGGAACCACCATGCCGACGTAGCCCAGGTAGAGCATGGGCGGGTGGATCACCATCGCGGGGTGCTGGAGCAGCGGGTTCAGGCCCTTGCCGTCCTGGGGCGCGAAGGCGTGCTTGATACCGTCGCCGTGGTCGACGACGAGCTGCGCGAACGGGTTGGCGGCGAACTTGTTCATGATGAGGAAGAACGCCGCGGTCAGCGAGAGCACGCCGAGCGTGTACGGAATCAGCTTGCCCGCGTAGTGGCGGTTGCGGAACGCGACCAGCGCGCCGAATCCCGTCAGGATCCAGCTCCAGAAGAGGAGCGATCCCTTCTGACCGCCCCACAACGCCGCCATCTTGTAGAAGATCGGCAGGTCGCGGTTGGAATAACCCGCAACGTATTCGATGGAAAAGTCGCTGCGCATCAGCAACACCTCCAGCGCGAATACCGCACAGGTCACGAACAGAAAGACCATGTAAACCGAGCGCTCGCCGCTCTTGACGAGCTCACGACGACCGGAGCGGGCGCCGTAGAAGAGCGCGAACAGCGCGTACGCGCAGAACGACAGCGCCAGCGCGACAGCGAAATTTCCAAAGTCAGCCATTGATAAACTCCAGCGGCGGGCCGGTGGGGCGCGGACCGGGTCCCGGTTGCAACTAGTAAGAGTCCCCGCTCGACGATTTGTCGGCGGGTTCGGTTACCGGAACGTCTTCGGGATGTTCGGCGTCGGCGCCGTACTTGGCCTCGTACTTGGACGCGCACTTGGCCTGAATGTGATCGGCGGCGAACACGCCGTCGGTACGGCACTGGCCTTCGACGACGGCTTCGGCGCCGCCCTTGAACGTGTCGGGAATGGGCTGGCTTCCGCTGTAATGGACGGCCAGCGTGTGTTCGGCGTCCTGGGTCAGGGTGAAGGACACATCCTTGCCCGTGCGCTCGATCGAACCCGGCTGAACGATGCCGGCCACGCGAAGGCGCCGGCCTTTGGCGGAATCGCCCATCGAATTCAGCTCTGCGATCGTGCTGTAGTAGGCTTTTCCTTCCTGGTAGCCGGCGAATGCGAAGTATGCGATCGCAACGAGGATCACGCCGATTCCGACGGCGAAGCGAAGCTGTCTACTCATGATTGAACACTCCGTGGGATGGAACGACGGCCGAACGCGTACGGCCGCTACGTGGTGAATATAGCCGAGCCCCCGGTCCGGTTCAACGACGGTTCCGTGCATTGCTTCACAAGGGGGCGCGTGGGGGCCGAATGTCCCGTTGCCCTCCCGGAGACGCCGCGGAACCGGACTGGAGACGAGTGGAGAAGATTGAACATAAATGTAGAATATTATCCGGTGTCCCGGGATCGGACCGGGCAGCACGGAAACGACTGGACGAGTAATCACTTTATTTCACAAGGTGTTAGAAACAGGATCCGGCCGGCTCCCCGCGTGGTACCCGTCTTGCGGTAGTCCCGTCGCGATGGCCCGGCGATGACCCAGGACCCCAGGAGAAAGACGACCATGACCGCTCGCAGATTCATGTCGGCCCCGCGCGCCCCGGTACTCGCGTTCACGCTGGTGCTGCTGGCCGCCCCCAGACCGGGCTGGACCCAGCAGCCCGCCCCGGCCCTCGACGGCACCCTCGAGGGCTTCGTGAACGCGGCGGTCGCCGCGAACCCGTCGCTCGCGGCGATGCGCTACCGGGCGGCTGCGGCCCGGTCCGCGGCCGGAACGCGCGGCGTGCTGCCGGACCCGATGCTGGCGTTCGGGTATTTCATCGAGACGCCGGAGACGCGCGTCGGCCCCCAGCAGTCGATGTGGATGCTGACCCAACGCCTCCCGTTCTTCGGCAAACGTGGACTCGACCGCAAGATCGCGACCCGCACCGCCGACATCGCCGACCGGAACGTCGAGCGCCAGGTCCTCGACCTGCGCTACGACGTCGAGCGCGCGTTCTACGAGTACTACCGGGTGACGGAGGTGGCGTCGGTCCTGAATGAAGAGCGCGCTCTCCTGGCGCGCATGGAAGAAGTCGCCCAGGTGCGCTACGCCTCGGGACTCGTGAGCCAGCAGGACGCGCTCAAGGCGCAGCTCTCGCTGTCGCAGGTCGAGGATGAGATCCACGTCATCGGACAGCGCACCGCCGACGCCGAGGCGCGCCTGAACACGCTCCTGAACCGGCCGCCCGGCGAGCCGCTCCCCGCGCCCGTGGGGGCCGACTCCCTGGCCGAAACACCGCCCGCGGATACGCTGGTCGCGATCGCTCTAAAGCGGCGGCCCGAGGTGCAGGGCGCGCAGATCGAGATCGACCGGGCTCACGACGCGCGCACGCTGGCTCACCGCGAGTACTTTCCCGATTTGACCCTCGGCG
>CAZCQM010000081.1:4661-12369 GCA_964500785.1 uncultured bacterium
CCCGGGCTCGCGGACAACGGCAAGGACATCTTTCAGGTCAACGCGGCCATCAACATCCCGATCTGGTTCGGCAAGCGCAGCGCCGCCGTTGATCAGGCCGACGCGGATGCGGCGCGCGCGCGCAGCGAGAAGGCGTCGTGGGAGTCGCGCATCACCAACGACGTGCAGGACGCGCACGAGCGCGTTCGCATCGCGAGGGAACGGGTGGTGCTCTACCGGAGCGTCATCATCCCGCAGGCGGAGCAGACGTTCCGCGCTTCCGAGGCCGATTACCAGACCGGAAAAGGTGACTTTTTGACCTACCTGGACAGCGAGCGAATGCTGCTGTCGGTGCGACGGCGGTACTTCGCCGTCGTGTCCGATTACGGAACGCAGCGTGCGACGCTCGCGCGCACCGTGGGACTATCGTCGGACGAGATGCGCTGACCGCGCGGTCGCGCCGACACAATGGGATGAAAGACCCGAGGGGTTGAACCGAAATGAGCCGAATCAATCGAACACGCTGGATTCCGTGGACGGTCGTCGTCGCCGCGATCGCGGTGCTGATGATCGTGCCGGCGCCGCGCCACTCCATCCTGTCCTTCTTCAACATCGGAACGACGACGACGGAGGCGGACGTCTATTATACGTGTCCCATGCACCCACAGATCAGACTCCCGCAGCCGGGGGAGTGCCCCATCTGCGGCATGACGCTGGTGAAGAAAGAGCGGGGCCACGAAGAGCAGACGGGCCTCGTTACCGTCACACCGCAGCAGGTTCAACTGACGGGAGTCGCGGTGGCACCGGTCGAGCGGCGCAACCTCGCGCGCACCATCAACGCCTACGGAAACATCGACTACGACGAGACCCGGCTCGGCGTGGTATCGGCGTGGGTCGGCGGCCGCATCGACAAGCTGTTCGTGGATTTCACCGGTACAACGGTGCAGAAGGGGCACGCGCTCGTTTCACTGTACAGCCCGCAGCTCATCTCCACTGAGAACGAATACCTGATCGCAGTCGAGAGCCTGCGCAGGGCCCAGCAGAGCGGCATGGCGCAGGCGATCAAGAGCGCCAGCGCGCTGGTCGAGTCGTCGAAGCAGCGTCTGCTGCGCTGGGGGCTCACCGAAGAGCAGCTCGACCACGTCGCCCAGACGAAGGAAGTGGAGGATCACATCACAATCCATGCTTCGCAGGGGGGTACCGTGATCGAGAAGAAGGCGTACGAGGGCATGTACGTCAAGGAGGGCGACGTGCTCTTCCGCATCGCGGATCTCTCGACGGTGTGGCTCTACGCGGAGATCTACGAGGACGACATCTCGTTTCTGTACCAGACCCGGCCGGGGGATTACTGGACGTGTCCCATGCACCCCAACATCCACGAAAAGAGGGCGGGGTCGTGCCCCATATGCGGCATGGAGCTCGTGCGTACCAACGACAGCATCGACGCGCTGATCACGGCCCGTGCAGTTCCGGGAGAGACCTTTACCGGCAACATCGCCTTCACGGATCCGTTCCTGGACCCCAACACGCGGACCGTGCGTGTGCGCGTGAACATCCACAACGTCGAGCAGCACCTCAAACCCAACATGTACGCGACCGCGCGAATCCACCTGCCGATCAACGACGTCCTCGCCGTCCCCGAGAACGCCGTGATCCAGTCCGGCATGCGCCAGATCGTGCTGGTCGAAGTATCTCCCGGAAAATTCCGTCCGCAGCCCGTCCGACTGGGACGCATGTGGCTCGACGATCCGTCGAAAACCGCGGCCGAGCGCAAACAGCTCGTCTTCGAGACCGACGCCGTGCGCTACCACGAGGTGCTCGCGGGACTCGATCCGGGCGAGCGCGTGGTCACATCGGGCAACTTCCTGCTCGGCTCCGAGAGCCAGTTGCAGGGTGCGCTGACCAAGATGCTCGCGGAGACGCCGCCGGATTCGGCCGCACCCGCCGACACGTCTGCGGCCGTCGCCTACGACTTCGTGGACGAGCCGCGCATCGCGGACGTCCTCGACGCCTACTACGCGATTCAGGACCATCTGACGAAGGACTCGATCGACACAGTCGGCGACCAGGCGCAGCGCATAGTCACCGCGGCCAGGAGTCCGGCCATCCGCACGGCGGCCGGGCCACTCGTGCACGCGCCGCACAAGAAGGACATCGAGGTCACGCGCGACGACTTCCAGGCGCTGAGCGACGTCCTGATCGCGTACGTCGCGCAGCACCGGAAGCAAATGAAGACGATGCCGCTCAAGGCCTACTGCCCCATGGCCGACGCCTTCTGGCTCCAGAAGGGCGGCGAGCTGGTCAACCCGTACATGGGGAGCAAGATGCTTCGCTGCGGATCCTTCAAACCCTGGGACGAAGCGTCCGCCGGCAAGTGATCGACGATGGAACCGACCAACGATACATTCGATCCCACCCGCTCCTTTGCGGCGCGCATCATCGCGTGGTGCGTCGACAACCGGTTCATCGTGATCATGATCACGCTCTTCGTGATCGCCGGCGGCATCCTGGCCATGACGCGCATGCCGCTCGACGCGATCCCGGACTTGAGCGACGTCCAGGTGATCATCTACAGCCAGTGGCAGGGACGCGATCCGCAGACGGTCGAAGACCAGGTCACCTATCCGCTGACCACGGCGATGCTCGCCGTGCCCAAGGTCAAGGTCGTGCGCGGGTACTCGTTCTTCGGCTTCTCCCTGGTGTATGTGATCTTCCAGGACGGCACCGACCTGTACTGGGCGCGCAGCCGCGTGCTCGAATACATGAGCCAGGTTCAGGACCGCATTCCCCAGGGGGTGTCCACGACCCTCGGGCCCGACGCCACCGGCGTCGGGTGGGTCTACGAATACACGCTCGAAGACGAGGGGCAGAACTACAACCTGGGCGACCTGCGCGCCATCCAGGACTGGTACGTGCGCTACCAGCTCACGAGTGTTCCAGGCGTGGCCGAGGTGGCGAGCATCGGCGGGTTCGTTCGCCAGTACCAGATCACCGTCGATCCCACGCTGCTCCAGGCGTACGACCTTTCGCTCAAGGGTATCGTCGCCGCCGTCAAGCGCAGCAACAACGACGTCGGCGGGCGTCTACTCGAGATGTCCGAGACCGAGTACATGGTGCGCGGACGCGGTTATATCGGCAGCGTCGAAGACATCGAGAACGTCGTTCTGAGGGTGAACGAGGACGGCACACCCGTACTCCTCAAGGACGTGGCCACGGTGCAGATCGGGCCGGACATCCGCCGGGGCATCGCGGAGAAGAATGGCGAGGGGGAAGTGGTCGGCGGGATCGTGGTGATGCGCTACGGGGAGAACGCGCTCGAGGTCATCCGCAACGTCAAGAAGAAGATCGGCGAGATCTCGGCGGGGCTTCCGCCGGGTGTCAAGATCCACACCGCCTATGACCGCAGCGACCTCATCATTCGCTCCATCCACACGCTGCGGCACGAGCTGATCCAGGAGATGCTCATCGTCGCGCTCGTGTGCGTGATCTTTCTGTGGCACGCGCGCAGCGCGCTGGTCGCGTTCTTTACCTTGCCGCTGGGCATCCTCATCTCGTTCATCGTCATGAAGCTCATCGGCATCAATGCGAACATCATGTCGCTCGGCGGTATCGCCATCGCCATCGGCGCGATGGTCGACGCGGCCGTAGTGCTGGTGGAGAACGCCCACAAGCACCTCGAACACGCACACCACC
This sequence comes from uncultured bacterium, assembly GCA_964500785.1. Taxonomy (GTDB): domain Bacteria; phylum Krumholzibacteriota; class Krumholzibacteriia; order WVZY01; family JAKEHA01; genus JAKEHA01. The sequence goes on from CAZCQM010000081.1 coordinate 8,334, forward strand.
CCACCAACGCGGAGCGGTGGGCGATGATCAAGCAGGCGTCGATGGAGGTCGGCCCGTCGTTGTTCTTCTCGCTGCTTATCATCACGGCCTCATTCCTTCCCGTGTTTTCGCTCGAGCAACAGGCGGGGCGTCTCTTCAAACCCCTGGCCTATACGAAGACGTTCGCGATGGCGGCGTCCGCGTTGATCGCGATCACCATCACCCCCATCCTGATGGGCTACTTCATTCGGGGGAAGATCCACACCGAGAACGAGCTGTTCGTGAGCCGCGTTCTGGTACGGTCTTACAAGCCCGTGCTCCACTGGGCGCTGCGTCACAAGGCGCTGGTCCTGGGGCTCGCGGCGGGGATTATCGCCCTCACCTGGTTCCCCTACCAGAAGCTGGGTTCCGAGTTCATGCCGCCGCTCAACGAGGGCGACATCCTCTATATGCCCACGTCCATTCCCGGCATCTCCGAAACCGAGGCCAAGCGGGTGCTGCAGACACAGGACAAGCTGTTCATGACGTTTCCGGAGGTGAAGGTGGTGTTCGGGAAGATCGGACGTGCCGACACGGCGACCGATCCCGCGCCGTTGACCATGGTGGAGACGACGGTCACGCTGAAGGACCGCAAGGAGTGGCCGAAGCGGTGGATGAAGCAGGGGTTCGTCCGGGACCACGCGGAGGACGTGCTGCACGAGCTGGATCGCCGCGGCGTGTTGAACCCGGCGACACCCGTCGACCGCCGGCGGGTGGCCGAGGCGATGGAAAGTATGGTCCGCCGCGCCGTGCAGAACCAGGTGCGCCGGCTCTACGCGGGTGGCGCCGGCTCCGCCTTCGTCGACAGCACCGCGGTCCACGCCGTCGGCTCCGAGCTGGCTTCCCGCCTCCAGGAGGAGCTGTTGTCCTCCGGGAGCGTGGCGCCGGAACACGTCAACGATCTCTCCACGCAGATCGCGGATGCGATCGACCGGGTGGTCCGCATCCGCTCCGTCCCCATGCACAGGCTCTCGATGGACGAGCTCATGTACGAGGACATGGACAAGGAATTCCAGTTCGTCGGACTGACCAACGCGTGGACGATGCCCATCAAGACGCGCATCGACATGCTGGCCACCGGTATCAAGACCCCCATCGGCATCAAGGTGTTCGGCGACGACCTCGCGACTCTGGAACGCCTGGCCATCGAGATCGAGCGCTCGGTGAAGACGGTGCCCGGCACGTTGAGCGCGATCGCCGAACGCGTGATGGGCGGCAACTACATCGACTTCGACATCAACCGCCGCGAAGCGGCCCGCTACGGGCTGACGGTGGGTGACGTGCAGGACGCCATCGAGACGGCGGTTGGCGGGATGAACATCACCCATACCGTCGAGGGACGGTACCGTTTCCCGGTCAACGTCCGCTACCCACGCGAGCTGCGAGACGACCCCAGCAAGCTCAAGCACGTGCTCGTGCGCGCTCCCGGCGGAGCGCAGGTGCCCATGGGGCAGCTCGCCGACATCCGCGTCACCACTGGGCCGCCGGGGATCAAGAGCGAGGACGGACTGCTGCAGGCCATCGTGTACGTCGACCTGCAGAAGGGGCAGGACGTGGGCAGCTACGTCGAGCGGGCGCGCAAGGTGGTCGAGAAGGAAGTCACGCTCCCGCCCGGTTACTACCTGTCGTGGAGCGGGCAGTATCAGTATATGATCGAGGTCAACAGGCGGTTGCGCGTCGTGATCCCGATCACACTGCTGATCATCTTCATGTTGTTATATTTCAACTTCCGGCGCCTGGATGACACGCTGATCGTGATGCTCTCGCTGCCGTTCGCGCTGGTGGGTGGCGTGTGGTTCATGTACGGGCTCCACTACAACCTGAGTGTGGCGTGCGGGGTGGGATTCATTGCGCTCAGCGGCCTGGCGGCCGAGACCGGCGTCGTGATGCTCCTGTTCCTCGATCTCGCGTACAACGAGGAGGCTAAGAAGGCGGGGTGGGTCATGAGTCGGGAGAGGCTGCACGACGCCATCACCCATGGGGCCGTCATGCGCGTTCGCCCCAAGATGATGACGGTGGCGACCATGATCATGGGGCTGCTTCCCATTATGTGGATGTCGGGGACGGGGTCGCAACCGATGAAGCGCATGGCGGCGCCGATGATCGGCGGGCTGGTATCCTCCATGATCCTGACGCTGGTCGTCATCCCCGTGATCTACGCCCTCGTGAAAGCGAGGAGCATCGGAAAGGGAAACGTGGATTCCAATGCATGACCACACACACGACCATCGCGCGCACCCCCACGGCCACGATTCCGGTGGGGCGGCGACGGCGACCAAGACCGACCCCGTGTGCGGCATGACCGTGCCCGAGACGTCGAAACACCGGACCGAGTACAAAGGCGAGACCTACGTCTTCTGTTGTGCGGGGTGCCGAGAGAAGTTCGAGCGCGATCCGGAGTCGTACCTGAACAAGAAACCGGTCCACGAGTCGCACACGCCCGCGCGCCCGCCGGAGCCGCCCGCACCGTCGGGCACGAAATGGACGTGTCCGATGCACCCCGAAGTGGTGCGCGACGGGCCGGGCTCGTGTCCCAGGTGCGGCATGGCGCTCGAACCGATGACCCCGACCTCCGCCGACGAAGAGGAGGAGAATCCCGAGCTGCGCGAGATGTCGCGGCGGTTCTGGTTCTCGGTGGCGCTGTCGCTTCCGTTGCTCGCCATCGCCATGGGCGACATGGTGCTGCCCGGGCGTCCCGTTTCGCGCCTCCTCTCCCACGGCGTGCGCGTGTGGATCGAGTTCGCGCTCGCGACCCCCGTGTGCACGTGGGCGGCATGGCCGTTCTACGTGCGCGCCGTCGACTCGGTGCGCTTCCGGAGTCTCAACATGTTCACGCTCATCGGACTGGGCGTGAGCGTTGCCTACGTCTACAGCGTGATCGCGGCCCTCGTGCCGGGCATCTTCCCGCCCTCGTTCCAGGGGCCGGGGGGACACGTGGCGGTCTATTTCGAAGCGGGCGCGGTAATCACGACGCTCATTCTCCTGGGACAGGTGCTCGAGCTGCGCGCCCGTCGCAGCACCGGCGCTGCCATCAAAAAGCTGCTCGGCCTCGCCCCCAGGACGGCGCGCCGGGTCGCCGAAGACGGCACCGAGGAGGACGTTCCCCTCGATCAGATTCGCGTCGGCGACAGACTTCGCGTGCGCCCCGGAGAGAAGATCCCGGTCGACGGCTCCGTGGTGGAGGGAAAGAGCTCGGTCGACGAATCCATGGTGAGCGGCGAGCCGATCCCCGTCGAGAAAGCCTCCGGCGACAAGGTCGTCGGCGCCACCGTCAACGGCAACGGGTCGCTCGTCATGCGCGCGGAGAAGGTCGGGGCGGACATGCTCCTCTCGCGCATCGTGCAGATGGTGGCGGAGGCGCAGCGCAGCCGCGCCCCCATCCAGAAGCTCGCCGACGTCGTGGCCGGCTATTTCGTGCCCGCCGTCATCGCGATCGCCGCGGTGACGTTCATCGTGTGGGCGTGGGTGGGGCCCGATCCGAAAATGGCGTACGCCATCGTGAACGCGGTGGCCGTTCTCATTATAGCGTGTCCGTGTGCGCTGGGTCTGGCAACACCGATGTCGATCATGGTGGCGACGGGAAAGGGTGCGACGACGGGCGTTCTGTTCCGGAACGCCGAGGCCATCGAGACGATGCGCGAGGTGGACACCGTCATCGTGGACAAGACGGGCACGCTCACCGAAGGCAGGCCCAAACTCGTCACCGCGAGCGCGGCGGACGGGATGGACGAGTCGCTCCTCCTGCGGCTGGTGGCGTCGGCCGAGAAAGGAAGCGAACATCCGCTCGCCGCCGCCATCGTGAGCGGCGCCGCGGACCGCGGCGTCCGGGCGTCGTCGGCGCGCGATTTCGAAGCGGTGACCGGACAGGGGGTCACGGCGACCGTCGAGGGAATGAAGGTGGCGCTCGGCAACCGTGCCCTGATGGACGCGCTCGGCGTCAGCGTCGGCGATATCCGCGAGGAAGCGGAAGAGCTCCGCGCCAAGGGGCAGACGGTGATGTTCGTCGCCGTCGACGGCC
>CAZCQM010000082.1:0-9017 GCA_964500785.1 uncultured bacterium
GGGACGGGCCGGACGCTGCGCTTCAAGGCACAGTACGCGTTCGATCTATTCGAGGGCGGAAAGGTGGACTTCAACAAGATCAACCTGACCAACACCTTCTACCGCTACGATGCCGTGTACCAGCAACGCCGGATCTTCGGCATCAAACTCGGCATGGGGCTCAACGCCTACCTGGAGAACGACGCGACCGTGCCCGACCTCGTGGTCCGAACCGTCGGATACGCCATCGGGTTCACCCATGACTTCGCGCGGTACTCCGAGGTCGTCTCCGGCCTCTCGTTCGAGGAGATCACCAGCCGCCCCACGGGCCTGCCGGAGCAGAAGTCGCGCTCGCACACGTTCGGTACCTCCGTGAGCCGGGATACGCGGGACTTTCTGCTCGATGCGCATCGCGGGTCGTACCGGATCCTGACCGGCGAGGTCGCCGGCGGAATCCTCCGCGGTGACAACGACTTCTACAAGTTCACGGGAAACTACCAGCGCTACCGGGAGGTCGGCGGATCCGTGCTCGCCTGGCGGGCGCGAGTGGGGTACTCCAACGCCTACGGGCGCTCCGTCGCGGTTCCCGTGGAGAGCCGCTACTTTCTCGGCGGGGCCAACTCGGTGCGGGGCTACGAGGAGGCGGGACTGGGACCGCGCGTGGTCGACGCGGGCGGCACCGAGCGCCTCCTGGGCGGGGAGTTCCTCATGCTGGCGAACGTGGAGTCGCGCTTTCCGCTCCCGCTCCTGTCGCGCTGGCACTTCTCGGGATCGGTGTTCCTGGACGCGGGGAACGTGTGGCGGAGCATCTCCGACGTATCGGGCAGCGACTTCAGCCCGTCGGGGAGCCAGGCGGACCGGCGCCCCGAGGACGTCCGCTATGGCGTCGGCCTCGGGATTCGTTACCATACACCCGTGGGACCGATCCGTGTCGATTATGGATATCCGCTGACCCCCGACGTGTATACCGATTCGAGCGGAAGCTGGTACTTCAGCCTGGGACAGATCTTCTGACGCCATGACCGCCACGGTAAGCAAAGAAAAACGGAGGGCACGATTCCGCCGCCGCGTGTCGTATCTGATCGCGGTCGTGGTGACGCTCGTGCTCGCAGCGCTCATCTACCACCAGAGCCGGCTCCTGCCCGGGCGCGTGTCGAAGTACGTCAACAGCCACTACCTCGCGGGCACGCCGTTTCAGTTCTCCGTGGACGGTATCTCGGGGAGCCTGGTGAACCACATCGTTCTCAAGAACCCCGTGCTCCGCTACCACTCTTCCGCCGCGTCCTACAACGTGTTTCGCGCCGATCGTGTGTCGGTCAAATACGAGCTGATGCCGATCTTCGCCTTCCGGCTCATCGTCCACGACCTTCAGCTCGACGGTGTCGCGCTTCACCTGCGCCAGGACGAGAACGGGCGGCTCGTGCTCCCCGTCCCGCAGCACGAGGAGCCGACGCCGAGCAAGCGGGGGCTGGTGTCCCCGGTCGTCGACGTGCGCCAGTTCCGCATCAACGGACTGGAGATGACGTTCGGAGGAAACCAGACGCACCTGGCCGTGCGCGACGTGCAGCTCGGCGGGTCGTGCGGATACGAGAAGGGAATCGGCCGCCTGTCCGTGGAGGAAGGCAGCGCCTATCTCATCGACTCGGGGAAAACCGTCGAGTCCGTCCGGCTCTCGGCGCGAATCGACGGCTCCAGCCTGTTCCTGGACGACTTCGCCGTCAAGCTGGAGCGCTCCTTCGTCCTCGCCAGCGGACAGTTCCGCCACGGCCGGTTCGAGAACGTCGACCTGCTGTTGAACCCCGTCTCGCTCGAGGAACTGCACGAGCTCGGCATCGCTCCCGACCTGGAGGGCACGTTTTCGGGGCACCTGGCGCTCGCGGGCACCGTGGACTCCCTGGGGGTCGCGGGCACCATCTCGGGCAAGGGCCTCGGGGTCGACCTCTCCGGCGTGGAGGTGGAGGGAGTCGCGTCGCCGAAGGGGATCGATCTCCGCCGTCTCAACGGGCGCGTCTTCGGGGCCGCGCTGGACGGTGGGTTCCGCCTGGACCTCCCCAGCGAGAACTTCGCGTTCGACGGGACGTGCCGGGACCTCGACCTGTCGCGCGGGTTCATCGAGGATTCCGACCTGCCGCCCATGTCGCTCAACGGGCACGTCCAGGTCATCCACGACAAGGCGGCGGGGAGCTACGTGTGGAGCGCCGACCTGGGCCCGAGCGAAGTCGACGGCTACGCCAGCGACGCCATGTCGGGCGACGGGGAGTGGAAGGATGAGAGCGGCCTCGCCGTTCACCGGATCGTCCTCGACCGGCCCGGCTACCACGTCGAGGGGCGTGGTGACGTGGCGCCGGACGGCGACGCCGATCTGCTCTTCACCGTCACCGGGACGGATCTGGGATATTTCTGGGATCATTTCGAGCTCCCGCCCATCGAAGGGGGCGTGGCGCTGAGCGGCCTGCTGCAGGGACCTCTGGACGACTTCCAGGTGAACCTGAACGGGTCGGTGCGCGACGTTCGCTTCGATTTCATGGAGGTCGACAGCGGTCTGGTTCGCGCGGAGGCGCGCGGCATCGGGTCCGAGGCGCCGGAAGTTTCCGTGTCGCTCTCCGGGCGTCACGGCCGCATCTGGGGACAGCGAGTGGATTCGCCCGCGATCCTGGTCGACGTCGACACGACGTCGGTTCGAGTGCACTCGGCGCGCGCCGTGCGGGGCGACACCACGATCGTCGTCGATCTCGACGTCCGCGCGCGCGACAACCGGTCGACGATCCTCATCCGGCATGCGGAGATCGAGACCCCCGGCGACCTGTGGGAGACGGAGGCGCCGTCGGTCATCCGGGCCGACGACGACGGGGTCGTCATCGACACGCTCCGCTTTTCTTCCGGTCGCGGCGAGTTCGGGGGCGCGGGGTCCTACCGCGTCCGCGACAGGACGATGGACCTGGATTTCTGGGGCCGCGACGTGGACCTGTCGGTGCTTCGCGACGCCATCCGGTCTCCGTTCCAGATGCACGGCCAGGGCGACTTCGATCTCGCTCTCGAAGGGCCCGAGGAGAACCCGCGCGTGCGCCTGGAGCTCGACGTGGTGCGGGGCGTCATCGACAGCGTGGCCTTCGACGAACTGCGCGCGTCCGCGGGCTTCGACGGCTCCGCCTACCGGCTGCGCTCGCTCCAGCTCGTCGCCGGCCGCGACACTGTCACGGCGCACGGCGAGTGGGGAAGCGACGTGTCGCCGGTGCGCCTGGTCCGGGGCGAGCGCCCGACCTCGATGTGGGGCGCGCCGCTGACCGGGCGCGCCACACTCGCCCACTTTCCGCTCGCCACCCTCTTCCAGGCGATGCACCGCGCGCCGACCGTGTCGGCCGACCTCACCGGAACCCTGGAGATGGGCGGGACGCCGGAGGCGCCCGTGCTCCGGGCGACGGGAGCGGTGCGGCCGGGCCGGGGCCCGGGACGCCGGTTCCCGCCCGCCGCCGTCGACGCCGAGTACCGGGACCTGGTCCTGCACGTGACGGGCGTCGACGTACACGACCTGATCGACCTCCACGTGTCGGGGCACTTCCCGGTGACGATCTCGATGCGTGATGGTGCGCGGCTGGACGCCGACCGCTCGATGGACTTCCGCCTCGACGTTGCGCCGCACGGCGATGACCTCAGCCAGATCGGGCGGTACATTCCCAGCGTGGCGTTCCTGAAGGGGGAGATCAAGGGTGCCGTGACCGGAAGCGGTACGCCGGCGGTTCCGGTGGTGACGGGGAACATCTCGCTCGACCGCGGCCAGATGCGCATGGCGGGGATGCAGGAGACGTTCACCGATCTGTCGGCGCGGATCGACTTCGTCGACGACGTGGTTCGGATCGCGTCGCTCACCGCGCGGAGCGGGGACAAGGGCACGGTGGTCGGGACCGGCTGGGCGCGGATATCGAACTACCGGCCCGCGGACTACCGGATCGACCTGACGCTCCATGAATTCCGTCTGAAGTCGATTCCCGACGTCGACGTCATCATGGACGGGACGCTGACCGCCCGGCTCCACGAATGGCGGGAGGGCCGCAAGCTCCCGTTCGTGACCGGGGCCCTCGACATCCGCGAGGCCACCATCCGTCTCGAGCTGGCCTCGGGCGCCGGGACCGGATCCGCGCTCACCCTCCCCACCGACGAGCCGGGCTGGATCGGAAGCGTGGACCTGAGTGCCGCCAAGAACGTCTGGGTGCGGAACCCGGATCTCAACGTGGAGATGGCGGGCGACGTCATCCTCAAGCACGACGAGCGTGGCATGTACTTCCGCGGCGACATGTCGGTGCTCCGCGGTTCGTACCGCCTCTACGGCAACAAGTTCACGATCACGAGCGGCAGCATGGATTTCTCGGCCTCGGAGACCATGCGTCCCGCCATGTACATCGAAGCGTACACGCCCCATCGGGCTCCAGACGGTACGGATCGAAACATCTACCTGACGTTGAGCTGGCCATACGACAAGAAGGAACCCCAGATATCCCTGACCTACGACGAACCGGGGTATTCCGAGGCCGACATCTGGCGGATGCTCGGGGGCAGCATGTTCGCGAGCGGAATGGCCACCAACGCGCTGGAACGCGTCGTCAATGAGCAGATGACGGGCTTCACGGTCGACGTCGAGCAGCGCAGCGTGGAATCCCAGGCCGGGCCCGGCGGCACCACGGAGCAGGAGACGTTGATTGGAGTGGGACGGTACCTCTGGGAGGACGTCTACCTCCAGTACAAGAGGGGGTTGTCCATTGGTTCGGAGCAGGAAGTGAACGTCGAATACCGGCTGAGCAATAAGTTTCTGCTTCGCTCCCAGTTCATTTACAACTCCCGGAGGAACCGAGCGGGAATCGCAGGGCAGAATACGGACGAATTCAACCTCGACCTCAAGTATCGCTTCGAATACTGATCCGTGTTAGGGGCTTGTTCGGCCTGGCCAGGCCCTTTATACTTATTGGGTAGCGCCGCGATGGCTCGCATCTCCGGCTGAAAGCAGTACCATGAAGTCGCGCACGGTAGTATTGGCAGTCGCCGTCCTCTCGTTCCTCGTGGGGACCCTCTCCCCGGGAACCTCCGCCGCCCAGCGCTTCGGCCGCAACAAGATCCAGTACGAAGATTACAAATGGCACGTGCTCAGCACGCCGCACTTCGACATCCACTATTACGAAGGAGCGGAAGCCTTTGCGATGCGGGCCGCTCTGGTCCTCGAGGACGGTTACGAGCAGTACGCGATTGAGCTCAAGGAGGTTCTGCCCTGGCGCGTGCCCGTAATTCTCTACGCCAGCCACGGCGACTTCCTGGAGACCAACGTGGCCCAGGGGCAGCTGAGCGAGGGCGTGCAGGCCTTCGCCGAGCCCTCGCGGCGGCGCATCGTTCTACCGTTCACGAGCTCCTTCAAGGAATTCCAGCATACGGCGACGCACGAGCTCGCCCACGTATTTACCTTCAATATCGTCTATAACCGCATGCTGGACAACGTGTTCACGCGGAACTACCTGTTCCCCATGCCGTTGTGGGTGGCCGAGGGACTGGCCGAGTACCTGGCGGAGGGCTGGGACGCGGACGCCGACATGTTCGTCCGCGATGCGGTGATCCACGACTACCTGTACCCGTTCTACATGCTGAGCGGGTTCTACGTCTACAAGGAGGGGCAGTCGGTCTTCAATTACATCGCGGAGACCTACGGCCCGGAGAAGGTCCTCGAGATACTCGACGCGCTGGCCGGCACACGCAGCGCGGAGGCCGCCATCCACCGCACCCTCGGGTTGAGCGAACAGGACCTGTACCAGAACTGGGCCAAGGCGCTGCGCAAGCACTACTGGCCCCTCTATCCCGACAAGCAGGAGGTGGGTGACATCGCGCGGCGGCTCACCGACCACGTCAAGGACCACGGGTACTACAACACCACGCCGCTGCTGTCGCCCGACGGCGAGTCCATCGTGTTCTTTTCGGACCGGTCCGGAATGGTCGAGATCTACGTGATATCCGCGCTGGACGGGCACGAGATCGCCAGGGTGGTCACGGGCTCGCGGTCCAACCGCTACGAGTCGCTGCACCTGTTGACCAGCTCGATCTGCTTCGACCTGACGGGCGATCGCGTGGCCTTCGTCGCCAAGTCGAAGGGCCACGATGCCCTCTTCGTTCGCAACCTCCGCAGCGGAGAGGAGCGCCGCTACGAGATCGCGTCCGACGGACTCACCGCTCCCACGTGGAACCCGGTCCGCGACGAGGTCGTGCTGTCGGCCACGTTCCGCGGCCAGACGGACCTCGTCAAGGTCGACCTCAACACGGGCAAGACGCAGCGGCTTACCGACGACGCCGCTGATCAATTGACGCCGCGGTATTTCCCGGACGGCAATCGCCTCGTGTACGTCTACTATCCCGAGGTGACGATACCGGTTCCGAATAACTTCTCGGGCGAGAACCGCAAGCGCCTGAGCGAGATGAACTTCGCCAACCCGGACAACGTCCGCCACGACGCGACGTACGACATCTGGGAATACGACCTGGAGACGGGCCACCAGCGACCGCTCGTGGAATCGCCCGGCGATGACACGGAGCCGCTGATCCTGAACGATGGTAAGACCATCATCTACGCCTCCGACGAGTCGGGCGTGAACAACCTGCACGCGGGCAACATCGAGACCAGGGAGTACTACCGCTTCACCGACGTCCTCGGCGGCCTGTTCACGCCGAGCGTCAACGAGGAGAAGGGCCGGATCGCGTTTTCCGGGTTCGTCAACGGCGGCTGGGACGTGTTTGTTTCCGACGACCTGCGCACGATGCTGAGCCGGCACTATGCGCAGCCCGCGCACAGCATCCTGGCCCACGCCACGTCTCATGTCAGCCGGGAGGACGAGGAGGTCGCGGAGAACACGGGCACGGAACCGGCGGGGGTGACGGTCCACGAGCTCACCGACAGCAGTCTGGTGTTCTCCGACACGACGGCGGTGGCGGTCCGGGACTCGGCCCTGGCGTCCGCGGACACCGTCGACGTCGCCACCTACGAGCCCCGGCCTCTGCCCCTCGCGCCTGCGGGCGGAGCTGGCGGGTCCGGTAAAGCGGCGGGCGGCAGGCAGGGGATCGAAGGAATATCGTCCCCGGTGGGGAATGAGGTATTCAAGGGGGCATCCGTTCACGATTACAAGATGCACCTGTCGCCCGATTTCATCGGCGCCGGCGGAGGCCTCTACTTCTCGTCGGGCTACGGATTCGGCGTGGCGAATGCCATATCGTTGTCGGACATTCTCGGTGACCACCACCTGACGTTTGCCTTCAATCTGTATCAGGACCTGGCCCAGTCCGACTTCCTGCTCGCCTACGCGTACCTCAAGCGGCGCGCGGATTTCTCCTTCGGCGTCTATCAGCTGAGCAGCTTCTTCGATTCGCGGGTAACCAGCGTGGGGGACTTCTCGGGGTATCGTCTGTTCAGCGAGCGGAACCTGGGTGTGTACGGCATGATGAGCGTTCCGTTCAACAAGTTCTACCGGATGGAACTGGATCTTCAGGCATACAATTCACAGCGTGAGTTCTACCAGGATACCCGCGGGCTCTCCAGCTTCTACTATACGGCGACGGAGAAATCGGACGTCCACCTCGTGGAGCCCTCGCTGGCGTTCGTCCACGATTCGTCGTTCTTCGGGCCCTTCGGTCCGGTGGATGGATCGCGCTGGCGCATGTCGGTCGCGCGCGGCGTCGCCTTCGACAATCGCGGTATTTCAAGGACGACGGGCTTCATGGACTGGCGCTGGTACAACACGCTCTTCTGGCGCAATTCGGTGGCGCTGCGCCTGAGTGCCGCGGCGAGCCGGGGAGAGGATCCGCGTATCTTCTTCCTGGGCGGGCCGACCTCGCTCCGCGGCTACGACTACCAGCAGTTCTACGGGACCACCACGTGGCTGGCGAGCTTCGAATACCGCTTCCCGCTCCTCGACGCGGTCATCTTCGGGTGGCCGGGACGCTGGGGCCTGCAGAACATCGGCGGCACGGCGTTCTTCGACGTCGGCGATGCCTTCGACCGGACCTGGCCCAGGCTCCTGGACAACTCGGTTGCCGGGCTCAAGCTCGAGAGCGCGCACGCCGACTTGGGATTCGGCCTCTACATGTACGTGGGCTACTTCCTCATGAGCTTCCAGTTCGCGTGGCCGACCGACCTGTACGTGCTGGACAACCATATGCAGTTCCATTTCTACCTCGGCCCGACGTTCTAGCCCCCGGCGCGCCGTCCGGCGCGGAAAAACGCTCCCGCTCACAACGGTGTCTGTGCTACGTTCGTGGGGTTACGCCCACGGATGACCATGATTCCCGGAACTCAGTTGAACGAACGCCAGCGCGAGGCGGTCCTTGCCACGGAGGGGCCGATACTCGTCATTGCCGGGGCCGGCAGCGGCAAGACCCGCGTCCTTACCGAGCGCATCGCCCATCTCGTCGGCGAGCTCGGCGTTCCACCCTACGAGGTGCTCGCGTTCACGTTCACCAACAAGGCGGCGCGCGAGATGAAGGCGCGCCTCGACCGTGTGTGCCCCGGAGCGGTGGAGGTAATGTGGGTGGGGACGTTCCACGCCACGGGCGTGCGCATCCTGCGGCGCCATGGCGAGGCGGTGGGCCTGCGCCGGGATTTCTCCATCTACGACTCCGACGACAGCCTCGGGCTGGTGAAGGCGATCATCTCGCGCAACCCGAATGACGCGCGCTTCGTCAAGTCCCCGCGGTCGCTCCGGGATCGCATCAGCCGCATGAAGAACGCCCTGGTCACGCCGAAGATGGCCGCCGACCGGGCGTCGTCCATCGGCGAGCAGCGCGTGGCGGCGTTGTACGCTGAATACGAGCGCGACCTCAAGCGCGCGAACGCCGCCGACTTCGATGACCTGATCATGAAAGTGGTCGAGCTCTTCGGCGTCAGCGAGGAGGTGCGCGACCTGTACGCGCGGCGCTTCCGCTACATACTGGTCGACGAGTTCCAGGACACCAATCCCATCCAGATGGCGATGATCGACGGCCTCGCCTCCTTTCACCACAACTTGTTCGTGGTCGGT
>CAZCQM010000082.1:9027-12368 GCA_964500785.1 uncultured bacterium
CGACGACCAGTCCATCTACAGCTGGCGGGGCGCGCGGGTCGAACACATCCTCGAGTTCGAAGACCTCTACGAGGGCACGCGGGTGATTCGCCTGGAGCAGAACTACCGCTCGACGCGCACCATCCTGGACGCGGCCAACGGGCTCATCGCCCACAACCTGGGACGCAAGGGGAAGAACCTGTGGACGGAGGGGGAGGCGGGCGAGAAGGTGACCGTGGTGGCCTGCACCGACGAGGAGATGGAAGCCCGGGCCGTCCTCGACATCGTCAAGCGCGATGTCGCGGCCGGGACCAGCCCGAAGGACATAGCGATTCTCTACCGCACCAACGCCCAGTCGCGCGCGCTCGAAGACGTCTTCAAGATGGGCTCGATGCCGTATCAGATCATCGGCGCGGTCCGGTTCTACGAGCGCGCGGAAGTGCGCGACGTGCTCGCCTACTGCAAGTGGCTGGCGAATCCGGCGGACACGATCAGCCTCAAACGCATCCTGAACGTCCCGCGGCGTGGTATCGGGAAGTCGACCATCGACCACCTGGAGGCGTACGGCGTCGAGCACGGGGTGTCGATGATCGACGCCATGCGCGCGCCCGACATCGGACTCGGCACTGCGCCCGCGGCGCGCTGCCGCGCGTTTCTCGACCTGTTCGACCGCCTCAAGGTGGTGGCGGACACGGAAGTCGCGCCGCACGTGGTCGACGAGATCCTCAAGGCCACCAACTATCTCAAGTACCTCGACGAGGCCTATCCCGACTCGGACACGCGCATCGAGAACGTGGAGGAGCTGCTGTCGGCGGCGCACTCCTACGCCGAGAGCGCGGAAGACAAGACGCTGCGCGCCTTCCTCGAGGAGATCGCGCTGGTGGCCGACGTCGACTCCATCGATCTGGAGAGCGGCCAGCTCACCCTCATGACCCTGCACAACGCCAAAGGACTCGAGTTCGATACGGTGATCGTAACGGGGCTGGAGGAGGGACTGTTCCCGCATTACAATTCGATCGACGACGCCGATGCCATCGAAGAGGAGCGCCGCCTGTTCTACGTCGGCATGACGCGTGCGCGGCGCCGGCTCTACCTCACCTTCGCGGGGATGCGCCGCCGCATGGGGCTGATGGAAGGCGGGATCCCGTCGCGGTTCCTCTCCGAGATTCCCGCGGAGTGCCTGGAGGCGCCCCGCGAGCCGGCGGCGGCGTCGCGCGGCCACGCGATCGGGGGCCGTGATTCGCTGTGGGGACGGACGCCCCGCGGGTTCGACGAGTACGCCCAGGCCGGGCCGTCCGACGATCACGTCTATTCGCAGGAGGTCGTGGTGTCGCGCGTGCCGCGCTACGAGGTGGGCACGCGCATTCTCCACGAGCGTTTCGGGAAGGGAATCGTCCGCCGCGTCGAGGGGGAGGGCGACCAGATGCGCGTCACCGTCATTTTCGACGCGGGCGGTGAGAGGAAGTTCATCGCCCAGTACGCGCCCATGCGCCCGCTCTAGGAGGTCATCCGGTGTCAACGATCGATCGGGAAACGGTCCGCCATCTGGAGCGCCTCGCGCGCATCGAGTTGTCCTCCGACGAGGTGGAGATGATCACCGAGCAACTCGGGCGCATCGTCGGCTGGGTGGAGAAGCTGCAGGAGGCCGACGTCGGCGGTGTCGAGCCGACGCGCGCCATGTCGCACGAGCCGTCGGACCACGTCCGGGAAGACGCGGTGATCCCGCCGCTCGACCGCGGGATCGTCCTGGCCGAGGCGCCCGACGCCGCGGGTGAGTTCTTCCGCGTGCCGCGCGTCATCGATCGCGGAGACGGGGAATGAGCCTGCACGAGCTGTCCATCGCGGCCCTGCGCGGGCGGATCGCGGCGGGCGAGGTCTCGCCGCTGGACGCGTGCGACGCCGCGCTCTCGGCCATCGAGTCGCGCGACACGGAGGTCCACGCCTTCCTCGACGTCCACGCCGAGGCGGCGCGCGCGCGCGCGCGGGAGCTGACCGACTCCGGCGCGGGCCGCACGCTCCCGCTCGGCGGCGTGCCGGTCGCGATCAAGGACAACATCTGCATCCAGGGCGCGCGCACGACCTGCGGGTCGAAGATCCTCGGGAGTTACCGCCCGCCCTACACCGCAACGTCCGTGGCCCGCCTTCTCGACGCGGGCGCGATCGTCGTCGGCAAGACCAACCTCGACGAGTTTGCGATGGGCTCGTCCACCGAGAACTCGGCGTTCGGGCCGACGCGCAACCCCTGGGATCCGGCGCGCGCGCCGGGCGGGTCGAGCGGCGGGTCGGCCGCCGCGGTGGCGTCGGGCATGGCCGCCGCCGCGCTGGGCAGCGATACCGGAGGGTCCATCCGGCAGCCCGCGAGCTTCTGCGGCGTCGTCGGCGTCAAGCCCACCTACGGGCGCGTGTCGCGCTACGGACTGGTCGCTTTCGCGAGCTCGCTCGACCAGATCGGGCCCTTCACGCGCAGCGTCGAGGACGCGGCCCTGGTCATGAACGCGCTGTGCGGGGAGGATGCGCGCGACTCCACCAGCGCCGGCGCGCCGGTGCCCGACTTCACGGGTGGGCTCGCGGGCGGACTGCGCGGGCTGCGCGTCGGTATTCCATGGACGTTTCTCGGCGAGCACATCGATGCGTCGGTGCGCGACACCTTCGACCGGCTGGCCCGGGCGGTGGAGCGCGAGGGCGCGACGGTGGAGAAGATCGACCTCCCGCACGCCGACTACGGGCTGGCGGCCTATTATATCGTCGCCAACGCCGAGGCCAGCGCCAACCTCGCGCGCTTCGACGGCGTCAAATACGGCTTCCGCGCGGACGGCGCCACCAGTCTCGATGCCATGTACGTGCGAACGCGCGGCGAAGGCTTCGGGCGCGAGGTCAAGCGGCGCGTGTTCCTGGGCACCTACGTGTTGAGCGCCGGGTACTACGACGCGTACTACCACCGCGCGCTCCAGGTGCGGACCCTCATCATCCGCGACTTCACCTTCGCCTTCGAGCGTTGCGACGTCGTGATGCTCCCGACCGCCCCGACGCCCGCGTTCGCTCTGGGCGAGAAGACCGACGATCCGATCCTGATGTACCTGAATGACGTGTTCACCATCCCGGTCAACCTGGCGGGACTCCCGGGAATATCCGTGCCCGCCGGGCGTTCGGCCGACGGGCTTCCCATCGGCGTGCAGGTGATCGGGCGGGCATTCGACGAAGTGACGATGCTGCGCGCCGCGGCCGGCATCGAACGGCTGTCGGAGTTTCCGGTGGGCGCGGTGGCGCCGGTGAGATAGATGTCGCGCTACGAGGCCATCATCGGACTCGAGGTCCACGCGCAGCTCCTCACCGAGAGCAAGATGTTCTGCGGCTGCTCGGCC
>CAZCQM010000083.1:0-12327 GCA_964500785.1 uncultured bacterium
CGAGGGGGGGGCCCCGGGGGTGGCCGCCGTGGCCGCGGGGGGGGGCGCGCCGGCGGGGGCCCCGGGCGCGCGCCGCGCGCGCCCCCTCGACGGCGTCCGGGGCCTTCCGGGCCGTGATCCGATAGAGGGCCCACCCGGGGACGAGCATCAGGATGCCCCACGTGGCCACACGTGAGATCACGCCCGGAACTCCCCCGCCCGCTTCCAGCGCCAGGGCCCCGATCAACCCGGCGAGCAGAATCCCCGCCTCACGCAGGGCGGGGCCGCGCCCGGGCGACACCGGTGTGGCGATTTCAGCGGGGTACGTCGAGGTCAACGGGGGAGTCCTGGCCGGAAAGGCCGGCGAAAAGAGCCTGGTATACTTCCGTAAACCCATTCATTATAAACCAGTAAGCCTTGTGACTTCAAGTGTAGTCGAACCGGGCTCATGCGCCGATCAACGTCACATCAACGGGGCGCTGCACGGGCCCGAGCGCGTCGAGCAGGACGATGGCATCCCAGCTTCCGAGGCTCAGCTGGCCGTCACGGACCGACATCGAGAGGCAGTCGGCCAGCACGCCGGCGGAGATGTAGCCACCCTCGTCCACGTCCACGCGGTCTCGAGCCGGCACGGCCCCCTCGGCCTCGCCGTGCGGAGCCGGGGCGGACAGGTAGGACCGCACGATCCGGAGCAGGTCGTCCACGCCGTCGTCGAGATCGGGGGTCAGCGTGAGGCAGCAGCCGCCGCCGGGCAGGGTGAGGATGCAGAGACCGTGGCGAAAGCCGGAGTTCCGCACGAAGGCGTTGACATCCGCGGTGATGTCGGCCAGCGAGGCCCCTTCGTCGGTCGTGAAATGCAGGCGGACCGTCTCGATGCGCATGAATCTCCGGGTGGCCGGGGCGGACGCCCCCGGCAATGCGGTGTTGCAATCCCCGCGGGGCCATCGGATACTCGGGTCCATCGGCACGCGGGGAGACGCGATGGTACTCTAGCAGAGAGGCCCCCATGACGAAAAAGAGTTTTCGCCTGCCCTTCCGGAAGCCGACCGCGGACGACGTCGACGGCGACGCCGATGTCGGGAGCCTGCGCGAGGAGAACCGCCAGCTCAGGCGTGCGGTCGAGGAGCTGTCGATTCTCAACGACCTCGCCCGGGCCATCGGCGCGTCGGTCGATTCGGAGGACATCATTCAGAAGATCGTCGACCGGTCGATGCGCGCCGTCCAGGCGGAGCAGACGGTCGTGACCCTGGTCGACCGCAACGCCCAGCAGAACATGAAGACGCTGGTGCGCGCGATGACCAGCTCGTCGGAGAATCCCCACTTCCACCTCAACGAGAACCTCCTCGGGTGGATGCACCTGTACAAGAAGCCCCTGTGCTCGAACGAACCGCGCGGCGACGAGCGTTTCCGGGGTCTGAAGTGGGACGACAGCATCCAGTCGATCCTGTGTGCGCCGCTGATGGTCAAGTCGGAGCTGATCGGGGTGATCACGAGCTACAATAAGAAGCAGCAGAATGGATTTACCGACGAAGACCAGCGCCTGCTGGCGATCATCGCCGGGCAGTCGGCCCAGATCGTGGAGAACGCGCGCCTGTACGAGGAAGAAAAGGCGCTGGCGAGCATGAAGGAGCAGGTGAAGCTCGCGGCCCAGATCCAGCAGGACCTGCTGCCCAAGACGCCCCCGGGGCTCCCGGGCTACGACATCGCGGCGATCAGCCTCCCGGCCCAGATGGTGGGCGGCGACTACTACGACTTCATCTACGTGCGCGAGGGGCGCTGGGGCATCTGCCTGGGCGACGTCTCCGGCAAGGGCCTTCCGGCGTCGCTGCTGATGGCGAACCTGCAGGCGACCCTGCGGGGGCAGACCGCCCTCGACGGGCCGGTCGGGGAGACGATCTCGCGGTCGAACCGGCTGATCTACCGCAGCACCGACCCCGAGAAGTTCGCAACTCTGTTCGTGGGGCTCCTCGACGTCGAGCGCCACGAACTGGCCTTCTGCAACGCCGGCCACGAGAACCCGATCCTGCTCCGCAAGGGGGCGCAGATCGATCGTCTCGCCACCGGGGGCATGGCCCTGGGGGTCCTGGAGGAGTTCCCGTACCAGCAGGATGTCGCGCGGATGGAAACCGGGGACATGCTCTTCATCTACTCGGACGGCATTCCTGACGCCGTCAACGAGTTCGACCAGCCCTTCGGGGAGGAACGGCTGATCGCGTGCGTCCGCGAGGGCGAATCCGAACCGGCCGCGTCGATCGTCAAGCGGGTGATCGACGCCGTCCACGCCCACGAAAACGGCGCGGAGCGGATCGACGATCTCACGGTCATCGTCGTCAAGCGCACCGCCTGACCGCGCCAGAGCCTCTGCCCGCCATGAAACTCAAACCGGGTCCCGGACGTAGTCTGTACGGCGCACCCCGAACGCGCGCGACGAAACCATGATCGGCCGAACGATTCATCACTATCAGATTACCGAGAAGCTCGGCGAGGGCGGCATGGGCGTGGTGTACCGGGCGGAGGACACGCGGCTCCATCGCACGGTGGCACTCAAGTTCCTGCACCCGGCACTGCTCTCCACGCCGGAGGACCAGCAGCGCCTGGTCGCGGAGGCGCGCGCGGCGGCGGGTCTGGCGCACCCCAACATCTGCACGATCTACGAGATCAACGAGATCGACGATAAGACGTTCATCGCGATGCAGTACGTCGAGGGCTCGACGCTGCGTGACCGCGTGCTCTCGGGGCGGATCGAGACCGCGGACGCGCTGCGCTACCTGTTGCAGATCGCGGACGGTCTGCGCCAGGCGCACGAGAAGGGGATCGTGCACCGCGACATGAAGAGCTCCAACATCATGATCACCAACACCGGCCGTGCGGTCATCATGGACTTCGGACTGGCGCGGCCGGTGGAGCAGGGGCGCGTCGATGAGCGTTTCACATCGCGCGGGACGTCGGCGTACATGTCGCCGGAACAGGCGCGCGGCGAGAGCGTCGACCAGCGCACCGATATCTGGTCCATGGGAGTCGTGCTGTACGAGATGCTGGCCGGGCAGCTCCCCTTCCGCGGCGACTACGAGCAGGCGGTGATCTACTCGATCCTGAACGAGGGACACCGTCCCATCGCCGAGTTCCGGCCGGGGCTGCCGTCGGCCGTGGTCAAGATCGTGGAGACCTGCCTCGAGAAGCGCCGCGAGGACCGCTACCAGACGCTCGACGAGCTCATCGCCGCGTTGCGCGGCGCCCTCGACGACCTGACCGGCGTCCGGCGGCGCGCACCGAGGCGCGTCCGCGTCGCCGGCGTCGCCGCCCTCACCGCGCTCACGCTGGTCGCCGCCTTCGTCGCCTTCGACTTCCTGCGCGCGCGACACGCCGAGGGGGAGGTGCGCGTTCCGATCGCCGTCATCGATTTCGACAACGACACCGACGAGCCCGCCCTCGACGGGCTGTCGGGCATGCTGATCACGGCCCTCGAGCAGTCACGCCGACTCTCGGTCATGACGCGCTCGCGCATGTTCGACATCCTCAAGACGCTCGGCCACGGCGATGCCACGGGCATCGACGAGTCACTGGGACAGCGTATCTGCGAAGCGTCCGGTGTGGACGCTCTCGTCATTCCCACGATCCGGCGCTTCGGCAACCTCTACACGATCGACCTCAAGATCATGAACACGCGGACGCACAAATACGTCTACACGACCAAGCGGGAGGCGCGGGGGCAGGAGAACATCCCCGAGATGATCGACGCCATTGCGCGTGACATCCGGATCGATCTGCGCGAAGCCACCGATACCGTCGCGAGGACCGAGTCCGTCGCCGACGTGACCACCCCCAACCTCGACGCGTACCAGGCCTACTTCGAGGGGGAGGCCCTGCTCAACGACCTGAACTTCGCCCGCGCGGGACAGGCGTTCAACCGGGCGATCGCGGACGACTCGACGTTCGCGCTGGCGTACTACCGCCTGGCCTACACCGAGTGGTGGTCACGGGGCAGCCGGGCGGAAACGCAGCGGCATATCGCCTATGCGATCGATCACCTCGACCGTATTCCGCTCAAGGAGCGCTTCCTCGTGCGCGCGCTGAAGGCCGGGCTGGACGACGGGTTCGAGGCGCAGATCCCGATCTACAAGGAGATGCGTGTCCTCTATCCGGACGACAAGGAAATGCTGTTCGGTCTGGGCGATGCCGAATTCCACGCGGCGCGATACGATTCGGCCGCCGTTCATTTCCGCGCGGTGCTGGCCGTCGATCCGGGGATGGACCGCGCGCTGCAGCACCTGACGTGGACGTACATGCGTCTCGATCGCTTCGACGAGGCCCTGAAGACGGCGGAGCAGTGGGTGGAGAAGGCGCCCTCGGCGGAGGCGTATGAATATCTCGCGACCGCCCATCTGCATCTGGGACAAGCGGAAGACGCGATGAAGATCCTGGAGGCCGTCGAGAAGCGCTACCCCGACGACCCGCACATCCCGATCCGGATGTCGGTGATCCGCTTCGCGATGGGGCATCCGCACGAGGCCCTTGCACTGGCGAAGAAGGCCCAGAGCCTGTCCGCCAATGCGGACATCTCGGCACGATTCGAGCTCGGCGGCCAGTTCACGATGCTCTACGCGTACTTCGGACGCTACAAAGACGCGATGAAGGTCCTGGACCTCGGGAGTGCGACGACGAGTGGTTCGCTGGAGGACTCGACCGTGGTCAGCGCATTCGCGGCGACGCGCGCCGGATTGTTGTACTGGGCGCACGGCGATCCGATGCGTTCGCTCGATGAGTTGAAGTCGGTCCCGGCGACGTGGGTGTCGTCGCCCCGCCACAAGAATGCGGACTACTGGCGGGGGGTGGCGACGTTCTATATTCTCGCCGGCGACACGGCACAGGCCAACCGGATCCTCGAAGCGCACGGCAAGGACTTCCCGCCCGACAAGCTGACGTTCGTCCGCATCATCGAACGCGCGGAAAGCCGGGACTGTGCCGGGGCGGTCGAACTCGCCCGCACGCTTCCCGCGAGCACCGGCGGCTTCGACGCGTTGGGGGACATCGCCTCCTATTGCATCGGATCGTGCCAGCTCCAGTCCGGCGACTACGAGGGCGCCATCCGGTCGTTCCGAAGCGTCACCGAGCGCCCGCTCCTCAACCCCGAGGTCGCGCCGGCGTACGCCATGGTGTGGCTGCGCCTGGGCATCGCGTACGAGGAAAAGGGGGCGACATCGGACGCCGCCGCCTGCTACCGTCACGTCCTGGAGATGCTCAAGGATGGCGACCCGGATCTGGCCAGCAGGCGCGACGCGCGCACACGTCTCGACCGTCTCACGGCGACGGGCACGATGTAGGGATCTCTCCCGCACCGCGGCCTTCGTCGTTGCGGTCTGTCTGCTCTCGCTTCCCCGGGTGACACCCGCCGCCGACTCCGCGGATCTCATATTCCTCCATGGAACCGTGTGGACCGGAACCCCGGTCTCGGGCGCGACGGCGGTCGCCGTCGCGGGGGACCGCGTGACGTTTGTCGGGGACGACGCGGGGGCACGCGCGCTGGCGGGCCCGGACACGCGCGTCGTCGACGTTCGGGGCGGGCTGGTGCTGCCCGGGCTAGTGGACGCGCACGCCCATCTCTCGAGCCTCGGGGAATCGCTGCGCATCCTGTCTCTGGTCGGAACGCGCTCGGCGCGCGAGATTCGAAGCCGCGTGCGTGACGCCCAGCGCTCCCACCCACCGGGCGACTGGCTCGTGGGGCATGGCTGGGACCAGAACGACTGGGAGACCACCGGATTCCCGTCCTGGCGAGACCTCGAGGGGACGGACGACAACCCGGTCTGCCTCGAGCGGATCGACGGGCACGCCCTGTGGCTCAACCGCTCCGCGCTCGACGCGTGCGGCATCGCGCGCGCCACGCCGGATCCGCCGGGGGGGCGCATCGTGCGGGACCGGGACGGCGCTCCCACGGGCGTCCTGGTGGACGAGGCGATGCGCCTGGCGACGCGCCGAATTCCGCCGCCGTCGGACGCCGAGCGGGACGCGCGCCTGCGGCTCGCGATCGCCGAGTGCAACCGGCTGGGGCTCGTCGGTGTGCACGACGCCGGGACCACCGCCGCCGCTGCCGCCTCGTTGCGCCGCCTGGGGGCGCGCGGCGAGCTCACGCTCAACGTCTACTCCATGGCCGATTCCGACGACCCCTCTTTCGCTCGTGCGTGCCTGCACTCGGGGAAGTCGTCGGAATTCGGCGGACGCCTTGTCATTCGGTCGCTGAAGCTCCACGCCGACGGGGCGCTGGGTTCGCGCGGCGCCGCGTTGCTCGCGGCGTACTCGGACGACCCCGGCAACGTCGGCCTGCTCGTCCAGTCGTCGGACACGCTGCTCGCGTGGACGCGCGAAGCCGTGCACGCCGGGTTCCAGGTGGCGACGCACGCCATCGGGGACCGCGCCAACCGCATCATTCTGGACGTCTACGAGCGGGTGCTCGCAGAAGCGCACCCGAACGATGCGCGCCTGCGCGTCGAGCACTGCCAGATTCTCGATCCGGCCGACCTGGGGCGGTTTTCACGCCTGGGTGTGGTGGCGTCGATGCAGCCGACGCACGCCACCTCGGACATGCCCTGGGCGGAAGACCGCCTCGGTCGCGCCCGTCTGATCGGTGCATACGCCTGGCGCACGCTGCTCGACAGCGGGGCGGTACTCGCGTTCGGGTCCGACTTCCCGGTGGAGTCGGTGAATCCACTGTGGGGACTTTTTGCCGCGGTGACGCGCCAGGACCACGACGGGAATCCAGCGGGGGGATGGCTAGCGGCACAACGCGTCACGCTCGACGAGGCCCTGCGCGCGTTCACGTGGGGAGCGGCCTACGCGTCCTTCGACGAGACCGAGGCGGGTACCATCGAGGCCGGGAAGCGCGCCGATCTGACGGTGCTCGATCGGAACATTCTGAACGCCGCCCCGCGCGCGATCCTCGATGCGCGCGTCACGCACACCGTGGTTCGGGGCGCGGTGGTCTATTCCGCGGACTAGCGGGGCGGGGCAAGCAGCGAATCCACGACGGCGCGATCCATGAGGCGCGCCACCGGGTAGACCCCGACGCGACTCTCGACGTAGGGCGTGCGGCGGTAGAACCACCGGCGGATCGCCTCAGGGTCGGCGGGGAAGTCCGGCTTCTTTCGCGCCGCTTCGAACTCGCGGGCGAGCGACGGGTCACGCGCGAGCATCTCGGGAATCATCGATTCGATCACGTACGATTCGATGTACTCCTTGTATTCGAAGCTGGCGTCGAAAAACCCCCAGCGCACCAGCGCGTCCGGTGCGGCCGGCTCGAGAAGATTCGCGATGACACGCGCCAGCGGCTGCCCCGTTTCCACCACCACCGTGCCCGCGGGGAGCACGCGGTCTTCTTCGATTTCGTCCCATTGATACGTCAGCGGGTGACGTCCCTCGTACGGTCGTTCCTGCCACGTCGTGTCGTGGAAGCGCACCGTGGAGACATGAACGCGGGTAGTTCGCTCGATGCGCGCGTAGCGGATGCCATGGGCGTCGAGGCGGGCGATGACCTCGGTCCACTGCTGCGGAATGACGTAGGCCGCCGGAAGGGGAGCGTCGGCGGCGACCTTCTGCCGTCTGAAGTAGGGGACGCGCCATGTCTCCCGTTGCGTGCCGTAGCGATGCCACGTGCCGCCGGTGATCTCGCTGGTCACGACATCGTAGTTCACGCCGAGAAAATCGATCATCACGCTGTCGTCGAAGGAGGTCTCCAGCGCCAGCGGCAGCGGCGCATCCCGGAACGCCGGAGACGCCGTGCGCGCGTCGACGTCCGCGAGGAGCTCCCGAAGCGCCCGCGACTCTTCTCCAACGATCGCAATCGCATTCTGCAGGGTGGCGAGGGTGCCGCGGACGCGCGTCGCGTAGTCCTTGAGCATGTGGGCTTCGATGAGCAGCGCGGGACGATTGCGAAGGGCCACGTAACCGGTCGAGAAGCGCGGCGTCGACGCGAAGCTCTGCAGGCCGCTCTTCGGCTCGTGCTCGACGCGGAAGGCACAGTACGGAGACATCGGAAACCCCGCTTCCGCCGTGCGGGCGGTGAGCGGGGTCTCGAAACGTTCGCGCGACCATGCTGCGACGCGGGGGTCGGTGTCCTGCCATTGTTCGACGACGTAGGTGATCACGTACTGGTAGTCGGCACCGTCGGTCACGTGGCAATCGATGAACAGGTCGGGCTCCCAGCGATTGAACAGGGCGAGCCAGGCCTGGATCTCGGGCGTATCCGCCTTGAGGTAATCGCGATTGAGATTGAGATCGGACGCGTTGGCACGGAACCCCATGACCTCGGGTCCGTTCTGGTTCGGGCGGTTGTACGGGCTGGTCCGCTCGTGTCCGTCGACGTTGAGGATGGGAATGAAAAGAACGGTGACGTGGTCGAGCAGGCTGGCCAGCGACTTCTCGATCGCCATCGCCCGGACGAGCAGGAGGCCGGCGTCCTTACCGTCGATCTCGCCCGCGTGAATGCCCGCCTGGATGAGCACCACCGCGTTGCCGGAGCGACGTACGGCATCCGGCGTGACGTTCCCGTGCCGGTCGACGATGAGCAGGGGCAGATCGCGTCCCTCGCCGCTCTTTCCGAACGTGGTGTAACGAATCCATCGCGATGCCGAGTCGAAACGCCGGCAGTCGTCGACGGTCTGCGCGTACGTCGAGGTGCGGGTTCCGCCGGAGCGCTCGAACTCGGTGTGCAGATCGGAAGCGCCGCCGCGGCCGGTCGCGGCGAGGGCGGCGGCGATGATGGCGGGAAGCAGGGGAAACATCGTGGCATTATACTCCCCTGGAGCGCCTCGTCAAATTCGCTGTTGCGGGTGGGGGACGGCCACCGTATGATTGAATTACCCCACGGTACACATCACCCGTTTCCACCTTATGAAGCTCACGCGCGCCCTGATCGCCCTCGCCCTGGTCGCTCTCGCGGCGGGACCCGCCCTCGGGAAGACCTGGCATATTGCCGTCGACGGGACCGGAGATGCCCCGACCATCAAGGCCGGAATCGACAGCTCGGCGGTCGGCGATACGGTTCTCGTCGCCCCGGGTACATACACATGGAGCAATCAGGGCACGGGCAACGAATACGGGATGATCTACATCGAGCGCTACGAAAACGGGTTCATCCTCATGAGCGAGGCGGGCCCGGAGGTGACAATCCTGGACGCCGAGCGCCACGGGCGCGTCTTCTTCATCGCGGGCATGAACTACATCACCATCGACGGGTTTACCGTCCGAGGAGGAAAGGCTCCGGCCTTCGGGGACTACACGGGCGGCGGCATCGCCTGCCACCTGACCCACGACCTGGTGCGAAACTGCATCTTCCGCGACAACACGGCGCAGCGCGGCGGGGCGATCTGGTGCGGAGGCGTGAGCACGATTACCTTCGAAGACTGCCAGTTCTTCAACAACGAAGCGGAAAACGGCGGGGCCATCTACCTGATCAACAGCTCCAGCCCCCAGACATTCCGCAACTGCGCCATCCACGACAACACGGCGAGCAACTTCGGTGGCGCCATCTTCTCCTATCACGACGGGTTCGTGATCGAGAACTCCGTGATCGCGCTCAATGCGGCGGCGTTCGGGGGAGCCATCTACACGTGGAATCAGTGGACCAGTTCGGTGACCGCGACGACCATCGCGGACAACACCGCCCCCGACGCCAGCGCGGTGTTTCTGACCGCATCGCCAGACGTATCGATCCAGCGGTCGATCATCGCGCGCGGGCTCGGGGGGGCCCCCTTCAATGTCGACGCCACCAGCGCGCTGACCGTCTCGTGCAGCGACGTCTACGGCAACGCCGGATCCGACATCCTGCCCGCGTCGGTGACCGACGGCGGCGACAATTTCACGGGTGATCCGGCCTTCTGCGGGCCCGCCGGGTCGCTGATCTACACGGTCGCCGGCAACTCGCCGTGCCTGCCCGGCTACCACCCCGGCGGCGCGTCGTGCGGGCTGGTGGGGGCATTCGGCACCGGCTGCGGGTACGTACGCGTCGAGAGCGCCACCTGGGGCCGCGTCAAGGCCTTGTATCGTTGATAGTTACAGGCGCGTCCGCGGGGGAGGGGGAAAACTTCGCCGCGTCCCGATCGACCGGTTGACAGCTTTCGCATTCCGGCTCAATACTTATTAGTAGATTGCGAAGTCCGCTGGTGTCGGATTCGCTCCGCCGCCAGCCTTCTTTCGCAGGAAGGAGGCCGTCATGCGCCGAGCCCCACAGTGGCTCTTGTCGGTTTCTGTTGTCTTCCTGCTTGTCAGTTGCTCGTCGACCCTCCGGCTCTCGAATGAGAACCGGCCGGCCTACCTGAACGAATTGCGGGCGCAGTATCTTGCGTCGAATCCGACGGGACCGTATTGCGACTACGTCGCCAAGGGCGAAGTCGTCAAGGGTATGGACACCATCGGGGTGCTCGCCTCATGGGGTCACCCGGGTCGGCGGGTCCGTGACGAGATGGACACGGAGCACTGGTACTATGTGGACAAGGACCAGGACTCCGGAGACCAGATCGCGTACACACTGGTGTTCCACAAGGGGGTGCTGGACGAGTGGTCGATGGATCGTGAGGTCACCGGGATGAAACCGATCCGTTCCACGCCCACAACCACCTCCACGCCGCCTGTCGAGGCGCCGAAGGGCAAGCCCGTGCCCGAGAACTGAATCCGGCGCGGGAGCGACGGAAATCGTCGCAACGGGACCGCAGTCGGCAGTTGAACATCCGGGTTGGCCGTTGAGTGCCGGAACCTCTCCTTCCGCCTGGCGGGCCCGTCTGCCCCGCACAAATACCCCGAGAGACTGATTCTTTGGCGTTGCGCAGCGCCCTGCGCGCTGTCTAAACTGGACAGTACCCGCCGCATACCCGCCGCAAGCGGCGCAACCGGGCGCCGCCGCCGCCCTAGGAAGCAGATCCATCGTGACGTACAAGCCCTTCAATTCTTTTGAGGTCGCACAGTCCCAGTTCGATTCGATCGCCGCCAAACTCTCCCTGGACGAAGGGGCACGCCAGCTCCTCCGTCATCCGATGCGCGAATACGGATTCGCTGTTCCGGTCCGCATGGATGACGGCAGCGTTCATGTGTTCCGGGGATTCCGAGTCCAGCACAACGACGCACGCGGGCCGTGCAAGGGAGGAATCCGGTTTCACCCGCTCGAGACGCTGGACACCGTGCGCGCGTTGGCGATGTGGATGACGTGGAAGTGCGCGGTCGCCGATCTCCCCCTCGGAGGCGCGAAAGGCGGGGTCGTGTGTGATCCGCACAACATGAGCATGCAGGAGCAGGAGCGCCTGTGCCGGGGCTGGGTGCGACAACTGGCGCAGAACCTGGGCCCGAATCTCGACATCCCGGCTCCGGACGTGATGACGTCGGGACAGCATATGCTGTGGATTCTGGATGAATTCGAGCGCATCCACGGACAGCGTCTACCCGGCGCCATCACCGGAAAGCCCGTCGGCATGGGCGGGTCGTTGGGCCGGATCGAGGCGACCGGGTTCGGCGTGATCTTCACACTCCGCGAGGCACTGAAGCTGCTGGGCATACGCGCCAAGGACACGACGGCGAGCGTGCAGGGTTTCGGCAACGTGGCCCAGTACGCGATCCGTCTCTACCAGCAGATCGGGGGAACGGTTGCCTGCGTATCGTCCTGGGATCAGCAGGACCAGACCTCGTATGCCTACAGAAAGCCCGGAGGTATCGATATCGACGAGCTGCTCGGCGTGACCGATCGCTACGGGGGCATCGATGCGGCCGGGGCCCGCGACCTGGGATACGAGCGCATTCCCGGCGAGCGCTGGATTTCCGAGCCGGTGGATATTCTCATTCCGGCGGCCCTCGAGAACCAGATCAATGCCGAAAACGCCGGTGAGATCGCCGGGTCCGTCAAGGTCATTGCCGAAGGCGCCAACGGTCCGACCGCGCCGGATGCGGATAGCATCCTCTCGAAAGCCGGAATCTTCGTCATCCCTGACTTCCTGGCGAATGCCGGCGGCGTGGTCTGCAGCTATTTTGAACAGGTTCAGAGCAATATGAACTACTACTGGCCCAAGGACGACGTGCTCGGTCGGCTCGACCTCAAGATGACGGCTGCCTTCGCCGCGGTCAGCGATCTTGCGGAGAAAAGGGGCATACCCATGCGGGAGGCGGCATACATGATCGCCGTGGACCGCGTGGCGAAGGCGTGCAGAGACCGTGGCTGGATCTGATCAACGAGGACGAGCGAGAATCGACCCGGAGGGTATCCCGGCGTTTACGCGTGAGTTCTTTGCCTCCGGAGAGCCCTTCTCCCGCATCGGCGAAGGCGAGCTCGGCGGCAAGGCCCAGGGGCTCGCTCTGGTGAAGAACGCGATCGTGTCG
>CAZCQM010000084.1:0-12100 GCA_964500785.1 uncultured bacterium
TGTTGATGAGACCCTTCGATGACGCCAGCTCGATGGTCGCGTCGTTGGTCGTCACCAGGTCGTCGCCGATCACGAGGAACCGGTCGCCCAGCCTGTCGAGGAGGTTCTTCCACCCCTCGAAGTCGTTCTCGGAGAACCCGTCCTCGATGGAGAGGATGGGGATGTCGTACTTTTCGATGGCCTGCGTGTAGAGGTCGAGGATACCGTCGCGATCCATGACCGTCAGCGCTTTGTCACGCCAGAACAGGTACATGCCCACCGCGTCGGGGATGTTGAACTGCTTGCGATACGCGGTCTCGAGCTCCGACGCGGCCGGGTCGAGCGCGATGGCCACGTCGACACCGGGACGGTAGCCGCACTCGCGGATGGTCTGCTTCATCATCGCCCACAGCCGCACTTCGGGCAGCGGGTAGTCGCCGCGCTCGACATAGGGAGCGAGACCGCCCTCGAGCCCGATTCCCATCACGCGGCAGCCGTCCGCCTTCTCGATGATCTCTTTGAGGCGGTTCTGTAGCCGGACCGTCATCTCCTGCGCTTCCTGGTACTCGCTCGCGCCGAGGATCAGGAACATCGCTTCCTGCATGCTGATGTTCGACTCGGGATACTCCTTCTCCGTGTGGCGTCCGCCCATGCCGCAGTTGCGGAACTGCCAGGGGGCGGTCACGGTGCCGAGCCGCGGATGGCTGATCTCCTGCACTCGCGAGGTGAGGATCTTCTCGCGCGCGACGGTCGCCACGGTCAGCCACGAGCCGCCGCTCGCGACGGCGGCGGCCTTCCGCTCGGCGCGTTTCTCGCGGTCCTTGAACTCGCGGTACTTCCCGGGATCGGCGAGGAAGAAATCCAGCAGCGAGACCAGACCGATGCCGAGGAAGATCCGCCCCGCGTAGACGGCGGCCGATACGTCGGCCGTTAGCCCCAGCGTCAGGAGCAGCACCGCGGGCGGAAGGGCCGTGAGCGCGACGTTGCGGCTCATGCGCGGGCCGGCGGCGGCGACGGCGAGGTTGTAGGGCGCGTCCGGGTAGTAATTGAGTCCCTCACGCTTGATGCCGATGGCCTTCCCGTACGGCGCCAGCGCGAACACTTTCAGAATGAAGCCCACACGCGTCGCAAACGATCCTTTCAGCCACGGCTCCGCCGCGCGCTGGGACCGTTCGTTGAGCGCGTTGAGCCGCGCAGCCGACAGATAGTGGCCGATTTCGTGCAGCGCGATGGCGGTATGGAATGAGATGTACATGAAGAGCGCGGAAACGATCGTCTCTGCGCTGACGAAGATGAACTTGAGCACGTCGCCCTTGAGAATCTCGGCGGCGGGAAGCGCCAGCACCGAGGAGATGAACGCGACGTGGAAGGAGACGAGGATGTGGTTGGCGATCACCCATCCTTCCTGGAGCATCGCGCGGGTCCCGGCGCGCGTCCGCCCCGGGGACAGGCGGGCACGATGCGCGGGTGGATCCGCCGCGCGATCGGGGCGATCTGAAAGAATTCTGTTTGAAAACGAGGCGGGCGAGTGCGACCGGGGGGTCGGAAAGGCGCAACGCGTCATGGTGGAAACAGCTCCTCCGTCGCCTCAACTTCCTGTTGTAAAAAGGATTAGAGAGACGGTCATCGGGCGGCCTTCGAGAATATTAACAGATGAAAAGGTCCGGAGTCAAACCCATCCGCCCGGCCCCGCCGGGGTCATCGCGGAGGGGGGGGCGGATTCGCCCGGACCGGGTCAAAGGGTGGCTTGCCATCCGACTCGATGTATGTGAACCTTAGTATACTCGCTTGTAAACACGCCTCAATCAGGGAGGTCTCCGTGAGCCCGCATCAGGTTTGTGCTGTTCTCCTCGTCGTTCTCGCGTCCGGCTCCCCCATCCCGGCCGGAGCGTTCTCCCACAGCTGGAGCCACGGGTACGGCACGGCGACCTGCAAGGGCGTCGCCGTCGACCCCCTCGGCGATGTCGTCGTCATCGGGGAATACGCAGGCAGTCTCGACTTCGGGGGAGGACCACTTCCCACACCCGACCTCTACGGGAACATGTGTATCGCCAAGTTCAGCCCGGCCGGCACCCACCTCTGGAGCAAGGCTATCGGAGGTTTCGACGTGCAGTCCGCCCGGGCGGTTGCAATCGATGCCGACGGCACTATCGTCATCGCCGGCGAGTTCCCCGACGAGGTCAACATCGACGGCACCATCCATTCGGCGACGGGAACCATGGACATCTTCGTCGCCAGGCTCGGTGCCGACGGCCATCGCATCTGGAGCAAGTCGTTCGGCAACGCCAGCAACGCGTCGGCCGTGACCGGCTGCGGACTCGATGCGCTCGGCAACGTGTACCTGTCGGGCTCGGGCGGCGGCAACGACTACGGCGGTGGCGCCATGCCGACCAGCGCCGACATCCACCTGGTGAAGTTCGATGCGGACGGCAATCACCTGTGGAGTTACGGCTACAGCAACACTGCGCTGGACGGCCTGACGCCCCTGTCCATGGGGGTCGATCCGGCCGGCCACGTCGTCATCACCGGAGACTTCAAGGGGACGATCGACTTCGGCGGGCCCTCTCTGACCAGCGTCGGCGACCATGACATCTGTCTCGCCCGTTTCGACACCAACGGGACCGTCATGTGGAGCGAGGGGTTCGGCGACGCCGGCAATCATCCTCCACAGAAAGTCTGCGTCGATGGTGCCGGGAACTCGTACCTCGCCGTCAGTCTCGCCTATGCGACCGTCGACTTTGGTGGTGGCCCGTTGACCAGCACGGGACTGGACGACATCTATCTGGCCAGCTTCGATTCCGGCGGAAACCACCGATGGAGCGACCGGTTCGGGGAGGCAAGCAGCTTCCAGAGTGCGATGGCGATGGCCGTCGCCCCGGCGGGCCCTCTGTTCATGGCCGGGTCGAACGGGGGGTCGTTTGACTTCGGCGGTACCCCGCTCACCAACGGCGAATTCCTCGCCGGCTTCACCAGCGGTGGATCGAACGTTTCCGCCGAGGACTACGGCGGCGGTTTCACGACCGTCGCCATCGCGGTGGATGCGTGGGGCAGCCTGGTGATGGCGGGTGACAAGACCACGGCCGTCGACTTCGGCGGCGGGTCGATCGCTCAGATCGGATACAACGACGTCTTCATCGCCAAGTATGCGACGGCCGCCACACCCGTGGCGAATACGCACGCGCGCCCGTTCGGCGTGCGCGCGCTCCCGAATCCGTTCAACCCCACGACGAGGATCACGTATTCGGTGCCCGCCGCGGGGACCGTCAGCCTGCGGGTGTTCGACGTCGCCGGCCGGCTGGTGGAGACGCTGGTCGATGACGCCTATCGCCCGGCGGGGACGTACACCGTCGCGTACCGGGCGCGTGGCGCCAGCGGCGTGTACTTCGTCCGCCTCGATGCCGGCGGCGACGCGCGGACGTTCAAGATCGTACTGTTGAAATGAGCCCGTCCTGAACGGGTCCCCACCCCCTCGGTGCTGCCGGTCGGATCGAGTATCACCCGTGTCTCGTCCGCACTCGCGGTCCGGTCGACCGGACCGCTCCCGCCACCGGTCGACACCAGGAGGTCCCCGACTGGTTCGCCTCTTGCAAAGCCCTCCTGCGAGCAGGACCTGAGCACGCCGACTCGACTCGGCCCTACACGGAGGATATGAAATGAAACGATTTAGCGTGGCCCTCGTGGCCGTCGCAATTTGCATGTTGATCGCGGCCAGCGCGTCGGCCCAGGCCAACCTGGCCCTGCGCGGCATCGGCCTCAAGGCCGGGATCGTGAACGCGGAGAACGTCGACGCAACACTCGGCGGTACCCTCGTCTTCGATCTCGGCACGGTTCACCCCAGCATCGCCCTGGAGAGCTATGCCGGCTTCTGGTCGCAGACCGACAACTCCTTCGGCTTCGAATACGGGGTGCGCGACTTCTCGTTCGGCGCCAAGGGCAAGTACATGTTCGAGACTTCGAACCCGACGGTACAGCCGTACCTGGGCACCGGCCTGGGATTCCATGTTCTCAACGCCCATGTGGACAGCCCGGCCATCTCGCTGGGCGGCAACGTGATCGACCCCGGCTACTCGGCCTCGGATACCAATCTGAAGGTCGGCTGGGATCTCGGCGGAGGCCTCCGCATCGACCACGGCGGCAAGTACGCGTTCGTCGGCGACGCCTGGTACACGCTGGTGAGCGACGTCAGCCAGTTCTCGATGATGATCGGCGCCGTCTACATGTTCGGTCGCTGACCCTCGGCAACGAGAGTTCAAGAACGCCCCGCGATCCGTCGCGGGGCGTTTTTGTTCTGTGCCAGGGCCCCTGGGAATCGGATGGTCACTGCCGACCATTTACCTTATGGTGGATATCGGGAATCCACCCATCCCGCGTGACCATCCCCGGAGAGGAGCGTCTCCGTGAGACCCATCAACCGCATATCCGCACGTACATTGCTCTGCGGCGCCCTGGCCGTCTGGCTCGCCGGCGCCGGCGCCTGCGACCGCGAAACCCCCACCGCCGCCGGCGATCATCCGCCCACGGTCGACCCCTCAGGACCGCGCGATTTCTACATCGCGTCGGTGCCCCTCGAGGACGCCCCGGAGGTCCGGGTCGACGCGTGGGGTCAGAACCTGGCGGTCGAATCGGACACGGTCGTGTCGTTCGACCTCGTCATCGTCAACCGCTCCGACCGCACGATCTATCCGCCGGCCCAGGTGGAGTTGATCGACATCGCTCCCGACGTTGTGACCGTGCTCAATCCCGACAGCCACGGACCCGCTCTGGATTCTATCGTCTTTTTCCTGATGGGCCACATGGGCGACGACGACCGTCTCGACCCCGGTGAGGCCACCAACGGCATCCACATCCGCTTCGGCATGCCGGGGTTGATGTCCTTCTCGCTGGGCCTGCGCGTGGAGGGGCGGCTGCAAGGGCCCGAATCCATCTCGGGCGTGGTCTTCGACGACGTCGTGACGGACGGCACGTTCGATCCGGCGCTCGAAGTCGGGTTGCCCCGTCTGCGCGTGGAGTTCCATTCGACGCCCGAGCCGGGCGGCATTCCACCGATCGCTATGACAACGGTGACCGATCCATCGGGGCGCTACGTGTTCTCCGATCTCCGGGCCGGCGTGTACAGCGTCAGGGCGTACGGGCCGGAGGGCTGGACGTCCACCAGCCCCAATCCCCGGCTCGTGACGCTGGTCGAGGGGCCGGACGGCGAACTTGTTCCGGCCACCGGAGTCGACTTCGGCTTCTTCAATCCCACTCCGTCCGACTCGGGCGTGATCTACCACGCCGATGTCCAGGCGGGCACGGAGCATGAAGACGACTTCGTCAATCCCCCGTCGTCGTCGGACCAACG
The DNA here is from genome assembly GCA_964500785.1 of uncultured bacterium. Classification (GTDB taxonomy): domain Bacteria; phylum Krumholzibacteriota; class Krumholzibacteriia; order WVZY01; family JAKEHA01; genus JAKEHA01. The sequence continues at coordinate 5,321 of CAZCQM010000084.1, forward strand.
CTACTTTCTGAGCGTCACCGACCCCATCTACATCCGGGCACCCGTGGGGGCGATCACGGGGTCGCAGGTGTGGATCAACGACACGCCGGTGTGGGAGGTCCACTGCGATCCCGCCGACCCGCTCAGCGATTGCCCACCGCCACCGGTCGATCGACGGGATGCTGCATCCATCGATTTTCGGGTGGAGATTCCGGACGGGGTGATCGAGACGGGTCCGAACCACATCCGCATCGTCGTGGACGGGTGGGGCGAGCCGTTCTGGATCTACACGATATGGCGCCTGCCCGCCCCGGGCACGCCCTAGCCGGACGGCGCGACTACTTGATCAGGACGATCTTCACCGTGGCGGTTTCGAGGCGCGTCGTCACGCGCACGAAGTAGACCCCCGACGCAACGCGATCGCCGCCGTCGCGCGTTCCATCCCACGAAACGGAGCGTTCTTCGTCCGCCCGCACCCACTCTTCGTCGAAGCGGGCGACCCGGGCACCGGTGGCATCATGGATCGACACGACGACGCGGTCGTCGTGCGGAAGCGCGTACGCGATCCGAACCCGCGGATTGAACGGGTTGGGTGAGGCGGAGACCGAGATGAAGCGGCGCGGGCGCGTGGGTTCCTCGACGGCCGTCAGCGAGGTGGGGACGAGCAGACACGCCATCGTATCCATGGCGGCCGGTGCGGCGAGCCCGGAACCGACCGGCTGCGGCAGCAACACGGTGGCGGCGATGCGTGCCGCGGCGTCGGTACCGCCGGGCGAGATGGGCGTTCCCGCCTGTGGATCGACCAGGTATCCGGCCGGCTCGTGCATGACCCACATGCCGGTGTCGTTGGTCCAGATCGCCAGCTCGGCGGCGCCGTTCTGCGTGGCGATTCCGGAGTACGTGGTCCGACCCGGACGCTTGCGTACGCTGCAGGTCTCGCCGCCCTCTTGCCCCGTCTGCAGGGGGAGCTCGTGGATGATCCACTGCGGCGCCGGAAACGTCGTGTCCAGCTCCCACATGAGGGGGAACATCATATCGCCGGTCGACCGACCCCATCCCGCGACGCGGATAACGCCGTCGGTGTCGTAGTCGAAGTCAACCGCTTCACCGTCCACGGCGCTGAGTGGTAACGGCAACGGCGTGTTCGACCACGTCTCGCCGTCATCCACCGACGTCCACACCTGCGGCCACCACGCGCCGGAGGTCGCGTCGAACCCCCCGCCGACGGCCAGAAACCCGTTGACCCCGATCGACCCGATGTCGTTTGCGAGGGCTTCCAGTCCCACGCCGAACTCGGGACGCAGGACACGCTCCCCCGCCGCGGTGGTCTCCCAGATGACCGGGACGCGCAGCGTCGCCGTGGCGGTCGGCCCGTCCGCAGCGGCCACGGGGGGCACCTCGTCGGCCCAGCCGCACGCCAGCGTCCGCACCGGCACGCCGTCGGGATGGAAGATGGCGCGCGCCTCGCCACCCCCTCCGTTCAGCGTCATGAGAGCGTGCATCATCCACGGCATGTGGCTCACGTTGTCCCACCGCATCGGGTACGTCGTCCCCTGCGAGCTCATGGCCGCGCCGACGACCGCCGTGTACTCACCGTCACCTCCGGGAACGTGCGACACCGCATTCGCCCAGCTCTCGTCGCCGGGGTCGAGCCCCGGGAGCTCGTGCGCGGTCCACTGCTGCGAGACGCGTATCCAGCACGACGCCTTGCACGGAGAGTTCGCCACCGTTCCGACGACGGTCAGCGGCTCCCATCCCCGGTCGGCGATCCCGCGTGCCGCGCTCGCGTGGAATCCGGCAGGCAACGGCAGCGGCACGATGCCGTACTCGACGAGGCCCTGCGCGGCGACCGGTGCAGCGGCCGCGAGCAACAGCGTGGCAAGCGTGATGAGAGCGGCGGAGCGCAATGGCGGAGAATCCAGGACGGGGTTCATGGCGGCCTCCCGGGTCCGGGTCCAGGTTCCAGCGGAGCGACACGTCGCCGTCGGCGCGGTCGTTCGCACCAGTATACCCGATAACGAGGAAGTGAACAACCCGCCTACGACGTTCGGACTCTCGGCAATCGCCATCGCCGGCGGGACAATTCCGTGATCGTGATGGCGACCAGGATGTACAGGAAGGCCTCCGAGGTGTATCGGAACCGCGGTTTCCCCCAGAAGACGACGGTGTGGCAGAACCAGTTCATGATCAGGATTCCAACCGGCACGAGCCAGGCCATTATCGGGTAGCGGCGCCAGTACACGGCACCCCCGGCGGCGAGGAGCAGCGAGGCGGCGAAGTACGCGGCCAGAAGGCCGAGGGTCCCGGTCGGATATCTCCGACGGAACGGAACCCCCGTGGCGGAGTTCGGGGCCGGTACCCACAGGGCCGTGCGCACGATCTCCACGTCGCGAATCGTATAGAGCTCCCGCGTCCCCTCCACCATCTCGCGCAGCAGTCGCGACGGCCGTTCCCGCAGGTACTCCAGCCCAAGGCGATAGCCCTCGCGGTTCCGCTCCATCTCGCTCAGGGGCGCCAGGGGTGACTCCTCGATGGGAAACCAGCCGTACTTCTCCCGCGGGTTGTGCGCGTAGTAGAAGTTGACGCCGCCGTATGTCGAGAGCCCCGCGCCCGGTCCCATGACGACGCGGTTGCGGATGTACCACGGCGTAATCACGAGCAGGATCGCGACCACGAGGCACGCGGTGAGAATCGCCCTCCGGCGCGCGCCGCTGGAGGTGGCGAAAACGAGAAGCACGGCGACGGGCAGGTAGAAGATCCCTTCCCCGCGCGTGAGCGTGGCAACGCCGAACAGTATGCCGGCCAGCAGGACGCGCAGGATCGGACGCGGACGCTCGGCGAGGAGCAGGAGGAACGACCCGATCAGCGCGGGCGCGAACAGGTGCTCCGAGGCGAAGATCGACGAAAAGAAAAAGAAGGTTGGACTGGCGGCGCAGAGCAGGCCGGCCACGGCGGCCGTCCGCTCGTTGCCCCGGGTCAGTCGCAGGGTGAAGAAGTAGGTGAGAACCCCGATCGACGCCGTCAGGGCCATGTTCCAGATCACGACCCAGATGTACGACCGCCACAGCATCAGGATTCCGGCCAGCAGCGCCGGATAGGCGGGAAGCCGCCGGGCGGTGGCCTCGGGATAGCCGAACTGGTGGTACTGGACGAGTCCGGCGGCAAGCTCGATGTAGTCCTTGTAGTCGCCGGCGGCCGCCGGTCGCGTGTATCGGTACCACATCCCGTCCAGGACGAGGTTCACCAGGACGATGGCGGCCAGAACGACGATCCGGCGCTGGAGGGTCGAGAGGACGATGGGGCGGGGCCCGCGCGTCGCCGCCTTGCGCTTCGCCGAACGTTTCTTCGCCACGCGACCAACCGCCCGTTACTGGGCCACGAGTTTGCGGAGTTCCTGGATGTTCGTCTGCAACTGCGGTGGGACGGGACGGGCCCGCGCATCCACCGGCTCTTCGCGCATGTACTGCTCGAGATACGCGAGCGACTGTTTGGCCACGTCCGACCGGGGAGCGGTGCGAATCGACTGCGCCAGCAGGTATTCGGTCTGCGATACCCAGTTCGAGTGGGAGACGTAGGAATCCGCGACGCCGAGCAGGTAGTAAGCCTCCGCGATGTCCACCGCGCTCTGGGGCTGTGTCCGGAGGTAGCGGTGCGCGAGCGTGATCGACGCGATGAAGTCCACCAGATGAGACACGTCGGACCGCGACGTCGAGTTCTTCATCCCTTCGGTCACCAGACGCCGCGCCGCCGCCAGATCCTGCCCCGCGGGCGCATCGAGGTTCAGCGCCTTCAGCGACGCGATCCACGCCCGCGCGTCCTTCTTGAGTTCCTCGGGCATGTCGGCGCGACCGGCGAATTGCTCGAGCGTCCGAACGGGACGCCGGGCGTCGTTCACGGGTCCCAGGCAGACCCGCAGGTACTTCTCGAAGACGTTGAACGTCGCCAGGTCCTCCGCGGTCTCGTCCGGAGAGAGGATGATTCCCTCGTACGTCTTCAGGGCGTCGGAGAATTGCCGGCTGGCCACCTGCAGGTTCGCGAGACCCGCCGGGGGAAGGTTACGGGTGTCGACGGACTTGAGGAACTCGTGGCCGGGCTCGAACGTCCCCGGGGACGGAATCGTCGTGTGGCACATGAAGCAGTTCTCCGTGATGTTGTTGACGATGAACCGCGCTCCCACGTCGTTCCGGTCCTTGAATTCCTTGAGCGCCTCGTCGGCGTCGCTGGCCAGCGACCGCCGCATGAAGTCGTAGCTCGGGTCCAGCCCGCCACCGTGCGCCTCAAGCTGCCCGGTGTTTCCCGCCAGTGCTTCCAGCTTGCTCAAAATCTCCGTGCGGTTGCCCGGATCGGTGAAGGCATCCGGATCGAGGCTGATCCTGTAGACATCCGATACGGTCACGAATACGCCGCGCATCGCGGCCCGGGGTGTTGCCTGGCCGGACTCCTGCGATGAGACGATCCCCGCGGCGAGAACGATCATCGATGCCACGCCGAAGAGCGTCCCGGCGCCGAAACGGTTCTTCATATCTCCACCTTCCTGTGTGCCCCGTCCGAGGGACCGAGGGGCCTGTGAGACTCCAGACCCCTATCATGCCCCGACCGGCCCGGGTTCGCAACATCGTTTGAACACATGGCTTTCAGGAGACGGATGGAGCCCGGTGGCGGCGGAGTGACCGCGGCCCCGGTTGCGGGCCGGGCGGGATCCCGGCCCACCCGCCGGATTCGAATCGGCCGTCAGGGCATGCGCAGGACGATGCCGTCCTCGTCCGGGCCGTCGACATAGCACATGTGTCTTTTGGAAAACGCCGGGGGCGATCCGGGGGACTACCGGTACAGCGCCTTGATCCGGCCCCACGTCGCCGCATCGGTCGTCACCGAGGTCGAACAGGGACACGACGCGTCGCCGTCGATCGTCAGCGTGCTACCCATGGCGTCCTGCCACGCCCCGCTGCAATTGCGGCTCAATGCATCCAATGCGTATGCGAACGCTTCGCAGGGTTCATTCGTAAAGCCGGTAATCGTCAGCGTGGCGACATAGAAAGTGCCCGTCTTGCACACGCCGTAATCGAGGGTCTGGCCGGCCGCCCACGTGTAGGGCGGATCGGCGTATGGTGAGTCGAAAAAGAGAACACTGCCGCCACCGGTTCCCCAATCAAACGAGATGCGGAAACTCGATCCCGTCGCTCCGGCTGTCGACTCGTGGAAGACGAAGAAGTGCCAGCTGATATCGCCGGCGAGAGCGAGGTTGCAGTTGCCAGCGTCGTCCGAATAGAGGGCGATACGGTCCGCCACCGCCCACCCGGGCGCGAGGACAAGTCCGATGGCAGCAATGCAGAGGACGGTACGCACAGCGGTCACCTCCGGTGCGCCGATATTAACCAACATATAGACATCTGTCAAGCGATGATGGGGCGCACGCAATTGAACAAGACGGCTTGCCGTTCTTGCGTACCAACAGGTTACGCGGTATACTGGGTGTTTCCGGCTCTCCCCAGATTCGAACCCCCTTGCGCGGTGTTGGTCGTATCTCTCGAAGTTTGAGCCAACCGCCACGTGCGTAATGAATGGCTGCCGTGCGCTTCCGAAACCTGCTGAAGAACGTCGCCCTTGCCCTTGGCGCACTGATCGTCGCCGGAGTGCTGCTCGAGGCCACATCGTGGGGACTCCTGCGCGCCCGTGGTCGCGGCCTCTACGTCCGGAGCGAGGTCAAGCATCCCTACGACCCGGCGCTCGGCTGGGGAATGCGCCCCAACGCCGACTACCCATGGCAGCGCTGTGGCGGCACCATGGAAGGTTCGATCAAAACCGGCGCGGACGGCCATGCGATCACACCGTACTACGCGTACCCCACTCCGGCACTCAAGATTGCCGTCGTGGGTGGCAGCACCATGTTCGGGGTCGGCGAGTCGACGGAAGCCCACAACGTCCCGTCCTGCCTCGAGAAGCTCATCAACGAGCGCAGCGGCATCGAGGCGGAAGTCGTGAACCTCGCGGTCGACGGGTTTCAGTCTTTCCAGGAGATGGTTGCGCTCAGGCAATACCTGATTGAAAACGACGCAGATATCGTCTTGTCGATCAGCGGGCGCAACGACGCGTGGTATGCGGCCAGTGAGCCGAATGCGCGTTCCGCCTTCCTGCCGGATGAGGCGTACCACAAGACGCGGTTCGTCCGCTCCGTCGAGGCCGAGGAGCTGAACAGCCTGTGGGTCGGCCTCGAACTGCTCACCCGTCGTCTGCGATCGAGGTCGTACACGGCCGAACTCATCCACGATATCACCAATCCACACGATACCCATTTTCGCTTTGAGATGCAGCTCGAAGGCTTACCACACTCGATGGATAACGTCGAACAACGCGCCAGGGAAAGCAACTCGAACTACGCCATCATGGCGCAGACCGCCGAAGCACATGGCGCCAGGTTTGTGGCGTTTCTGCAGCCAACGGCCTACACAAAGGCATCGCTCGGAACGCACGACGGGGGCTGCGTCGAAATGATCGAACCAAAGGACTTCATGCAATTCTACGCTGATTACGAGCGCGTGTTCTACCAACGGTTGTTGGACCAGGATCGCGCTTTCGAATTCCACGACCTCACCGGCTGTCTCGACACGCTCGACGACGACGCCTACGTCGACGCCTGTCACTATACCGATGCGGGTGCCTACCGGCTGGCGGAAGCGGTTTACACCCTGCTGGAACCGATTCTGGCCCATCCCGACGCCACGCGACGCTAGCGCGGCACGCGGCGGCATGCGAGCTCTTGAAAGCCTACAAGGTCGAATGAGGATGGCGACCCCGGAAGGA
>CAZCQM010000085.1:0-11883 GCA_964500785.1 uncultured bacterium
CCCGCCTGATCGAAATCCACCGTCTCGTCGCGTTTGAACTTCCCCTCGCGGATGTGTTTCTCGTAGCGAAGGCTGTACAGCTCCGTCGTATCCATGAACGATTCGTACCGGTCGCGAACCGAATAGAACTTCGAGAAAAAATCGTTCGTGCGCGCATCGGACACGATGCGGTAGCAGGGACGGCCCTCCAGGACCGCGATGTTCCGCACCTCCAGCGTCGCCTCTCCGGCCGTGATCAGGCCGTACTGGACCGAGAACGTCAGCTTCTCTCCGACGCCGAATCCAACGCGCGACGGGGCCACCACCGACATCGTATCCGGCGGCAGATCGTTGGCGTAGAGCGAATCGTAGAACGTGTACGACGTGTCCGCGATCGCGTCCGCCGGCGTTTGCGAGAACGCGCGCGGACTCACGGACACGGCGGCGCACGCCGCGCACCACGCAATTGCCTTGATCATGCTCATTGCCCCTCCGGGGGGAAATGTTCCTTCTGACACAACCGCCGGTAGACGTCCAGCGTTTTATACACCGTGTTGTGATAGTCGTACCCTTCGGCCTGGCGTCGCGCCGCCCGCACGCACGCCTCCCGGAGCTTGCGGTCGTCGAGCATGCGCACGATGGCCCCGGCGAGACGCGACGGGTCGCGCGGCGGCACCAGCAGACCCGTCTCTCCGTCTTTCACGATCTCCGGGATTCCTCCGGTGCGCGTCGCCACCACCGGGATTCCCGCGGCCTGCGCGTCCATGATCGACGTTCCCAGGCCTTCCAGGTAGGAACTCATCACGAAGCAGTCAAATATGCCGAGCAGATCGAGCGCATCGGTTCGAAACCCCGTGAACGTCACGTCGCGATCGATGCCCAGCCGCCGTGCGCGCGCATCCAGATCGGCGCGCAGCTCCCCGTCGCCCACGATCAGGAAGCGCACGCGCTCGTGACGCTTCAGCACGATCGCAGCCGCGTCCAGCAGGTCCGCGTGGGACTTGTGCGGCGCGAGCGCGGCGATGTTTCCCACGATGCGCGTTCCTTCGCCGATACCCAGCTCGCGCCGGACCTCGCGGGGGTCGCGGCGCCCGGCGAACTTGCCGAGATCGATGCCGCTGGGAACGATGCGGATGCGCGCCGCCGGCACGCCGCCCGCGATGAGCACCGCGCACACGCCCTCGGAGATGGCGATGTAGGCGTCGGCACCGTGGCGGTACTTCCAGGCGCTGCCCGGATTGCCGCCCACGCTGAAATCGACGCGGCGGCTGACCACATGCACCACGCGACCGGCCCGCCCCAGACGCGCCAGCGCCACCGCTCCGTGCGCGCGCGAGGCGTGCGAATGGACGATGTCGAACTTCCCCGCCGCCAGGATCTTCCGCATCTCGAGAACCGACACGACGGGCGAGGACGGGTTCCACGCGATACGCCGGATGTTCAGGGATGCGGCGCGCGCGAAAAGCTCGCCGTCGGATGGCGCCGCGAGCGACACGTCGAGCCCGGTCTCCACGAGTCCCGACATGAGCAGGCGCACTTGCTCCTGCCCTCCACGCCACGACCGCTCGGAGTCGACCATCAGCACGCGGAGCGGCCTATCCGCCGGTCGCATCATCCCTCCATCGCCTCCCGGCACAGCGAAACCAGCCGGCGCGCGAGCGGCAGCGGCGAGAACTCGCGGTGGACGCGCTCCGCCGCGACCCGTGCGATGCGGTCCCGGCGCGCGCGGTCCGCAGCGAGGCGCTCGATCGCTCCGGCCAGCGCCGCGCCGTCGCCCGGCGGCACCAGCACGATCTCCCGCCCGTCCTCGAACGTGTCCCGCATCGCCACGGTGTCGGCGCTGATCACCGGGCGTCCCGCCCCCATGCACTGAAAGACCTTGTTCGGGATCACACGTCCCGCCTTCGGCGTCTCGCCGAATATCCCCAGGCAGATCGACGATGCCTCGATGCGCCGCGGAAGCTCCGCCAGCGGCACCCGCGGCGCCAGGCGTACGCGGCTCAGGCCTCGCTCACCCACGACGCGTTCCACCGTCTCGAACGTCTGCCCGCCGCCGATCAGCTCGAACTCGATGTCCGCGCGGGCGGCCAGGTGCGCCGCCGCGTCTGCGATGGCGTGAACCCCGTGCAGCGGGAGATAACTCCCGTAAAAGAGCACGCGCGTGACGCCGTCATCCGGCAACGGGGTGGGCTGGAACATCGTATCGTCGAAACCCACCTCGAGGACGCGGATCCTCGCGTCGGGCGGCGCCAGCTCGCGCCGGAAATAGCGCGCGTGCGCGGGCGTGTCGGCCAGGATCAGGTCGGGCAGCGTCATGGCCATGCGGTCGAGGTTGCGGTTGTGCCACGCCTGCGGGCCGGCGTCCCCGACGTCGCCGCGGTCGTGCACGCGCGTGTCGTAGCGCGACACGAGCGGGTCGAAGACGCACAGCTTGCCGCTCGCGGCCGCGAGCCCCGCCGCCAGCGGGACGTCCTTGTGCCGGAACTCGGGGACGAAGAGCACGTCGAATTCCCGTTTCGACAGTGCGTATCGCGTCGCGAGCACGGCGTAGCGCCGCGGCAGTTTCCAGCGCGGCGACGCGACACAGCTCACCACGGGCACGCCCAGGCGCTGCAACCCCGCGAGCAGCACCCCGCTGCGCGGGTAGCCCGCATGGTGCCCGCCGAAGAGGCACAGACCCTTCACGCCCGCCGCGACAGTTCCCATGCTTTCGCGTATTTCAGGAACACACTGTAGGCCGACAGCAGACACAAGATGAACCCGGGATACCCGTCGCGAAATCCCCCTTGCAACAAATACATGCGCAGAAAACGAAACGGAGGGTGCGTGCACATACGCACCACCGGCGCCCGTCCACCGCGCTCGAGGTACTGGCGCGCGCCCAGCGACGTGTACGCGTCGATCTTTCCCAGGTGGTGGGCCACGTCGCGATACGGGCGGTGGTGCAGGCGCGACCGGAGCATTCCCGCCAATCCGTCGACGACCACCTCTTCGTGCACGCGGCTCTCGGGATAGTGCCCCCGGCGCCGGTCATAGAGCCGCAGCACCCTGTCGCGCTGCCACCCGCACCCGCGGATCGTGCGACCCAGATAGTCGCTGCGGCGCCGGATCCAGAACCCCGGCGCCGTCCCAGGAGCGAGCGCCTCGATCTCGTCGCGCAACTCCGGCTCCAGTTCCTCGTCCGCGTCGAGCACCAGCACCCAGTCGTTCCGGGCCCGCGCCACCGCCCAGTTCTTCTGATCGGGCGGCGAGCGGTACGGTCTCTGGTAGACGGCGGTCGCGTGCGGCCGGCACCGCGCCACCGTGTCGTCGCCGCTGAAGGAATCGACGACAACGACTTCGCCGAATCCGCGCACCGATGCCAGGCATCGTTCGACGTTTTCCGCCTCGTTGAACGTCGTGACGACGACGGAGATCTCGGAACACTTCACGCGTGCCCCTCCCGGAGGAGTCCAGCGACCGCTTCCGCCACGCGCGCGTCCGGGATGTCCATGCACGGGACTCCGAAGGGACACTCGAGGCGGCGGCACGGCGAGCACGAGAGCCCCCGCCACAGCGCGACGTCGCGCGCACCACCGATGTGCCATTCGCGGGGGTCGGTCGACCCGAACAGGGTCACGGTGGGAACGCGCAGGCAGGCCGCGAGGTGCTTGAGCCCCGAATCCACCGTCACCAGTGCCGAGATCCACGCCAGGGCGCCGGGCATCCCGCCCAGCGGGAGCGCCGGTGCCACGACGGCCTGTGAGTCCCGCGCGATTGCCCGCGCCTCGTCTTCTTCTCCGGGTCCCCAGAATACGACGGCACCCTTTCCGTCCGCCGCCAGCCGCCGCGCGAGTCCGGCGAACCTCTCGCGCTCCCACGACTTCGTGGGCACGGGGCGGCCGGGATTGAGTCCCACGACGCGCCCCGACGCGAGCGCATCGGCGGACACGCCCGCGGCGAGAAGCCGCTCGCGCCCCTCGGCCCGCGCGGCCTCGCTCACCGTCAGGCGGGGCGCCGTCTCCCCGGCGTCATCGGCCCCCACGTGTCGCGCGAGCCGCGTCCCCCACACCAGCGGCGTGTGCGGGACCCGCCGGCCGTCGACGAATTCGCCCCGTGGCTCGCGTATCGTGTACGCGGCACGCCGGCCGCGCACGTCGAACCCGACGCGGGTGCGTGCGCCCGTCGCGAGTGTAATCAGCGCGGACCGCGCACTCCCGTGCAGATCGAGCGCGGCGTCCGCGCCCAGCGCGCGCACGTCGCCGAGGAAGGACACCCACGCGCGTCCACCCCGCCCGCGCGGCGTCACCATGACGCGGTCGATGAAGGGGACGTCGCCGAGCAGCGTGTGGTAGGGCGCATCGACGACGTACGCCACGCCGCGGCCGGGACGGTACGCCTTGAGCGCGCGCAGCGTCTCGAGACCGGCGAGCACGTCGCCGAGCTGGCGCAGCCGCACCACGACCACCCACTCGCCGAACGAAGCATGGGCACGCGTCGACTCCATCAACGCCCCGCCGCCACCGACAGCGCGTCGCTCAGGTGGTGCATGACGGCGTCCGCGCCCAGGTCGTTCAGGCAGCGCGTGTGTCCCAGCGGGCACACGTGCCGGTGGCAGGGCCGGCACGGGACGTCGATATACGCCGCGCGGTCGGGCCCGCTCCGGTCGTACGGAAACCACACCGCAGGCTCGCTGCTGCCGAAGATCCCGACGGTCGGGGTTCCCACCGCGGCCGACACGTGCATGACGCCTCCGTCGCAGGCCACCACGGCGTCGAGGCACGCGATGACCGCCGCGATCTCGCGAACCCCCATCACCGGGAGCCGCGTCGCCGACTCACCCACCGCGTCCACCACGCGGTCGGTCGCGTCGCGCTCGTCCGGTCCCGTGAACACGACGACGCTCGCGTCCAGCTCCGCGCGTGTGCGCGCGACCAGATCCACGAAGCCGCGCGCCGGCCATCGCTTGACCGCCCACTTCCCCCCGGGATGGATGCCGACGCGCACCGCACCGCGCGCCACACCCGCCGCGTCCAGGCGAGCTTCCGCGGCGGCACGCTCTTCCTTTGATACCCGGAGCACGGGGCGTCCCGCGGGTCCCGCCACGCCCAGCGGCGCCGCGTACTCAAGAAAGACATCGGGTACCGCACGCACCGAACGCGGCACGCGGATCGGATGCGTGTACAGGCGGCGGCGGCCGCGCCGGTCGCCGCCGATCCGCACCGGCGCGCCCGAGAGCCACGACAGCCACGCGCTGCGCGGGTTCGAGTACAGGTCGATGACGGCCCGGTAGCGCCGCGCTCGCAGCGCGCGCAGCACACGCCACGGCGACGACGCCTCGCGCCCGAGCGCGATGACGCGACCGAAGCGGGGATCGCCGCGGAGCAGGTCGGCGCCGGGCAGGCGCGTGAGGTAGTCGATCTCGACGCCGGGCAGGTCGCGCGCCAGGGCGTCGACGAGCGGGAGCGAAAGGACGACGTCGCCGAGGTAGTTGAGGCGGGTGACCAGGATGCGATCACCCGCTGCTATCGAGACCGGCGCGGTCATTTGAGGCGGCGGGTGCCGCGCTCCGACGGCGCCGTGCGCACGCGCGCGACGACGTCGCGCGACGCGTGCGTTTTCTCGTCGCCGGCGATCACGACATCGATGCCGAGACGCCGCGCGATCTCGCGCTCGGGAACCGTGTCTGTCGTATAATCCGTCCCCTTGGCGTGCACCGCGGGGCGCAACGTCTCGAGGATGGTCTCGACCGTGTCGCTCCCGAAGACGAGCACCGCGTCCACGGACCGCAACGCGGCGACAACGCGCGCGCGATCGAGGTCGCGCACGACGGGGCGGCCCTCGCCCTTGAGGCGCCGCGCGCCCGAATCGTTGTTGACCGCAACCACGAGGTAGTCCCCGTGCCGGCGCGCGTCGTCGAGATAGCGCACGTGTCCGACGTGCAGCGGGTCGAAGCACCCGTTGGCGAGAACGACGCGCCCCGGCCCCGCCGCCCGCACCAACGCCACGAGCGCGTCGAGATCCGTGAACACGTCCGCCGCGCGCGACACGCTCACGCGCCCCCCGCCCCCGCGGCGGCGGCGCGCATCTCTTCGGGTGACGCCGTCGCGGTGCCGCGTTTCATGACCACCACCGACGCCGCGAACGTCGCCATGCGCGCCGCCTCCGCCAGGGTCGCACCGGCCGCGAGCGACAGGGCGACGACGGCCGACACCGTGTCCCCCGCTCCGGTCACGTCGGTCGCGGCACTGCTGCCGACGATACCGATGGTCTCGAACGTCCCCTCGCCGCACACCACCATGCCCTTGCTCCCGCGCGTCACCACCAGGCCCCCGATGCCCGTCGCCGCCAGCGCGTCGCGCAGGCGCGCCTCGCGGGTCAGGTCCGTCTCCGTGTCCAGGCCCAGCGCCTCCATCGCTTCCACCTCGTTGGGCGTCGCGGCCGTGGCCCCGCGGAACATCGAGAGGCGGTGGCGGCTGTCGACGATCACCGGGATCCCCCGCTCCCGGCACGCGCCGACCGCGATCTCCGCCGTCTCCGCCGTGAGCACGCCCAGGCCATAGTCGGCGAGCAGCACCGCGTCCGACACGATCGCCGCCTCGCGGACGGCGGCGCCGAGGCGCTCCCGCGCGGGCCCGTCCAGCACGAGGCGGTGCGAGCGGTCGACCCGCGCCACCTGCTGCTTCTGCGCGTTCATCTCGCCGGCCAGGATCCGCAGCTTGGTCGACGTCGCCGCGCCCGTCACCGGCAGCAGCCGGCCCGTGTCCACACCGCGGCCCGACAGCAGCTCCGAGAGGGTCTCGCCTTCCCGGTCCGGCCCCAGCACACCGACCGCCGCGGCCGCACCACCCAGCGCGGTCACGTTCTGAGCCGCGTTGGCGGCCCCACCCGGGTGATACACGGTGTCCTGATAGTCCACGACCACGATCGGGGCCTCGCGCGAGACGCGCGACGTGGTGCCGAGCACGTACTGATCGAGGAGGAAGTCACCCACCACCGCGATGCGGCGGCCCGGGAATCGTTCGAGGAGTTGGAGCGAGCGTCTGGTATCCATGGGTCGTTCCGGGGGTCCGATGTCGCCGGGAATAGTAGCCGACGCCGCCGGGAGCGGCGACGCCTTTCTCACCAGGCCGTCGGGGTCGCCCGCCCCGCGCGCCGCGCGGCCCGCACGGACGCGGCCACGTGCTCGACGGGTATGCCGTTGAAGCATTCCAGCTGCGTGGGACACGTCCTGCGGAAGCAGGGATTGCAGGGGACGACGTGCTGGAGTACGTCGACGCGGGGCCCGAGGGGCGCGGTCCACGCCGGAGACGTCGAGCCGAAGAGCACGACCACCGGTGTGCCCAGGGCGGCGGCCACGTGGGGCGCCCCGCTGTCGTTGGCGACGACGACGTCGGCGTCCGCCGCCAGCGCGAAGAACTCTCCGAGCGTCGTCTCGCCCGCCAGGTTGACCACCCCGGCGAGGCCGGATGCGATGCCGCCGCAGCGCTCCCGGTCCGAGGCGCTGCCCGCCAGCACGACGCGGACGTCGGGTGCAATCGCCTCGCACATCCTGCGGTAGCGCTCGGCCGGCCACGACTTCGCCGGGCCGTAGGCGGCGCCCGGCACCACGACGACATAGGGGCCGTCCGCGCCCGCCCGCTCGCGCCGCACCCGAACCGCCTCCCGGTCCCGCGGGCGCACCCGAAGCGCGGGAACCGCCGCGGTGGGATTCGCCCCCCGTCCGATCTCCTCCAGGGCGGCATCGGCGAGGGCCGTGTACGCCCCGCTCAGATGAGCCGACCGGCCGGGATCCCGCAGCGCCCGTGTCAGGAGCGGACCGCGTCCCTCCCCGGCATACGCCACGCGGCGGCGCACCCGCGCCAGCCAGGGCGCGAGGGCGCTGGAGAACGAGGGCGGGAAGATCAGCGCCGCGTCCGCGCCGTAGGCCGACAGCGCGCGCGCCCGCTCGCGGACCCGCGCCGGGCGCCCGCGGGATCGGTCGACCCACAGCTCGTCGATTCCGTCGAGGCCGTCGAAGACGCGCGCCGTGTACGGCGGCGTGCACACGGCCAGCGAGACCCCCGGCGCCCCGGCCACACGCCCCAGGGCGGGAAGGCACATGACCGCGTCTCCGAGCCAGTTCGGCGCGATGACGACGACCTTCTTCGTGGCCGCGCGCCGTTGCGTCGACCCACTCATGCGGTGGCGTGCCCGTACTGGAGCTGGTAGAGACGGTGATAGACGCCCTGCCGGCTCATGAGCTCCGCGTGGGTTCCGTGCTCGGTCAGGCGCCCGCGGTCGAGCACGAGAATCTGGTCGGCGCTCCGGATGGTGGAGAGGCGGTGGGCGATGACGAACGTGGTGCGCCCGACCAGGAGCCGGTCCATCGCTTCCTGGACCAGCTTCTCGCTCTCGCTGTCCAGCGCGCTGGTCGCTTCGTCGAAGATCAGGATCTGCGGATCGCGCAGGATGGCGCGCGCGATGGCGAGGCGCTGCTTCTGCCCGCCCGAGAGCTGCGCGCCCCGGTCGCCGACGACCGTGTCGTAGCCTTTCGTGAAGCCCATGATGAAGCCGTGCGCGTTCGCGGCCCGTGCCGCTTCCTCGACCGCCGCGAGCGGTACGTCGGCACGCCCGTAGGCGATGTTGCTGAAAATGGTGTCGTTGAACAGGATCGTATCCTGGGTGACGATCCCCATCAGGTGCCGCAGCGATGCCAGCGAGCACTCCCCGGTGTCGACGCCGTCGAGCGTCACGCGCCCGCCGGTCGGCTCGTAGAAGCGCGGGATCATGTCGACCAGCGTGGTCTTGCCCGCGCCGCTTGACCCCACGATGGCGACGACCTCCCCCCGCGCCACGGTAAAGCACACATCGCGCAGCACGGGCTCGCCGCGCACGTACTCGAAGTCGACGTGCTCGAAGCGCAGCTCGTGCTCGAAGCGGGCCTCGCGGCTCCCCTGTCGCACCGGCTCGATGGGTGTGTCGAGCACATCGAACACGCGCTGCGCGGACGCCATCGCCTGCTGCACCACCGTGCTCAAGCGGCTGAGATTCTTGAGCGGCGTGATGACGAAGAGCATCGCCGCCACGAACATGACCAGGTTCTCCGCCGGGATCCCCCCCGCGAGCACACGATGACCGCCATACCACAGGACCACCGCGAAGGAAAACGTCCCCAGCAGCTCGGATGTGGGCGCCGACAACGCCGCGTACAGCTTCATCTTCACGAACTGCGTCATGTACCGGTGGTTGAACCGGCCGAAGCGACCGTGCTCGTGCTCCTGGGTTCCGAATGCCTTGACCAGGCGCGCGCCGGCGATCGTCTCCTCCAGGCTCGCCGTCATGTCGGCCATCCCCGCCTGCGTACGGTGGCTGCGCCGCCGCAGCTTGCGTCCCACCCAGTCCACGATCAACACGTTGACGGGGATGATGCACACCACCAGCAGCGTGAGCCGCCAGCTCACGGTCAGGATGATGAGCACGGCCAGCAATGTCATGAGGACGTTGCGCAGCACACTGGCCGCCACACCGATCACCGCCCCGTGCAGCATCGCCACGTCGTTGGTGACGCGGGATATCAAATGCCCGGAGCGCTCGCGGTCGAAATACGAGAGCGGCAGATCGAGAATATGAGTGTAGAGATCACGACGTATTCGGTACAGGACACGCTGTTCGAGGTATTCCGTGAAGTAGGTCTGAACGTAGCCGAACACGTTCTTCCACAGCATCAGCGACACGAGCACAAGAATGAAACGAAGCAGTCGTTCGTTGCCGTCCCCCGCGTACATCCACGAATCGAAGTGCGTCTTGGCCGAGACGCGGGCGCTTTCGACCACGGCGGGCAGCGGGAGTCCCTCGTGGTGCCCGCCGTCGCTGACCGCCGCCGTCGGCTCCTTGTCGAGGATCACGCGCAGGAACGGAGGAATCAGCGTCAGGGACACGCCGCTCAGGGACGCGAACAGGGTCACCGTCACCGACAGCAGGACGAGCCGCTTCCAGTAGGGTCGGACGTATTCGAGTAGACGACGATAGGTGTTCATGACGACCGCCCCCCCGGCGGGAGGGCCGGCCCACAATATGAAGGACGCGGCGCCCGGGCGCTAGCGCGCCGTGAGATGGAGGAGCGTGTCGATCTTGGAGCAGACTTCGTCCACGGAGACCTTCTGCCCCCGAACACCCTGGATGATCTGCACCCACGGTGTCGATTTTGGGAACCAGTTGGAGGCATCGAAACGAGTGAAAAAGCCGATCGTGGGACGACGCATCCCGACGGCGAAGTGAAAATAGTCCGTATTGCCGGACAAGACTAGATCGGCCTGCGAGAGCAGCGCAAGCGCTTCCTTGACATTCTTGGGCTGGATGTCGAGGACGTCCGCCTGGACCAGCGACCGGAACCGCGCCATGCCCCTGGTGTCGAGGTTGTTGGAGAGCAGCAGGAGCTTGCCGCCGTGCCGGCGTGCCACCTCGCTCGCCACGTACGCCATCGCCGTGTCCACCAGCCGGTGCTGTCCCTTGCCCACGCCCGGGTCCACCGCGATGAGCAGGCAGTTCCGGTTGGGCAGGCGGAAGTGGATCATCTGGGCCGCCCACCGGACGTCGGTGTCGGGGAGCTTCCAGGCCGGAATGGCGTCTCCCGGGGACTGACCCAGGACGCTCAGAAAGTTGAGCGCGCGCGGCGCCTCGTACTGACCGTTCTCCGACGCGCGGATCTCGCAGTTGAGGAACGGATACGTGAAGCGCTGCGAGTAGCCCACGCGAAGCCGCGCGTTGGACACGAGTGTCGCCAGCGACCGCACGAAGCTGAACTCCCGCCCGAGCAGGAACACGATGTCGAAGCCGCGCGATCGGATGCGCCGCAAGAGCCCCATGTACGTGCTCGAGAACAGCGAGAGGTGCTCGGGTTCGTAGCTCAGCATCTCGCTGATCGGCTCGAGCGTACGAATGAGCTCGCCGTTTCCCTCGCGCACCAGAACCGAGATGCGCATGCCCGGGAAGCGGCGCTTGAGATGGTTGAGCACGGGGGCGAAGAAAAGCAGTTCGGTGAGATCGCCGGAATCGACGACGAGCACGCGGCTCGAATCGTTGATGTCGGAGGGCAGCGAGAATCCGTCGTGACTGATCAGGCGCCCCAGGAGCGGGGTCACCATCTCCACCATCGTGTCGCGTCGCTGCGTGAGTGTGGTCGTCACAGGTCGGTCCTCGGCCGAAAACCGTCTAACTTGTGCAAAATCAGGGCCAAACCGCCTATATCAGGGTCTTCTCGATGGCCTCGCTCGCGCGGCGTACGGGCAGCAACTTCAAGTCCTTCTTGATGATATCCGGTATCTCATCGAGGTCGCGGCGGTTCGTGTCCGGGAACAGGACCGTCTTGATTCCCGCCCGGTGGGCCGCAATCACCTTGTCCTTGAGCCCTCCGATGGCCAGAACCTGGCCTGTCAGCGTGATCTCCCCCGTCATGGCCACGTCGTTCCGCGCCGGGCGGTCGAGCAGGAGCGACGCGATCGTGGTGGCGATGGCCACGCCGGCGCTCGGCCCGTCCTTGGGGACGGCCCCGGCCGGGACGTGGATGTGGACGTCGTAGTGGTTGAAGAACTCCTTGTCCTCCGCCTTCGCCAGGTAGTTGGCGGCCACGAACGACAGCGCCGCCTCCGCGCTCTCGCGCATCACGCCTCCGAGTTGCCCGGTCAGGCGCAGGTGCCCGCCGCCACGGATCTTCAACGCCTCGATGAACAGGATCTCCCCGCCGTGGAACGTCTTCGCCAGCCCGGTGACGACGCCGACCGCCGGCTTCTTGCGCGCGATCTCGCTGTGGTATTCCTCGAGCCCCAAAAAGGAGACGACGTTGCGTTCGGTGATGCGCACCGGTCGCTTCTTGCCGCTGGCGATGCGACGCGCGACTTTCCGGCAGATCGCGGCGAGCTTCCGCTCCAGTTCGCGGACCCCGGC
>CAZCQM010000086.1:0-6138 GCA_964500785.1 uncultured bacterium
CGACGTCTCGGCGGAGGAGCTGGGCGGCGCGGACGTGCACACGGGCATCTCGGGCGTGTCCGATGATTTCGCGGTGAACGACGAGCACGCAATCCTGATCCTGCGCAACATCGTCGAGGGACTGGGACGCGCGGAAAAAACACTCCTCGAGACCCACGCGCCGGAGGATCCATACTACGATCCCGCCGAGCTCTACGGCGTCATTCCGAAGGACCTGTCCAGGCCCTTCGACTCGCGCGAGGTGATCGCGCGCATTGCCGACGGAAGCCGTTTCCACGAGTTCAAGGCGCGTTACGGCACGACCCTCGTCACCGGTTTTGCGCGCATCATGGGCTATCCGGTGGGGATTGTCGCCAACAACGGCATCCTCTTCAGCGAGAGCGCGCGCAAGGGGGCCCACTTCATCGAGCTGTGCGCCGTCCGCAAGGTGCCGCTCTTGTTCCTGCAGAACATCACCGGCTTCATCGTGGGCAAGGAATTCGAGCACGGAGGCATCGCGCGCGACGGCGCCAAGATGGTGCACGCGGTGGCGACCGCGCAGGTGCCGAAGTTCACGGTCATCGTCGGCGGCTCCTACGGAGCCGGCAACTACGCCATGTGCGGCCGTGGCTACGCGCCCCGGCTCCTGTGGATGTGGCCGTCGTCGAAGATCTCGGTGATGGGCGGCCAGCAGGCCGCCGACGTGCTGTGGACGGTTCGCGGCGACAACGGCGACAAAGATGCGGCGAAGAAGGAAGCCGCCTTCAAGCAATCCATCCTGGACAAGTACGAGCGGGAGGGGAACGCGTACTATTCGACCGCGCGTCTGTGGGACGACGGGATCATCGATCCGGTTGACACGCGCACGGCGGTCGCGCTGGGACTCAGCCTCTCGCTCAACGCACCCATTCCGGAGCATCGCTTCGGCGTGTTCCGCATGTAGGGGATTCTCATGACCGACTACTCGACGCTGAAGTTCGAAAAAGACGGGCCCGTCGCGCGGGTCACGCTGGACCGGCCCGATGTAAAGAACGCCTTCGACGACGTTCTGATCACAGAGCTGGGCGACGTGCTAGATATCATCTCGTAGGTCAAGGGCCTCCGCGTGATGGTGCTCACCGGGGAGGGGGACATATTCTCGGCCGGCGCCGATCTCAACTGGATGAAGAAGGTCGCCGCGTATGGCTTCGAAGAGAATGTCGAGGACGCGCTGACGTTTGCCCGCCTGCTCGAATCGCTCTACCGCCTTCCCCGGCCCACCATCGCGCGCATCAACGGCGCGTGCCTGGGCGGCGGTGTCGGGCTGGTGAGCGCGTGCGACGTAGCAGTGACGGTCCGCGAGGCGAAATTCGCGCTGCGCGAGATCCTGCTCGGCATCGCACCGTCCGCAATCTCACCGTACGTGTTGCGCAAGATCGGTGAGAACCACGCGCACGATTACTTCCTGACCGGACGGTCCTTCGACGGGGACCGCGCCCGCGAAATCGGGCTCGTCAACGAAGCAGTGGAGCGAGCGCTTCTCGATGCGGAAGTCGACGTGTGGGTGAAGCGTTTCCTCCATGCCGGTCCCGCCGCCATCGCCGCGACCAAGCAGCTCATCAACCGGGTGTCGTGGTCGTCCATCGAGGACATTCAGGAATACACCGCCCGCACGATCGCGAGCCTGCGCGGCTCGGAAGAGGGACGGGAAGGGTTTGCGGCATTCTTCGAGAAGCGCAAGCCCGGGTGGGACGTCGAGGGATAACTACGTGACCGTTGGCCGCTCATCCGCGAAGGAACGACCGGGGAAGGCGCGCCGCGCCGATCGGCCCGTCACGCGCGTTCTCGTCGCCAACCGGGGAGAAATCGCGGTGCGCATCATCCGCGCGTGCCGCGACCTGGGCATCACGCCCATCGCCGTGTTCTCGGAAGCGGACCGCCGCAGCCTCCACGTCCAGAAGGCCAGCGAGGCCGTGTGCATCGGGCCGCCTCCCGCGCGCGAATCATACCTCGATATCGACAGGCTGATTGCGGCTGCGAGAGAGACCGGTGCGGATGCCGTCCACCCCGGCTACGGATTCCTGGCCGAGAACGGCGACTTCGCCGAGCGCGTCGAGAAGGAGGGCCTGGCGTTCATCGGCCCGCCCTCGACCGCCATTCGCGCCATGGGCTCGAAGATCGGGTCGCGCGCCATCGTGAAGAACGCAGGCGTCCCCGTCGTCCCGGGGAGCGATGCCGGGACCATGGACCCGCACGCGGTCGCGGAGGCGGCGAAGGCGATCGACGGGCCCGTGTTCATCAAGGCCACCGCGGGCGGCGGCGGCAAGGGGTTGCGGCTCGTCACCGACCGCAGCCGGATCGAAGCGGCGGCGCGCGCCGCCATCGAGGAGGCGAAATCGGCGTTCGGCGACGGCACCGTCTACGTCGAGAAACGCATCGAGCGTCCCCGGCACATCGAAATCCAGGTTCTCGCCGACGCCCACGGGAACATCGTCCATCTGTTCGAGCGCGAGTGTTCGATTCAACGGCGCCACCAGAAGGTGCTCGAAGAAACGCCGTCGGCCGCGCTGACCCCGGAGCTGCGCGAGCGCATGGGAGCGGCCGCGGTCGCAGCGGCGCGCGCGGTGGGGTACGTCAACGCCGGCACCATCGAGTTCATGCTCGACGGGGACGGCAACTTCTATTTCCTCGAGATGAACACGCGCATCCAGGTGGAACACCCGATCACGGAGTGCGTCACCGGCATCGACCTCGTGCAGTGGCAGCTCCGGATCGCGCGCGGCGAGACGCTCGCGTTCGAGCAGAAGGACCTGGTGCAGCGCGGATGGGCCATCGAGTGCCGCATATACGCGGAGGACGAAACGCGAAACTTCATCCCCTCGTGCGGCGTGATCTCCTACCTGCACGAGCCCGCGGGCCCCGGGATCCGTAACGACAGCGGCGTCTACGAGGGCTGGGAGGTGACGCCGTACTACGACCCGATTCTGTCCAAGCTGATTTCGTACGCGGAAGACCGGGAGATGGCGCGCCGGAGGATGCTCCGGGCGCTGCGCGAGTACGTCGTCCACGGCGTGCAGACGAGCATCGACATGCACAAGCGGATCCTCCGGCTGCCCCGGTTCATCTCCGGCGATGTTCACACCGCATTCCTCGACGACCACGCCGACGAAATTCTGCACGTCAAGAAGCCCGAGGTGTCCGACGAGGCCTTCATCGCCGCCGCCCTCATCGAGGAGCTCGGTCTCACCCGCGCCCCCGCCGCGGCATCCGACGGCCCCGGAAAGCCGCCGTCGCCCTGGGAACGCGCCGGCGCCTGGGAGATCGGGGGCGAACGATGAAGCTCGTCCTCGACGGCGTCGCCCGGGAGGTCACCATCGATCGCGAGGGGAACGGATTCGTGGTCACCGTCGATGGTCGCCGCTACCCGGTCAGCGAGGTGAGCGTCTCGACGGGGACGCTGGCGTTCCTCGTGAATCGCCGGTCGCACGTGGCGCACGTGTCGAACGGGGGGGCGGGGTCGCTGATCTCCATCGACGGACTGACGCATCGGCTGACGCGCGACGACGTCGACGCGGACCGCCCCGCCGGGTCGGCCGGCGCCGGCGACGGCCGCCTCGAGGCGCCCATGCCCGGGTCGATCATCGCCGTGCACGTGGCTCCGGGAGAACGCGTCCGGGCCGGTCAACCTGTGGTGGTACTGGAGTCCATGAAGATGCACAATGAGATCGTGACGCCGATCGACGGCGTCGTGAGAAAAATCAACTGCAAGGTCGGTGAACAGGTGCCGTTCGGATTCATACTGGCCGAGATCGGAGCGGAGCAGCCGTGAGTGTCATCCTTCTCGCCGTGATCCTGGGTCTGATCCAGGCCGTCACGGAGTTCCTCCCCATTTCTTCGTCGGCTCATCTCATCCTGGCGCGTGCGGTGCTCGACTTCGACGTGGTCGACGGGCTCACCTTCGACGTCGCCCTTCACATCGGGACGCTGATCGCCATCGTGGTCTACTTCTGGGGGGACCTGCGCTGGCTGGCGCGCGGATTCCTGGGGAGTGTGGCGCGTCGCAACGGCCCCGCGGATCCGGCGGGCCGCCTGGCGTGGTACGTGCTGGCGGCGTGCATCCCGGCCGGCATCGTCGGCTACTTCTTCGAGAACCAGATCGAATACTATTTCCGCCACCCGTCGGTGATCGTCGTGACGCTCATTCTGGGCGCGCTGCTCTTCCTGTGGGTGGAGCGGCGGTTCAGCCACGGCGGCAACATGCCGACCCTCACGCTGTGGCGGGCGGTGGCGATCGGCACGGCGCAAACGCTGGCGTTGATTCCCGGCGTGTCGCGCTCCGGCATCACCATCTGCACGGGGATGATGTGCGGACTCAGCCGCGAGCAGGCCGCGCGCTTCTCGTTTCTGATGGCGTCGCCCCTCATGCTGGGCGCGGGCGTCAAGAAGGGGATGGACCTCGTCGGTACGCAGCTGGTGCCCGGCGAGTTGACCGCGCTGATCACGGGCGTGGTGACGTCGGCCGTCGGCGGATGGATCGTCGTCCGATTCCTGTTGAATTTCCTGCGCAAACGCGGCCTGCAGTGGTTTGCCTACTACCGAATCGGCCTGGCCGCGGTCGTGATCATCTTCCTGGCCTTTTCCGGGCGGTAGAGCGAAAGGGGAGTTGCGTTGCATTACGAAGCACCATGGAGCCGCCTGCTCGTGGCCGTCTCCGTGTTCGCGACGGGGGTCTCGGTGGGGGCTTCGGTGGTGGTGTGGAACGCCGTCCGGGAATCGGGTGGCGATCCGATGCACTCGTGGGTCGCGCTGCTTCCGCTCGCCATCGTCATCGCCGCCGCGCTCTTCGCCATCCGGGGCTATTCCCTCGAGCGCGATTCGATCATCGTCCAGCGGCCTCTGTGGGCCACGCGCCTCCCGCGCACGGGGCTGATATCCGCCACACACGACCCGGCCGCGGTCAGGGGGGGAATGCGGGTCTTCGGCAACGGCGGCTTGTTTTCGTTTTCGGGGTGGTTCCGGAACAAGCAGCTGGGGACATATCGCGCGTACATCACCGACCACTCGCGCGCGGTGGTCCTGCGCTATTCGAATCGCATCGTCGTCGTCTCGCCGGGAGATCCAGAGCGCTTCGTTCGCGACGTCATGCGGCGATAGCCGTCCGCGGTGCGGGTGATCAGGACCCGAAGCGTGCGGCCGCGCGGGCCTTCGCCTTGCGGGCTTCTTCGTCGCGATCGCGCGGGGGAGCGCTCGTCACCATGGAGTCCAGGAGCCGGCGGGCCGCCGCGGCGACGTCATCGACGGCGCGATCGAAGGCGGCCTCGTTGGCGCGCGACGGCTTCGTGGTTCCCGAGATCTTGCGCACGAACTGGAGCGCCGAGGCGCGGATCTCCTGGTCCGTCGCCGGGGGCTCGAAGTTGAACAGGGTCCGGATATTGCGGCACATCGGTTTCTCCTTTCCGGTACGCGCATCATAGCACGGTGGCCCGGTCCCTCGGGACTGGCGCGCGGGCGGCGTTCCGCGCTAAGCTCGGGTGCGATGGAACAGCGCGCGTGGCAATCGACCGTTTTCGAGTATCCCCGCCGCGTTCCCACGATGCTCGCCGACGAGGAGAAGCAGTATCTCTTCTGGCTGGGGAAGAGCGCGTGGTCGGGCGCGGGCATCGTTTTGGAGATCGGGCCCTGGCTCGGCGGCAGCACCGTGTGCCTGGCCGCCGGCATGCGCGCCTCCGGGCACGAGACGCGCGGGCGGCTCCACGCCGTCGACAACTTCCTGTGGCGGAGCTTCATGGCGGCGCGCGCCCCGCTCCCGCTCCAGCCCGGCGATTCCTTCGAGTCCTTCTTCCTCCAGAATCTCGGCGACCTGCGCGACGTCGTCGTCTCCCACGCGCTCGCCCTCCCCGACGAGAGCATCGAGGACGAGGAGGCGGCGGCGAAGCGTTTCGCGGATGGCACACCGGTGCCCATGTTCGACGGCCTGGGTGTCTACGACAAAGTCGAGATCCTCTTCGTCGACGGGGCCAAGTCGTGGCGCGGGATGCGCCACCTGCTGCTCACGCTCCGCGAGCGCCTGATACCGGGCGTGTCGCTGCTGGTCTGCCAGGACTACAAGTACTGGGGCACGTACTGGGTGCCGATGATGATGGCGTGCATCGACCGCTGTGTCGAGCCGGTGCACGATGT
>CAZCQM010000086.1:6148-11733 GCA_964500785.1 uncultured bacterium
GTCCGCGGCGGGACGACGGTGGCGTTCCGCCTTACCAGAGAGATCCCGGGCGACACGCTCGCGAACCTCCCCGACCACGTCGCCCGCGTTCCGACCGGCAACGGCCTGGAGCTGATCGACCGCGCGTCGGCGCTGCTCGCCCGCGACGGCGACGCGCCGGGAGCGGCCAACGTATCGCTCGCCCGCGTGAGCTTCCTGTCGCATCAGGGGAACGTCGGGCGCGCGGGGGAGGAGTTCGCCCGCATCCAGGCCACGTGGCCGTCGATGCGGGACGTGAGCCAGCTCGTGCTGGCGCGGAACTACCTGCGCGCGGAGCACGGGCGCGAGCCGCCGAAGCGATGGAGGGTGGAACTCGCCTACGCCCGCCAGCGGCTGGCGGGAGCGTGGAAGAAGCGGATCGCGGGACGCTGAGTGCCGCCTACTGGCGCGTCGTCGAGCGCTCGGCCCAGATCTCGGACAGGCGGACGATCGTCTCCGCCGCCTTGTTCATCACCTGCACGGGGACCCATTCCAGCGTGGAATGGATGGCTTCGCCGCCCGCGAAGAGGTTCGGGCACGGAAGCCCCATGTACGAAAGGCGCGCGCCGTCGGTGCCGCCGCGAATGATGGTGTGCTTCGGCTTGACGCCGATGCGCTTGATGGCTTCCTCGGCGTACGACACCAGCCGCGGTTCCTTTTCGATCTGGTAGCGCATGTTGCGGTACGACTCTTTGATGTCGACCGACACCTTCGCCTTCGGATACATGCCCTGCACCTCGTCGGCGATCTTGGCCAGCATGGCCTTCTGCTTGTCGATCCCGGCCATCTCGAAGTCGCGGAGCAGCATGCGCAGCTTCACCGCCTCGCTTTGTCCCTCGATGACGTAGGGGTGCATGTAGCCTTCGCGGCTCTCGGTCATCTCGGGGCTCAGCTCTCTGGGGAGCCGCGCGACGAAATCGCCGATGGCGCGGATGGCGTTGACGAGCTTGTCCTTGGCATAGCCCGGGTGCACGCCCACGCCGTCGATCGACACCACCGCGCTGAACGCGTTGAAGGTCTCGTATTCGATCTCGCCCAGCGGTCCGCCGTCCATCGTGTAGGCGAAGTTCGCCCCGAAGCGCGACACGTCGAAGCGATCGGCGCCGCGGCCGATCTCCTCGTCGGGAGTGAAGCCCACCTTGATGTGCCCGCGGGGGATCTCGGGGTTACGCATAAACAGATCGACCGCCGTCATGATCTCCGCCACACCGGCCTTGTCGTCGGCACCGAGGAGCGTGGTCCCGTCGGAGGTCACGATGTCCATGCCGATGTACATGTTCTCGAGGTTGGGATACTCCGCGGGGTGGATGATCTGCGTGGTGTCCCCGGGCAGGACGATATCTCCGCCCTGATAGTTCTCGTGGACGACGGGCTTGACGTTGGTGCCCGTGATGGCGGGCGACGTGTCGACGTGCGCGATGAACCCGATGACCGGGATCTTCTCCGCCTGTTCCGGAGGAAGGTTGGACGGAACGGTGGCGAACACGTAGCCGTTCTCGTCCAGGGAGGCGTCCTTGAGACCCAGCCCGAGCAGCTCCTCGTGCAGCAGGCGCAGCAGGTCCCACTGGCGGGCGGTGCTCGGGAACTGGGTGGAGTTTTCGTCGGAGCGCGTGTCGATCTTGACGTAGCGCAGGAAGCGTTCGATCAGGGGTTCCTTCGAGGGCTTCATGGCATATCCGTTCGATGGGCGGGCTTCCGGGGCCCGCGTGGTTGTGATAGCGTCGGCCGGGGAGAACCCAGAATAGGACGTTCTCCTGCCGGCGTCAATCGCCGGTCCAACCGGGAGGAGACCCCATGAAACGCCTGCTCGCCCTGCTGCTTCTCGTAGCCTTCGTGTCCCCCGCCACCCGCGCCCAGGCCGGACCGGCCCGCGCGCCGGAAGTCGTCCGCCCGATGCACACCTTCTCGATCGTCGCGCGGGACTCCGTGACCGGCGAGCTGGGGGTGGCGGTCCAGTCGCACTGGTTCTCGGTGGGGACGGTGGTGTCGTGGGCGGAGGCCGGAGTCGGCGCGGTCGCGACCCAGTCGTTCGCCGAGCCCTCCTACGGTCCGTTGGGGCTCGACCTGATGCGCGCCGGCAAGACCGCGCCGCAGGCGCTCGCGGCACTCCTCGCCGCCGATCCGCAGCGCGAGGTCCGGCAGGTCGCCATGGTCGACGCGGAGGGCAACGTTGCCGTCCACAGCGGCTCGAAGTGCATCGCGGAGTTCGGGCACCACAGGGGGGCGCAGTACTCCACGCAGGCGAATCTCATGGAGAAGAACACGGTGTGGGACGCGATGGCGCGCGCCTACGAGACCACGAAGGGAGACCTCGCCGAGCGCCTGCTGGCCGCCCTCGACGCGGCGCAGAAGGAGGGCGGGGACATCCGCGGCAGGCAGTCCGCCGCGATTCTCATCGTGCCGGCACAGTCGACGGGACGCCCGTGGGCGGACAAGGTGATGGATCTTCGCGTCGAGGACAGCGACGAGCCCATCGTCGAGATCCGGCGCCTGGTGAACGTGCATCGCGCCTACGACCTGATGAACGAGGGCGACGGGCACCTGGCGGACAACGACGTGGACGGCGCGATGAAGTCATACGGCGCCGCGGTGAAGCTGCTGCCGGACAACGCCGAGGTGAAGTACTGGGCGGCGATCACGATGGTGACGGCCGGTCACGAGAAGGAGGGGCTGGCCTACCTGCAAGATGTGTTCAAGGCGGCGCCCAACTGGATCGAGGTCACGCGGCGCCTGCCGGCGGCGGGGCTTCTGCCCGACGACCCGGACCTCATGAAGAAGATCCTCGGTGTTGCGCCGAAGGAATTCCTCGACGACCGGAGCAACGTGAAGTACCGCTGACACCCGCGCGGGGCCCGTCTCGATGCCACCCGCGCGGAACAACCGGCGTGTGGGTCTACGCGTGGTGCAGCTCGATCTCGTGGGCCTTCGCGAACTCGATGTCCTCGATGGCCTGGCGGACCTGGATGACGCCGGCGGGATCGCCTTCGACGACTCCCTTGCCGCGGAACTCGTAATCGTGCGCGGGGGAGTAGACTTCTGTCCCTTTGGCGTCCGGATGCTCGATTTCCTCGGGCGAGTAGTCGGCGACCTTGACACCCTCGGGCAGCGACTTGATCGCCTTCTTGATCGTCGCCGCCACCTCGCGGCTGGGCGTGCTGAACTCGAAGTGGAAATACGCCCGCTCGATGCGGGTCTCGTCGACGACCTCGAACCCGAAGCGGCCCGCGCCTCCCTCGATCGCCGACCGCAGCTTCGCGCGCTGTCCCGTCTCACAGATGATGTGCTGCACCTCGCCGTGGTGTTTGATCCGGTCGTGCAGCGCCTTCAGGTGAAAGCCCGATTCCGATGCGAGGAAGATTCCCGTCGCTCCACTTCCGGCCACATAGCCGATCAGGTACGGCACGACGTCCCTGTCGTCCCCCTTGATGACTATCTCGTAGTAGGTTGCCATAGCGCCTCCCGACGTCCGTCTACAGGAAGAAGATGAACGTCGCGATGAAGAATAGCGGAATCAGGATCGGAATTGAATACTTGAACATATAGCCGAAGAAACTCGGCATCTTGATGCCGCCTTCTTCCGCAATGGATTTCACCATGAAGTTGGGAGCGTTGCCAATGTAAGTGTTCGCGCCCATGAACACCGCGCCGCATGAAATTGCGTGCAGGTAGTGGTGGTGCTCGGCGACGAGCGCGGCCACCGCCTGGGGTTCCGGCATGTTGGGGAAGAGGGCGCCCAGAGCCGTGGTGAAGAACGTCAGGTATGTCGGGGCGTTGTCGAGGAAGCTCGAAAGCCCGCCCGTGAGCCAGAAGTAGTTCTGGGGCTTGTGGGCCAGCGCGATCAGGCCCGACATCGCGCCGTGCTCGCCCGCCTTCAGGATCGCGAGGGCGGGGACGATGGTCATGAATATCCCCGCAAAGAGAATGGCGACTTCCTTGATCGGGAACCAGCTGAACTGGTTCGCCTTGTGGATGCCCTCCGGCGTCGACTTGAAGGAAATCAGGCCGATTGCGACCAGGAGGGAATCCCGGAGCATTCCCTCGATGGGGACTTGGACGCCCAGGATGTCGACGTAGCCGATCTTCCAGACACCACTCATGAGAACGGCGCCGACGATCGCGGCGAGGAACAGGAAGTTGTGCCAGCCCTTCACGCCCATGGTTTCGGCGGCGCCGGCCGGCTCCTCGCGTTCCTCGCGGACGTAGTAGCGCCGGTCCACGAAGTAGAACAGAATCAGCAGCGGGATGGCGTGGAAGAGCATGGCCGGGAACAGCCGCAGCGTCCAGAAGAACGGGACGTGGTGCAGGAACCCGAGGAACAGCGGCGGGTCGCCCAGCGGTGTCAGCGCGCCGCCGATGTTGCTGACCAGGAAGATGAAGAAGACGATGATATGGGCGCGTTGCTTGCGCCACGAAATGGAGCGCATCAACGGCCGGATCATGACCATCGACGCCCCGGTGGTTCCGATCCACGACGCCAGCGCGGTTCCCGCGATCAGGATCAGGACGTTCGTCCGCGGCGAACCGTCCAGTGTGCCGGTGAGCAGGATGCCGGACGACACCGAGTAGAGTGCCCACAGCAGGATGATGAACGGGATGTAGTCCGCCAGGTAGATGTGCAGCATGGCGTGGATCGCTTCGCCCCGGTGCACGAGTGCGAAGGGGACGGCGAGCGCGATCGCCCACAGCGCCGACACCATGGGGAAATTATGGTGCCACCAGTTCGGCGCGAAGAGCGGGAAGAGTGCAATCGACAGCAGGATCCCGGCGAAGGGAAGAATCCACCATATCTGGAGCGATGCTCCGAGATGGCTCGACGCCTCCTCGGCCGCCGCGGCGCACGCGGGCGCCAACAGCCCGGCGATGAGTACGCCGAGCGCGACAATGTGCAAGCGGTGCGCTTGCAGCCATATCATTGATCGTGTCTTCACGGGATGAACCTTGCGCGTGTGGTGTTTACTGATTCTGCGCAGTGTATTGCATGTGTAAAGGGGTTAGAAATCTCCAGTTACAATTCCAGAACGTTATGGCAACGCGGAATCCGGCGCAAGCGTAATCAGTCGTGTTCGGTCGCGTTCTTGTCCGGCGCGCCCGACGTGTTATATAGTGGCGCAACCGGGACGCGATCGATCGGCTCGGTCGCGAACCGGGTGTCTCTTAAACTCCGACATTCACGTGCAGAAGTCCGATAAGAACGGCCGCTCTCTCCCCCTGTCGCTCGCCGTCCTGGGCGTCGTCTACGGCGACATCGGGACCAGCCCCCTCTACGCCATCCGGGAGTGCTTTCACGGGCCCCACGCCATCGCGGCCACGCCCGACCACGTGCTCGGCGTGCTCTCGCTCGTGTTCTGGTCCCTGATCGTCGTCATCTCCATCAAGTACATCACCGTCGTGCTCCGCGCCGACAACGACGGCGAAGGCGGCATCCTGGCCCTCATGGCGCTCGTGGTCGACCCCGCGCGCGAAGAGAAAAAGCGACACCGCCGGCACGCGCAGTGGCTGCTCCTCATGCTGGGCCTGTTCGGCGCGGCGCTCCTGTATGGAGACGGCATGATCACGCCCGCCATCTC
>CAZCQM010000087.1:0-11669 GCA_964500785.1 uncultured bacterium
TTCAACGACATCCGCACCTCGCTGCAGGCCCTGTACGCCATCTACGACAACTGCAACAGCCTGCACACCAATGCCTACGACGAGGCCATCACCACGCCCACCGAGGAGTCGGTGCGGCGCGCGATGGCCATCCAGCTCATCATCAACAAGGAACTCGGGCTGGCGAAGAACGAGAACCCGCTGCAGGGCGCGTTCATCATCGAGGAGCTGACCGACCTGGTGGAGGAAGCGGTGCTGGCGGAGTTCGATCGCATCACCGAGCGCGGCGGCGTGCTGGGGGCGATGGATACCATGTACCAGCGCGGCAAGATCCAGGAGGAGAGTCTCTACTACGATACGCTGAAGAACTCCGGGAATCTGCCCGTCGTCGGCGTGAACACCTTCCTCTCGTCGGAAGGGTCGCCCACGGTGCTGCCGCGCGAAGTCATCCGCGCCACCGAGGAGGAGAAGAAGCGCCAGATCGAGGCCGTCCACGCGCTCCAGGAGCGGGCGGGGGACCGGGCGAAGGAGGCGGTCCGCTCCATCCAGCGCGCGGCGATAGAGAACCGCAACGTGTTCGACCAGCTCATGGAAGCCGCCAAGGTGTGCTCGCTGGGGACGATGACACAGGCTCTGTTCGAGGTGGGCGGCGAGTACCGGCGGAACATGTAGAGAGGGTTGCTCGGCAGCCAGAGGCGGTACGCTCGTGACTCGGGGGAGTACCGCCGCAAGGGACGACCATCATCGCCTTCGTGCCGGACTGCAACTACCGCGTGTGGTTCAACGTCTCGGCACCGGGCGGCGTGGCGTCTTCCCGCGGCGACGTGAGCGTGAAGCGCGGGCCCTGGACCCCCCGGGACCGAGAAAGTGGCGTCCTCATGCTGTGAACCACCACTTCCCGGGTGACACCCGGGACTTTCCCATGGTACAGTAGAGTGTTGCGACGTACCGCAGGGTGTCGCAATCGCCCCGAGAAAAAGGGCCGCGGGGCCGGCGCAGTCCGGCCGTCCCCTCAATCAGACAGAACGTTCAACCGTCAAGGAGAAGAGCCATGCGTCGGCACCTACGCCTCCTGGTGTCGTGTACCATTGCCCTTGCTGCGGCAGGGTGTACGACATCATCCGATCGGCCGACCGATACCGCGACCCAGCAGTCGCCGATCGTCGGCCCGAATTTCAACGCTCCGCCCGGCACGGGATGCCTGGGCGATTTCATCTGGCAGGATCTCAACTGCAACGGTATTCAGGACGACGGTGAGCCCGGTTTCGAAGGGGTCACCGTGAGAATGTATCAGTGCCCCGAGGACACGCTGGTGGACGAGACCGTCACCGACGAGAACGGGTACTATCGCCTGTGCGGCCCCGCGCCGGACAACTACTACATCTTCGTCGAGTTGCCGGAAGGCTGCCAGTTCTCGCCGGCCAACGTCGGCCAGCCCGAGGACGTCCGCGACGTGCCCAACGACAGCGACGTGGGCCCGGAGGGCTACGGCTACTGCACCAATCTGTCCGACGGAGAGCTCCACATGACGATGGACGCCGGCATCTGCTGCGGTGACGTGTGCACCGCGGCCGTCGGCGACCGCGTGTGGTTCGACGAGAACTGCAACGGCCTCCAGGACAAGGACGAAAATGGCGTCCCCGGTGTCGAAGTCAACCTGTACACCTGCGACGGCGACCTCGTCGCCACGACGACGACCGGTGCCAGCGGCGGGTACTCGTTCACCGGTCTTCCCGCGGGCTCGTACAAGCTCTGCTTCACGGCTCTGGACGGCAGTGTGTTCTCACCCCGGGACCAGGGGACCAACGACGGCCTCGACAGCGACGCCGGCACGGATGGTTGCACGGACTGCTTCACGCTGGACTGCGGCGACGTCGACCTGTCGCGCGACGCCGGCCTGTGCGAAGACGGTACGGGTTGCCGCGTCACCGGCGGCGGCGTCGACGAGTTCGGCAACTGGGACGGCACGGAGCTCGAGGGCAAGTGCAATCGCGACCGCTACACGTTCGGCGGGCAGGCCGGCGCCAACACGGCGCTCCAGCCGCAGCCGAAGGGCGAGTGGGAGCACAACAACCACAGCGGCCCGGACGGCAGCTTCTCGTTCCATGGCGGGACGTCGAGCGCGCCGGACGGCACGGAGATCGATCGCATCGAGTGCAGCGACCCCGGATTCTGCGATCCGGCGCGTCCCGCGCCCGCGAAGCAGATCGACTTCTGGGGCGTCGGTAACTTCCACAATGTGAAGGATCCGTCGGCGCTCATCGCCCAGTATGTGGTCGAGGGCGAGTCGCTCCACTGGTTCGAGGTCAACATCGACGACGGCGGCGAGCCGGGTCGCTTGAAAGGCAATTCGAACCACTGCCCGGACACGGGCTTCGGGTTGCACGGCGGCGAGCCGCTGGTCAACTGCGATTGCCCGGACTTCTACCGGATCACGATCCACGCGACGACGGATCCGAGCAGTCCGGTCATCTACCAGGTCTGGGGATATCCGCAGGGCGGAAACCTCCAGATCCATCCGCTCACGGGCTACGACCTGCACTAGACCGCAGCGCGTTCGCGACCAACGAGGGCGTCCGGGGCCGCTTCCCGGGCGCCCTCTTTTTTGCCGCACGAATGTGCTACCGTCCCCGCCATGTCGTTTGGTCTGCTGGCGCTGATACTGACGGCGGCGTTCATGCACGCCGGATGGAACTACTTTGCCAAGCACGCGGGCGGCAGCCTGACTGTGTTGTGGATGGGCGCGTGTCTTTCCGTCATCGTGGTCACCCCCACCGCGATCGCGTGGCAGTGGGGCGAGCCGATCGGGCGCGAGAGCCTCGATCTGGCGCTGATCAGCGGAGTCGTCCATTGCGGCTACTGGTGGGGTCTGGCGCGCATGTACCGCCATGGCGAGATCTCACTGACGTACCCGATCGCCCGCGGCACCGGCGTCCTGGGAACGGCCCTTGGGTCCATGGTGTTCTTTCACGACCGGCTCTCGCCACTCGGGGGCGCCGGGATCGCCTCCGTGTGCGCGGGGGTCCTGACACTCGGCTACCAGCGCCGCGCCGAACCGGTCCGCGCGCACGCCGTGCTCATGGCCCTGTTCACGGCCGCTACGATCACGGGCTATTCGCTGATCGACGACAGGGGAGTCGACGCGATGAGTCCGCCAACCTACCTCGCCATCGAGACGGCGGTTGGGGCCCTGCTTCTGGGCGCCATAGGCTGGCGGCGCGTGCGCCCTTCGCTCCCGGCCACCTACCGGACGCACCGGCGGGCGATCTGGATCATCGCCATCGCCTCGCCGCTGACCTACCTGATCATTCTTTTCGCGTATTCGCTGGGGCCCGTCGGCTACGTCGTTGCGGTCCGTGAATTCTCGGTGGTGATCGCAGCACTGCTCGGGGCGTTCCTGCTCAAGGAGCGGCTCGGCGCCGCGCGCCGCATCGGCATCGCGCTGGTGGTGGGGGGGCTGATCCTGATCAAGATCGCCTGAGATCCGGCCCGCCGTAGTATACTGGGGCGTTGGCGTTCGACCGGAGCATGCCGAGTGCGCGGTCGCCGCGCGACTCCCAATCCGACCATGAAGACCGTACCCATCCGCATGCAGTGCGAGAAGTGTCTGCTCCGCGAGTTCCGCCGGGGCGACGAGCCGTCGCTCGTTCGTCACGCCAACAACCGAAGGGTCTGGATGAACGTCCGCGATTCGTTCCCGTATCCCTACCGCCAGTCCGATGCGCGTGCGTGGGTCCGGCTGGCGAGCCACGACGGGCTCAACCAGGTGTTCGCGATCGATGTCGACGGCTTCGCGGTCGGCGCCATCGGCATCCGTCGGGGCGAGGATGTCTATCGCATGAGCGCCGAGCTCGGATACTGGCTCGGCGAGGAGTACTGGAACCGCGGCATCGCGACGGAAGCGGTGATAGCCATGTGCAACTACGCCTTCGATCTCCTCCGGTTGCATCGCCTGCATGCGGAGGTCTTCGAGTGGAACCTGGCCTCCATGCGCGTCCTGGAGAAGGCCGGGTTCGTGCGCGAAGGCGTGTTGCGCCGCAGCGCCGTCAAGGACCACCAGGTCATCGATCAGGTGATGTTCGCGAAGGTGGCTGAGTGATCGTCGGGGCGCTCGTGATCCTCGCGGCGATCGCCGCGGGACTCGGATACCTCGCGTTGTGGCCGACGTGGGTTCGCCCGGTGGTGTGGACGCCGGGACCCAACCGCGGCTGGACGGGCCCGCTCGCCCGCCGCAACCCGTCGCCTGCCTTCACGCTCCTCGAAATCGGCCGCGGCCCCGAAGACATGGTGATGGGGCCCGACGGCCTGCTCTATACCGGCCTGCTGGACGGCCGCATCGTCCGCTTCGACCCCGACGGGCGGCGCTGCGAGGACGTCGCGCATACCGGTGGGCGCCCGCTGGGCGTCTTCTTCGACCGCGGGGGCGACCTGGTCGTCGCGGACCCGCTGCGCGGACTGTTGCGCGTGACGCGCCGCGGCGGCGTCGATCTGCTGACGGACCACGCCGAGGGGACGCCGATCGGATTCGCCAACGGCGTCGACATCGACGCCGACGGGGTGGTGTGGTTCTCGGATATGTGCACCCACTATCCGCACGACCTTCACATCGACTACTGGGAGGGGCGTGCGTCGGGGCGGTTGTTGTCGTACGACCCGGCAACGGGAACGACGTCGGTGCGCGCGACGGGCCTGCACTATCCCAACGGCGTCGCGCTCGGCCCGGACGCGCGGTACATCCTGGTCTGCGAGATGCTCGCACCGCGCATCGTCCGCGTGTGGCTCCAGGGCCCGCGCGCCGGCGAGCGGGAAGTCTTCGCGGACGGATTCCCCGCGTACCTGGACAACATCTCCTACGACGGCGACGGCATGTTCTGGGCGGCGCTGGTGGGGAGCCGCCAGCCCGGGTACGAGCGCTTCGCGCGCCGTCCGGGCGTGCGCCGCGCGCGTGCGCGGATGCGTCACGCGAGCATTCCGCATCCCATGCCGTGGTACCGGAGCGGACGCGGCTACGACGGGTGCGTCGTGGGCATCGACACCGGGGGAACGGTCCGCGCCTGCTTCCACGATCCGGCGGGCAGGTACGGCGCCGTGACGAGCGTGCACCGCTACGGCGACACGCTCTTCGTCGGCAGCATCGCGATGCCGGGTGCAGCGCGTATTTCACTGGCGGACATTGACTTATCGGCGTCGCCGAACGGCGGCGAGAAATAGAAGAAATCGTTTCCACTATTTCGTTGCGCGACCGGGCGCATTCCGGGATACTGACGCCATTCGATCAGAATTCCGCGAAAGAGGAGGCCGCACATGACGCTCAACCTGGAAAAAACCGCTCCCCCGACGCCCCGACGTTCGCCCGCGCCGACCGGCGCGCCGCACAAGCCACCCGTCCGGCACTTCAAGCGTCCCGTCGAGCGCCCGTTCACCCGCGACCAGCGTCCCTACACGACGGTGCTCTTCGGCGGGCTCACGTGGAGCCACGAGCGACTCATCAAGGGGGCGTGGGAAGGACTCGGGTACAAGTGTGAGGTCGTGCCCACGCCCGACGTCAAGGCGTTCCAGCTCGGCAAGGAGTACGGGAACAACGGCCAGTGCAATCCGACGTACTTTACCGTCGGTAACCTGGTGCAGTTCCTCCATGGCCTCGAGGCGAAGGGGATGACGCGCGAGCAGATCTGCAACGACTACGTCTTCATCACCGCGGGCGCGTGCGGGCCGTGCCGCTTCGGGATGTACGAGGCGGAGTATCGCCTCGCGCTGCGCAACTCCGGGTTCGGGGACTTCCGCGTGATGCTGTTCCAGCAGTCGAAGGGGCTCTCCCAGGAGGACCTGGAAGCGGGCATCGAGATGAACCTCGATTTCTTTCTCGGTATGCTGAACGCGATGAACATGGGCGACATGCTCAACGAGATCGGCTATCTCGTGCGCCCCTACGAGGTCGAGGAGGGACGGACGAACGCAGTCCTGGACGAAGCGCGCGAGCGCCTGGCGGACGTTCTCAAGAACCAGCCGCGCCCGACGCTCGCCGGTGGTGTCGAGAAGACGCTCCGTAGCGTCGGCCTCTACAACAAGACCGACTACGCGATGAAGTTCTCGCGCCAGCTCTCCACGTCGTACTACACCGACGCCCTCCATGCCGTGCGCGACCGTTTCCGCGAGATCGATGTCGACCGCTTCCGCGTGAAGCCGGTCGTCAAGATCACCGGCGAGTTCTGGGCGCAGACCACCGAGGGGGACGGGAACTACAACATGTTCCGCTTCCTCGAGAACGAGGGGGCCGAGGTGATCGTCGAGCCCATCGGCACCTGGATCATGTACATGATTCACCAGTTCAAGCAGAAGCTCCGCGACCGCAAGGGCATCGAGGACCGGGCCGTGATGCCGTCATGGAAGACGCCGCACCGGCGCCTGGCGGTCGAGGCCCGCTTCCGCAAGCGCTACACACGCATGACGATCGCGGAGAGGATCTTCAAGCGCGAGTACACGCGCCTCCAGGAAGCGCTCGGCGGCGGGATCCTGCACGAGCTGGTGTGCCAGTACGAGCTCCAGCGCATGGGGCACCCGTACTACAACTCGCGCGCGGCGGGCGGCGAGGGACACCTCGAGGTGGCGAAGAACATCTACTACTCCAGCAAGGGAATCGCCCACATGGTGGTCTCGCTGAAGCCTTTCGGATGTATGCCCAGCACGCAGTCCGACGGCGCGCAGGCGGCGGTCACCGAGCACTACAAGGATATGATCTACCTGCCCATCGAAACGAGCGGTGAAGGGGAGATCAACGCGCACTCGCGCGTCCAGATGGCGCTCGGAAACGCGCGCATCAAGGCCAAGCAGGAATTCGCCGAGGCACTTGCGAAAACGGGCCGCACGCTCGACGAGCTCAAGGCCTACGTCGACGCGCACCCGGAGATGAAAAGCGCGCTCTACGTCGTTCCCAAGCGCGACGACGTCATCGGCAAAGCGGCGAACTTCGTCCTGCACGTCGCGGAGCGGATGAATCGGGAGAGCACCCGAAACGCCGCTTGAAAACAGGGTCTCCTGAGTTTTTCCCTCGCAGTGCCTTGTCGTGCCGTTGTGCGCGGGTGCGGGTACCCGGCCGCCGAAGGATCTCCATCCGCGACCGGGCCGCGCTCGAGCTTCGTGCTTTCGTGCTACTTCAGAAGAACCATCTTGCGGGTCGAGACGAAACTGCCCGCTTCCAACCGATAGAAATAGACCCCGCTCGCAACTGACGCGCCACGATCGTCACGTCCGTCCCAGGCAACCTCGGCCCGACCCGCGGGTGAATGGTCGTCGTCGACGAGCGTCCGGACCAGCCGTCCTGCAACGTCGTAGACGCGGAGCGTCACCGAGCCCGCGCGGGACATGGAGTACGCGATCCTCGTCGACGGATTGCACGGGTTGGGAACGTTCTGAGCCAGAAAGTCCCGCTTTGCCGAGGAGCCGACGCCCACCGGGGAGGTCTGCTTGCCGAAGTAGGTGAGCAGATCGCTCAGGACCGCCACCCGGTCGGGGAGTGTGGTGATGCCGTCGTCGCGGACCGCGTGCAGGCTGAATCCCGCCAGCGCGGTTCTCGCGGTGTTGTGCTCCTGAAAGAGGAGGGCGCCCATCTGCGGATCTCCGCCGTACACCATCCCCATGAAGGCCGAGCCGTCGGGCGCGAGAACGTCAAAATGACTCTGGCCTTTGGCGCCGACGAACGCCAGCGTGGTCAGACCGTCGAAGGGGCTTCCCGCGACGCCCGTCATCGGCGGCGAGACCGCCGGGAGGATGTTGTGGTGGTCGTCGGCGAGCAACGTGAAGTTGAAGTAGCTCGCGCGCAGGTTGGCGGCTGCCGGACTTGTCGACGTCGCCAGGGCCTTCGCTGCGTTGTCACCGGTCAGGAAGAGGCGGGCGTTGGGTTTCTGTTCCAAATACTTGAACATCAGCTCGAAGTCGGCATCCGTGAACACATTGTTGTAGATGTCGCCTGTGTTCCAGATGATGCAGTCGTACTGCGCGATCTGCTCGTACGTGGCGAGGTCGCCGAGGCCGTTGGCCCTGGCCTGCAGGGGCTCGTTGCGATCGAACCGGTCCCAGGTCAGTCCGAGGTTCGACATGGCGGTCTCGATGAGCGGTTGCGCTCCGAGGCCGCTGAACCCGTCCACGTATAGAAACTCCACGGCGGTGGGCTGGTTTGCGACCACGGCGGGGAGGGTGGGCAGGCATGTCATCTCCATCGGGTACTGTTGGGCGGTGACCTCGCTGGCCTGCCCGGTGGCGGCGCTCCAGTAGCTGTAGACACCGTCCTTGTTCCGGGCCGAGATGTAGTACTCGACCTTGTCACCCGGGGTGTAGAGCTGATCGTTCAGGTCCACAATGTACTCGTGGGGCGCGGAGCCGGTCGACATCTGGACGACGGTCCAGTCCTGTCCCGTGCTGACTACGGGCCACTGCTGTCCTCCGCTGACGATCGCGCCAACCTTGTTGGGCAGGTTGTGGACGCTGCAGAACACCGCGGGACCGCTGTTGGGATCGCCCGGGATCAGGTAGTCGATGGGCGCGGTCGGGTCGACGATCTGGATGGAGAAGAAATCCGAGTCGACCCCGTCGACGCGCACAGTTCCCGTCGTCGTCCCGTTCTCCGGAAACCGGTCCTGGAAGAGTGAGAGAGAGCGCGCCACGAAGGTCGCCCCGAACTCCCGGAGGATCTGTACGTTGTCGATCAACGGGGCGTGGGAATGACACGCGCCCGTCCCGTACAGTCCGCTCCAGTACGGCGAAAGATCGACGACCCGCAACGACACCTGGAGCTGATCGGACGAAGTCGTCGTGTGGATGTACGGGGTGAGCGACACCGTCTGCGTGTACCAGTCCTTCCGATCCGAGTGGTACACGAAGTTGTTGTTGCGCCATTCCGAAGGGCAGGACGCCAGGAACAGGAATTCGCGAACCCACCATTCGTAGAAGACCAGATTGTCCATGGGGAGGTCCCGGTACACCTGGAACTTCAGGGTGGTCGAATAGCCGGACGGGCCCGTAAACGGAATCCACGGGGAGCGAATGTCGTTCCAGATGGCCGTGTCGTCCTGCACGTACGGGACGGCGGCCTGACCCGCGTGTCCCCCGCATCCATAGTTCACCGTGGATCCGCTGATGAACGCCCACAGGCACGACAGATTCGTATACGCCGGGTCCTCCTGGACGAGCGTCCCGCCCGAGAACAGCGCGGCGAAGTCGCCGCGGCCCGTCCGCCCGCTGGCCTGCCAGTCGTTGGAGGACAACGACCCCACCGCTTCACCCTCGAAGTTCTCGGCC
Source organism: uncultured bacterium (assembly GCA_964500785.1). Lineage (GTDB taxonomy): Bacteria > Krumholzibacteriota > Krumholzibacteriia > WVZY01 > JAKEHA01 > JAKEHA01. The sequence continues at coordinate 9,274 of CAZCQM010000087.1, forward strand.
GGGACCACGTTGCCTCCGCCGTCGTCGACGACGAGGTTGTCGACGATGATGGCGCCATTGGTATTGTACAAAGCATCCTCGTCGCTCCACGCGTTGTCCGACTGAAAGCGGAAGCGAACTCGGACGTTTCCAGTGTGGGCAGCTGCGGGAATCGTAATCGTGGCCAAGGGCGTCGACCCGAGTCCATCGAAAACGCCGAATCCGCCGCCCGCGACCGTCCAGTTGTCGTCGCAAGCGTCGTACTCGACGAACGTCGCGTCGTATCCCGCCTCCGTGTCCCACGACGCCGCGAACGAAATGGAGACGTCGCCGCTGACGGGCAGGCAACTGTCGGTGGTCCAGTACTGGACCCAGTAGTTGCCGTAGCCGGGGAGCATCATATAGGTGCAGAGCGGTTCCGAGCCCCCGGGGCGGGCCCCGCACCACAGCGACTTCGTGCCGGCGATCGGCCCGTACGGCGCCGAGAGGCCCGCGAAGTCGTCGACGTGGAAATAGGCGTCTTGGGACGTGATGTCGTTCGTCGTCCAGCCTTCGGGCGAGCAGCCCTCGAACGTGTAGTCAGCGATGACTGTCGGAGGTGGGAGCGGCACCGGGGGATAACCGGTGTCGAAATCACGCACGGGGTGGTCGAAGAATCGTTCCCAGTCGATCTGCGCGGACGCCATCGACGGGATGAGCAACAGACACAGGATGAGGGGCGTCAGGGGTCGCATGGCATTGCCTCCTGTCGGGGGTGACTACTGGAGCATGACGATCACCATCGGCCCTTCGCCCGAGCGAAACGGCATGGAGACCGGTGACGGAGCATCGGGAGGGGATGCAGCGACGGCATGGAAGCCGAGACAGCACACAACGGTCTCATGGCGGTTCTTTCCGGCTTGCGGCCATGGAGAAGAGGTGGTGCCGCGGAGGGCACGGACAGCTCTAACGGCAATACAGGTGGGAGGGTCCCGAAGTTGGCCGGCATCCCGCCGTCGAATCGCCGCCTCGTGTGTCATCCGGGGCAGGCAACCAGTATAAATCACCGCGGTGAAGCGATCAACGTGCCCCGCGATCTGCGCTAACTTCCCATATGAAAAGGTGTTTCGAAAAGAGGAACGTTTTTCCACTATTCCATTGCCGTGCCGGGCCGGTGTGCTATGCTAGCGCCCATGCCCGCCCGGTACCTCATCGGCATGGATGTCGGGTCGACCACCGTCAAGGCGGTCGTCGTCGACTCCGCAACCGACCGCGTCCTCTGGCAGGACTACCAGCGCCACGAGACCCGGCAGCCGGAGAAGGTCCTCGAGTTCCTCAAGCGCATCGACGACGAAGTCGACGGCGTCGCCGCCGCCACGCGCGAGAAGACCTCGCGCGTCTTCATCACCGGCAGCGGCGGCATGTCGATCGCGCCGCGCATCGGCGCCAAGTTCGTCCAGGAAGTGAACGCGGTCTGCCTCGCGGTGGAGAAGGTCCACCCCAGCGCGGGCTCGGTGATCGAGCTGGGCGGCCAGGACGCCAAGATCATCATCTTCAAGGAAGACCCCGAGACCGGGCGCAAGAAGAAGATCCCGTCGATGAACGACAAGTGCGCGGGCGGCACGGGCGCGGTCATCGACAAGATCAACGCCAAGCTCCGCATCCCGCCCGAGGAGCTGTGCGAGCAGGGCTACGACGGCGTCAAGCTCCACCCCGTCGCCGGCAAGTGCGGGGTCTTCGCCGAGACCGACATCAACGGCCTGCAGAAGCAGGGCATCGCCACCGAAGAGTTGATGGCGAGCCTGTTCGAGGCCATCGTCGGCCAGAACCTTTCGGTGCTGACGCGCGGCCACACGCTGCGCCCCGAGGTGATCCTACTCGGCGGCCCCAACACCTACATCCGCGGCATGCGCGAGGCGTGGCGCCACAACATCCCCATCACGTGGAAGGAGCGCGAGGTCGCGTTGCCCGAGGATACGGACCCGAAGTCGCTCATCGTCGTGCCGGAGAACGCGCAGTACTACGCCGCGATCGGCGCCGTGGAATACGGCAAGGACGAGGACGACGACGTCGGCGTCTACGCGGGCTGGGCGACGCTCGAGGACTACCTGCAGAACGGCCGCAAGAAATCCCGGGCCAGGGCGAGCGCCGGGCTGAGCAAGGACAACGAGGACCTCGGCGCGTTCCGGGAGCGCTACAAGCCGGTGCCCTTCGAGCCGGCGACGTTCGCGGCGGGCGAGACCGTGCAGGCGTTCATCGGCCTCGACGGCGGCTCGACGTCGACGAAGGCCATCCTCTTGAACCCGGAACGCGAGGTGCTGGCCAAGTCCTATCAGCTCTCCAGGGGCAATCCCATCAAGGACACCATCGAAGTCATCGGTGAGCTGCGGCGCCACGTGGAGTCGTTCGGCGCGCACCTGGAGGTCCTGGGCGTGGGG
>CAZCQM010000088.1:0-11592 GCA_964500785.1 uncultured bacterium
GAATCATCGCCGGCGTGGGAGCGACACTCACCTTCATTCCGCAGATCGCGGTGCTGTTTTTCTTCCTCTCCCTGATGGAGGGATCGGGGTACACGGCGCGCGCGGCGTTCCTGATGGACCGCGTCATGGCCCGCGTGGGGCTCTCGGGACGAGCCTTCATTCCGCTCCTCTCGTCGTTCGCGTGCGCCATTCCCGGCATCATGGCGACGCGCACGATCGACAACCGCCGCGACCGCATCACGACCATCATGATCGCGCCCTTCATGTCGTGCTCGGCGCGCCTTCCCGTCTACGCGCTCCTCATCGGCGCCTTCATCCCGCGCCGCCAGGTGCTTGGGTTCCTGACGTTGCCCGGGATCACGCTGTTCTCGATGTACTTCCTCGGCATCGTGGCCGCGATCGCCGTCGCGAGCGTGCTCAGGCGCACCGCGCTGCGCGGGGGCAAGCAGCTCTACATCATGGAGCTGCCCCCGTACCGGATGCCGGAATGGCGTTCGACGCTGGTCACGGTGCGCGATCGCTGCATGCTCTTCCTGCGCAAGGCGGGAACGGTGATCCTGGCCGTATCGGTGGTGCTCTGGTTCCTCGCCAGCTATCCCGGCGCCGGCGCCGAGGGCAAGCGGCTGGAGAAGCGCGCCGAGGCCGCCGAGATGCACGGCGACCACGCAACCGCCGAACACCTGCGCAACGAGCTGGCCGGGCTCAACCTGCGCGACTCCTTCGCGGGTCGGGGCGGACGGCTGCTCGAGCCCGCCATCGCGCCGCTCGGGTTCGACTGGCGTGTCGGCATCGCGCTCATCACGTCGTTCGCGGCGCGCGAGGTCATGGTCTCGACCATGGCGACCGTGTACAACCTGGGCGAGAGCGAGGAGGGGATACAAACGCTGCGCGAGAAGCTGCGAACGGCGGCCGACCCGGACACCGGCGTGCGCACGTACGATGCGCTGATGGCGATCAGCCTCATGGTGTTCTTCGTGCTCGCGTGCCAGTGTATGTCCACGGTGGCCGTGGTCCGACGGGAGACGAACTCGTGGCGATGGCCCATCCTCATGGTCGTGATGATGAACGCGATGGCCTGGGGCGCGAGCTTCGCGGTGTACCAGGGCGGGAAGTTGCTGGGGCTTGGATGATGGAAACGGCGCACCTGTGGCAGAACATCGTGGTGACGGTGGCGGCGATCGCCGCCGCGGCGTGGCTGGTGAAGGACCGGATCCGCCACCGCCGCGAAAAGACGGCGTGCGCGCGGTGCGCGCTCGCCCAGGCCCCGGCGCGTACCGTCTCAGCGCACGAGGACGATCTTGACCGTCTGAACGCCCGTTCCTGACCGCGCGCGCGCGAAGTAGACCCCCGACGCCACCGTTTGCCCGTTGTCGTCGCGCCCGTCCCACGACAGGAACGTCCGACCTCCCACCAGCATGCCGCTCCACGCATGCCGCACCAGCCGGCCCGCGACGTCGTACATCGTGACCGCACCCGGTTCGGCCGCGGGCGATTCCACCACCAGGGACACCGACGTCCGGAACGGCACCGGGTACGCGGACACGCGCAGCGCGGGCGGCGCCGCGCGTGGCGTGCCCGTGCCCCGGCTGACGAAGTCGCCGTGGCGGTCGAAGGCGAGCGCGCGCCCGTTGCCGCGGACCTCGACCACGCCGGGACCGTAGAGGGTGAACACGGCGTCGTCGCGGTCGATCGACACCACACGGCCGTCGAAGACGATCGACGCGGACGCGTCCTCCATCCGCACGAACGGCACCGTGCCGGCCGTGCACGTGGTGGCGTCGACCAGGATGTAGCGCTGCAGCGACGTCCCCGAGAAGCGAAGCTGCCCGAGGCGCGCGTCGGTGGAGACGGCCGACGGGGCGGACGGCCCCGCGTCGACCGAGACCGTGTCGCGTGCCGGATTGGCGACGATCAGGTCGGTCGGTCCGCCCGGCCACGCGAGCTGCTCGGTCCCGCCCCACGGCGTCGTGGTTCGCGTCGCCACGGGACCGGACGCGCCCGCGGCCCGGGGGCGCAGCACCAGCGCGAACTGCGCGGCGTCGGCCGTGTGCGACAGGACCAGCACGCGCGTGTCGGGATCGGCGCTCAGATTGACGTAGCTGTCGACGGATGGCGTCACGTCTGCCGGCGCGGGGACGACGACGTCGATGTCGAGTGCGCCGCGTGTAGACGAAATGCGGATCGGGTCGGCGCCGATGTCGACGGTACTGGTCCCCTCGGTGTGCATGCGCCAGTCGTAGACGCGGACCGCGTCGTCCTTCTTGATGTCGTCGAGCAGGACGAAGTAGGGCGGTGTTTCCCCCTGGTGGACGACGAGCCAGCGGCGCAGCGCGTAGTCCACCGGATTGTTGCCGGTGTCGCCCGCCGACCAGTCGTCCTCGGGGAAGGGAACGCCCGGGCTGTTGTAGGGGCTCAGGGATGCGTAGGCGTCGGTGGCGTCGCCGAGAAGGTAATCGCCGTAGTCGGTGAGCACGTGATCGGCCATCCGTCCGTCCGTCCCGTACGTGGTCCCCGCGTGGTGCTGCCCGTTTCCGTCGATGAAGATCATGTTGTGCGCGAGGCTCCGCCAGTTCAGGGTGTCGAAGCCGTTGTCGGCGGCGAAGCGCGTCCCGAAGGCGTACAGCGTAAAGCTGTTCTGGTCCTCCTGGCAGTGTCCGCCGTGGAACTTCCCGGAGTAGAACGTGAACACGACGTCGTCGGACGCGCCCCCGGCCGGCCAGCCCGTCCGGTAATAGTAGAGGCCGCGGTCCTTCCACAGGAACGCGCGCGGGAGGAGCTGGTTCGGCGACTGCTGCGCGATCGGGCGCCACCACAGCACGGTGCTGGCGCGGTCCTCGTTGAGCTTCCAGTCGTAGCCGTAGGTGCCGAAGATGCGATCCCACAGCCACGCCGCCAGCCCGCTCGACCACGCCGTCATGGCCCAGTTCACGTAGGTGCCGTGGCGCGTGACGGGCGCGTTGAGGTACGCGGTATCGTTGAGGTTGTTCACGCGGGCCCCCGGCTCGGGCAGCAGCTCGTAGGCCAGCCAGCGTTCCACGGCGCGGATGGCCGGGTCGAGCGAGTAGTCGGTGCCGTCGTAGCGCTTGCGTGCCGCGAAGTAGTACGTGAGGTGGTTGAGGCTCCACGCGCCGTACTGGACCCCTTCCTTGCAGGAGCCGTCCGGGTCGAGGAGATGGCGCTCCCACACGGCGACGAAGGTGTCGGCGCGCGCGAGGGCGGCCGCCACCTTCGGGGCGGGAAGCTCGTCGGAAAGGCAGATCGCCGCCAGCCCCAGCGCGGAGCCGATCATCGCCGAGATGTTGCTCACATAGGGCGGATGCAGCCAGCGCTCGTAGTTGTGTTCCGTCATGACCGAATCGATATACGCCTCGATCTCGTTGCGGACGAGCGCACGCTCGGCGGGCGTCGCGGTGTCCATGCACATGTCGTAACCGAACGAGAGGATGCGTGTGCGCACCGGTGAGTAGAAAACGTTGTCGTCGGGCGCAAAGCTGTCCGTCACGGCGATGGTGAGCAGGCGGCCGAGGTCGAGCGCGGCGGCGTCCGGGGGATCGTCCAGGTGCGACACCAGCCCGATATTGAGGAGGAAATGGATCCCGAAGGTCTGGTTCATGAGGTCGGAGAGCGGGGTGACGGGGTAGAGCGTGTCCACCAGGCTGTGGATGTACCCGTAGTCGAGGTCGTCGGCGCCGCCATCGTGCAGTCGGGCGCGCATCGCGGGAAGCTGGTCGCGGGAGAAGAGCAGCCGGGGATGCAGCGCCGTGTACAGCGAGTCGGCGTCCGCCGCGGGTGAGGCGGTCGCGACCGCGGGTGCGAGGACGGCGGCGGTCACGAGGGCGGCCGAGGCGGCGATGAGCCGGGCGGGGAGAGGGCGAGCGAACGACATGCGGCCGGCCTCCGGCGAAGGGGTGCGGTGGCGACGGGCGAACGAGACGATAGCAGAAGGGCGGTGTGGAACGCTCCCGGAGTTGGTTGCAACCGATTGTAGGGACGAGACCGGAGCCGGTCAAGCACCACGGCCGCGGGCTTGCCAGCGCCGCACGCCGGGGATACACTCTCGCCCTTCCCGAGCGAGGAGCCGCCCCGTGTCCTTCCGAACCGATATCGCCGCGATGCCGCGCTCCGTGTGGGTGCTCTTCGCGGGGACGCTGGTCAACCGCTTCGGGAGTTTCGTCCTCGTCTTTCTCGCCCTCTACCTGACGCGTCGCGGGTTCACCGCGCCGCAGGCCGGCCTGGCCATGGCGGCGTACGGCGCCGGGGCCATCGGAGCGTCGCTGGCCGGCGGCTGGCTGGCCGACCGTTTCGGGAGGCGCAACAGCATCGTGCTCTCGATGGTACTGTCGGCGTGCGTCATGCTGTCGCTGTGGCGCGCGGAAGCCTACCTGCTCCTCATGGTGCTCACGGCACTCGCGGGATTCTGCGCCGAGCTCTACCGGCCCGCCGCCTCGGCGCTGATCGCGGACGTCACCGGCCCGGGGGAGCGCGTCACCGCGTTCGCTCTCTACCGCTTCGCCATCAACCTGGGATTCGCCTTCGGTCCCGCGGTCGGCGGCCTCCTCGCGGAGCGCTCGTTCACACTGCTGTTCGTGGGCGACGCGCTGACGTCGCTGGTGTACGCGGGAATCGCGATCGCGGCGCTGCCCAACCGGACCGCGGAGCACCATGCACCCGGCGCGCGGCGCAACGCCACGCGTGTCATCCTGGGAGACAGCCGCTTCATGGTGTTCGTCGCGGCCTCGCTGATGGCGGCGATGGTGTTCATGCAGCACGTGTCGAGCTATCCGCTCCAGATCGAAGCGTACGGGTTCTCGAGTCGCACGTTCGGCATGCTCATCTCGCTCAACGGCGCCATTATCTGTCTGACGGAGCTGCCGCTGGTATCGGTGACGCGAAGACGGTCTCCGCGCCACGTGATGGCGACGGGGCTCCTGATCATCGGCGTCGGCTTCGGCCTCACGGGCTTCGTAGGTACCATCCCCCTCCTCGCCGCCACGGTTTTCGTGTGGACGCTCGGCGAGATGATCTACTTTCCCGTCGCCGCCGCGCACGTCGCCGACATCTCTCCGCCCGACATGCGCGGTCGCTACCAGGGCATGTTCGGGATGTCATTCGGACTCGGCGCGGTTCTCGGGCCGATCATCGGGACGACGCTCTTCGCGCACGACCCGCGCACCGTTTGGATCGCGTGTTTCTTCTCCGCGCTCGCCGGCGCGGCGCTCATCGTGCCCGCCACCCGGGGCCCGGCGGCCGGCGGCGCGCCCGCCCCGGGGGAGGATCCGACATCGGGTCCGCCCGGCGCCACCCCCGCGTAACCCGCACTCGCCTTTTCGGTTGGATCCCGGTGCCGGCGGCACAATGTCCGTGGACGCCCGGCCGCCGGTTGTGGCATAAACGACGCAATTCGTCGCGGCGGACCGGGCCTTCGGAGGCGACGCTCGCGCACGAATACACGGCACATGATCTTCAACTCGCTGACATTCGTCGTCTTCTTCGCCATCGTGCTCGCGCTGCACAACCTGCCGCTCGGCTGGAGGGCAAAGAAGTTCAACCTCCTCGTCGCGAGTTACATCTTCTATGCCGCGTGGAATCCGCCGTTCGTCATTCTCCTCTGGATCTCGACGACGGTGGACTGGTTCGCCGCCAGGGCGATGTACCGGCAGAAGACGCCGCGCTCGCGCCACCTGCTCCTGCTGGCGAGCCTGGTGACGAACCTGGGCCTGCTGGGATTCTTCAAGTACGGCACGTTTCTGCTCAATAATTTCGTCCTGCTGCTGCACGCCGTCGGCATCGAGTATGCCCCCCCGGCGTCACACATCGTGCTGCCGGTGGGAATCTCGTTCTACACGTTTCAGACGTTGTCCTACACCATCGACGTCTACCGGGGTCGTTTCAAACCGTGGGACTCGGCGCTCGATTTTGCGCTGTACGTGACTTTCTTCCCCCAGCTGGTTGCCGGACCCATCGTTCGTGCCACCGAGTTCCTCCCGCAACTCGTCGAGCCCGTGCGCGTGACCGGGCGGGCGTTCTCCTGGGGCCTGACGCTCCTCGCCATCGGCCTCTTCGAGAAGATGATTCTGGCCGATTCGATCTGCGCGCCGGTCTCCGACCTTGTCTTCTCATCGGCGGGACAGGCGGGCATGCAGGACGCGTGGATCGGAACCCTCGCGTTCTCCGCCCAGATATTCTTCGACTTTTCCGGATATTCCACCTGCGCCATCGGCGTGGCCATGTGTCTCGGCTTCGCGCTGCCGGACAACTTTCTGTATCCGTACGGCGCGGTCGGGTTCTCCGACTTCTGGCGGCGCTGGCACATCTCGCTCTCGAGCTGGCTGCGCGACTACCTCTACATACCGCTCGGCGGCAATCGCAAGGGGAACGTGAATGTGAATTTGATGGGGACGATGCTGCTGGGCGGCCTGTGGCACGGCGCCGGGTGGACGTTCGTCGCCTGGGGCGGGTTGCACGGCCTCTATCTGATCGGCGAGCGCGCGGCCAGGCGCGTGTGGGGAGAGGCTGCCTGGGTGCGCCGGGAACTGGCGCGCTTCGCGCTCGGCGTGGCGACCTACGTGCTGGTCTGCTTCACCTGGGTGTTCTTCCGGGCGCATTCGTTCACGAATGCGTGGCAGATGCTCCGGGCCATGGTGTCGGGAGACCGCGGCACGCTGTCGGTGGGGCTCGCCAACACCCTGAACATCGCGGTGCTGACCGTGTGCCTGGTCCTGGGGCACTGGTACATGCGTCATCGCACGCTGGAAGACGTGGCCCGCGTGTTCCCCTGGTGGGCGCGCTCGGCCGTGATCGCGTTCGTTCTGTTCTGGCTCATCAACGAGACGGGAGGTGGGCGTGCCTTCATCTACTTCCAATTCTAAGCAGCGCGCCCCGGGAGGGAGATGGGGGCCGGCGTGGGTGGGCGCCGTGGTCCTGCTCGTGCTGGCGCTCGCGGGATGGAAGGCCTACTGGACCTCGCGCGGCTACGGTGTGTCGTTGCCCAACAGCGCCGCGTCATGGGCGGCGGCGCGCGTCGACCTGCGCCCGACGTCGACGGTCCTGCTCGGCACCTCGCGGATTCAGGTCGGGCTGGTTCCCGAAGAATGGGCGGCGCAGACGGGCGGCGACCCGCCGCTGCAGCTCGCCCTCGCGGGAACCTCACCCGTCAAGACGCTGCGGTACCTGGCGCGGGACACGGATTTCCGGGGGCTCGCCGTGGTCGGCGTGGTGGAAATGTACATGTTCGACGTCGACGCGCACGGCGATCGCGCCGACGAAGCGCTGGCCGAGTATCGCGGGATCCGGACCGGCCCGGCGCGGCGCGCCGGCGTCGAGCTCCAGCGGTTCGTGCCGACGTCACTGCTCATGCGCAACCAGCACCTCGGTCTCAGCGGCATCCTCGACGCGCTGTGGAACCGTCGCCCGCCGAAGAACATCCCCGCCAACATGCAACCGAATCGGTGGATCGAGTTCGAACGCGAGCGTTTCGATCCCGGCGACAACGACTACGCCGAATTCGAGACCGCCGGGCACCCGGCGACGCCGGCGGAGCGGGACTCGATCATCGCCGAGGTCCGCGCCTCGGCGGAGGCGATCCGCGCCCGGGGCGGCGCCGTCGTGCTGGTGGCATTCCCGGCGTGCGGAGAACGGCGCGCGATCGAGGATCGGCGCTATCCCCGCGAGTCGTACTGGGACCCGCTCGTGCGCGCGGTTGCACCGGCCGTCGCAATCCGCTGCTACGACGTTCCGGAGCTGATGGATTTCACCTGCACCGACGGTTCGCACCTGGACGCGGCCGACGCGCGGGGTTTCACGCGCGCGCTGGCGCGGATCGTCATGGATCGCCTGTAAGCGCCGGACGCCGGTGGTATACTCGGCGTGATGGAGAACGACCGCCCCGCCGGACCCCCCCGCGATCACCGTTTCCTCGCCCGCGTGCGCGACGACTGGTACCCGGTCTGTCGCTCCGGGCGCCTTCGACGCCGTCCATTGCCCGCGACGCTGTTCGGGACGCCGATCGTCGTCTTTCGCGGGCGAGGCGGCGCACCCGCCGCGCTGCTGGATCGCTGTCCACACCGTAACGTCCCCCTTTCGCTCGGTCGCGTGCGCGGCGACGCGCTGCGGTGCGCCTACCACGGGTGGGAGTTCGGCGCCGACGGCGCCTGCCTCGCCGTGCCCGGCCTGGTCGGCGAGGTTCGCGGGCGCGAGCGCGGCGTGGCGTCTTTCCCGGCGTGCGAATCCCAGGGCTTCGTCTGGGTCTACGCCACCCCCGACTCCGTTCCCGCGCGCGATCCGTTTCGCTTTCCGCACGCGGACGACCCGCGCTGGACGACGGCGCTCGAGGAGCTCGAGGTCGACGCGTCGCTGCACGCCGTGGCCGAAAACGCCCTCGACGTCCCGCACACCGCGTTTCTGCACGGCGGGCTGTTCCGCAGCGCGGACCGCGCCCGCCGCGAGATCGAGGTCGTGATCCGCCGCTCGGGCGACCGCGTCGAAGCCGAGTATCTGGGCGAGTCGCGCCCGCCGGGAATCGTCGCGCGGTTTCTGGCGCCGCGCGGTGGAAACGTCTTCCACGCCGACCGTTTCATCCTGCCCTCGATCGCTCAGGTGGAATACCGGCTGGGCGACTCCGGCCTCTCGATCTGCGCGGCGCTCACGCCGGCAGACGACTATCGGACCCGGCTTTCCGTGGCGTTCTCGTACCGTCTTCCCCTGCCGGGTTGGACGGTTCGTCCCATCCTGCGCCGGGCGGCCATGCGCATCTTCCGCCAGGATGCATGGATGCTCGCGCGGCAAACGGCGACGATCCGCCATTTTCGTGAAGAGCGTTACACATTCACGGAGATCGACGTATTAGGTTCCGAGATATTCGACCTGTTGCGTCGCGCCGAGCGCGGCGACCGCGAAACCACCCGCCGGGGCGAGCGGCGCATCCGCCTGCGCGTCTAGGTCCCTCCCCGGTGTGGCGAAAATCCGTGGAAATCACAGATCCAATCGCGGCGCTCGCTTCGTAGCGTTTACATACCCCACGAATGCTCTCCAACCCAGGGAGGAACGCCATGCGCTCTCATCTCGGTAAGATTCTATTCATCGCCGCAATCGCCGCCGCCGCGTCGCTCGTCCACACCACCAGTGCCGCACCACCCAGCCAGCGAGGTCTGGTCTGGGCCGGGTGTGAGCAGTACAACACCTTCGGCACCCCGGCGACTTTCAAGCCGGGCGCGGGCAACTTCGATCGCCTGTTCAAGAATCCCACGGGGTTCAAGGACGGCATCGGCGCCATTTCGGACGCGGCGCCCGGCTACGGGCGCTACAACGGCGGCCGCTGGGAGGAGATGGTCCTGAAGGCGGGCGTGGACGGTTCCAGGTACTCGAACGCGTGCAGCGTGGACGACCTCGACGTCAACGACTTCGAGCCGTCCGGCGCGTACTTCGAGTGCCCGCTCCACAAGACACACTGACGGAGCCGATCCGCCGGGGAGACGGCTGGCTGCCGCCCCGCGGGTGGAGCCCCGGGTGGGGTTCCGCCCGCGCCGCGCGGGCTCCCCGGAATCGGGGAGGCATTCTCCTTGACTCTCCCGGCGCGCGTTCGTATAGTCCCGCTCCAGAACTCGTCCTTTTAACCGGGCCCTGTGAGGCCCCGAAAGGATTGCCAATCGATGAACGCCGCCATGTCTCCGCGCGCCCGCGGGGAATACTCCGAAAGACCACGCCGCCTTCCGACGGGAGGGCGTTTTTTTGTGACCCCGCCGAACGGGTCCGGCGCCCGTTGCACGCCGTTTCCAGGGAGGGACGCGTCATGACCGACCGACCGCGCGGCAAGATGATCCTCGCCGACGGCACCCGCTACGACGGTTACCTGACCGGCGCCGCCGCGCGTGCCGGCTGGAGCGGCCCCGTCTGGGGCGAAGTGGTATTCAACACGTCGATGACCGGCTACCAGGAGGTCATCACCGACCCGTCGTACGCCGGCCAGATCGTTGTGATGACGTACCCGCAGATCGGCAACTACGGCGTCACGGTGGACGACAGCGAGAAGGCGACATGCGCCGCACGCGCGCTCGTCGTGCGCGACCTGCAGGAGTTCTTCTCGCCCGGCCCCGGACGAACGAGTCTGGAAGGCTTCATGGTCGACCAGTCGTTGCCGGGGCTCACCGGCATCGACACGCGCGCGGTGACGCGCCACATCCGCGACAAAGGCTCCGTCATCGCCGCGATCGGTCCCGCCGGGGCGAACGACGACGACCTCGTCGAGCTGGCGCGCTCGCGCCGGCTCGATCGCGCCGAGCGTCTCGTCGCCCGCGTCTCGGGATCGCTCAACGCGGTGCACGAAGGAAAGGCGGGCCGCGCCGCGGTGATCGACCTCGGAGTCAAGAAGAGCATCGTCGACAACGTCCGCCGGCTGGGCGTCGCGACGCAGGTCTTCGACGCGTCCTTCAACGCGCAGGAGATTCTGGACGGGAACTTCGACTTCGTCGTCGTCTCCAACGGCCCCGGCGACCCCGCCGACATTCCAGAAGTCGTCGAGCAGGTCGACCGGCTCGTCGGTCGCGTCCCGATGCTCGGCATCTGCCTCGGGCACCAGCTCATCGCGCGCGCTCTGGGGGCGGAAACCTACAAGCTCAAGTTCGGGCACCACGGCGCCAACCAGCCCGTGGTCGACCGGCGTACGGGCCAGGTGTTCATCACCAGTCAGAATCACAACTACGCGGTCAGCGACGACATCGCCGATTCCGCGGGCGTGACCATCACGTACACCAACGCGGCCGACGGCACGCTCGAGGGATTCGTCGACGAGCACCGCCGGGTGGAATGCATCCAGTTCCACCCCGAGGCCTCGCCGGGCCCGCACGACTGCCGCATCATCTTCGACCAGTTCCACGCGCGGGTCCGCGAGTGGGGGAAAGGGGGCGCCGATGCCACGGCGTGAGGACGTTCGATCGGTGATGGTGATCGGGAGCGGCCCCATCGTCATCGGCCAGGGGTGCGAGTTCGATTACTCGGGGACCCAGGCCATCCGCGCCCTCAAAGAAGAGGGCCTGCGCGTCGTGCTCATCAACAGCAATCCCGCCACCATCATGACCGACCCGGAGATGGCGGACGCGACCTACCTGGAGCCGCTCACGCTGGACGCGTGCCGTGCGGTGATCGCGAAAGAACGACCCGACGCGCTGCTCCCCACACTCGGCGGCCAGACCGCGCTCAACCTCGCCATGGAGCTCTCCGACTCCGGCGTGCTCGAGGAGTTCGGCGTGCGCCTGATCGGCGTCGACCTGGACGCCATCCGGCGCGCCGAAGACCGGAGCGGGTTCAAGGCGCTGTGCGAGGAGGCGGGCTTTGACACACCCCGGAGCGCCGTCGTCCATTCCATGGAGGAAGCGATCGATGCGCTGGATGCTCTGGGCCTGCCCGCGATCATTCGCCCCTCGTTCACGCTCGGCGGCAGCGGCAGCGGGATGGCGCGCACGCACGACGAGTTCGTACGTATCGTCAAGCACGGCCTGCGCAAGTCCCCGGTGACCGAGGTGCTGATCGAGGAGTCCATCGAAGGGTGGAAGGAATTCGAGCTGGAGGTCATGCGCGATCGGGCGGGCAATCACGTGG
>CAZCQM010000089.1:0-11281 GCA_964500785.1 uncultured bacterium
GGCGAAGAAGCCGTTCAGCGCCTCCAGCATCGCGGTGCCTTCCGCGGCGAAGAGGCGCAGGACGACTTCGGTGTCCGAGTGAGTCCGCAACCGCTGCCCGCGCGCCGCGATGCGCTCGCGCAGCTCGCGGACATTGTAGACCTCGCCGTTGTAGACGATCGTGTAGCGACCCGATTCGTCGGTCATGGGCTGGTTGGCCGCCTCCGACGTGTCGATCACCGCCAGGCGCCGGTGACCCAGGCCGACGGCGCCGTCGCGGAACACCGCGCCGTGGTCGGGTCCGCGACACGCGAGGGACTGCGTCGCCGCCTCCAGCCCCGCCAGGGATCCCCTGCCGCGGTCGTTGAACGCGACGATGCCGACGATTCCGCACATGCCACGGATTCTAGGGCCAACGCGACGACGGCGCACCACCTGTTTCCGGCCGCGGAACACATGGAGGGCGGCCGGAGCGGTATGCTACTCTTTGGCGCCGGGAATCCGGCCGGACCGCGCGCCACGCGCCCACACGGATGGATCTGATCTCAATCGGCATTACTTGCTTCGACGCGGAGGACACCGTCGAGAGCGCCGTCCGGTCGGCGCAGGCGCAGACGTGGGCACCCATCGAAATCGTGGCGGTCGATGACGGCTCCTCCGACGCCTCGTGGTCGGTGCTGCAGCGCCTTGCATCCGGCGACGCGCGCATGCGCATCGTCCGCCACCCGGAGAACCGCGGCGTGGGCGCGGCGCGCAATACCCTCCTCGAGCACGCCACCGGCGCGTTCGTCGCCTTCTTCGACGACGACGATGTCAGTCGCCCCGAGCGCCTGGCCGAGCAGCACCGGCGCATCGTCGAGTACGAGCGGTCCACCGGCGCGACGCTGGTCGCGTGCTACACGGCCACCGAGCACCGCTATCCCGATGGCTCCGTCGACTATTCGCCCGCCCTGGGGATGGACGCCACCCCCGCGCCGGCGGGACAGGACGTCGCGCGGCTGATTCTCCTGGGGAAGCCCGCGCCGGGCGGCGCGGGTCTCGCACCGACCGCCTCGCTCATGGCGCGGCGCCGCGTTTTCGATGCCGCGGGCGGATTCGACGCCGGGCTGCGCCGTCACGAGGACACCGATTTCAATCTGAGGCTCGCGCTGCGCGGCGCCCACTTCGCCGGGCTCGCGACACCGCTCGTGCTCCAGACGATGACGTTCACGCCGGACAAGCGGGTCGCGGCGGAGCGCGAGAGCGCGCTGGCCTTCATCGAGAAGCACCGCGAGGTCCTGGAGCGCTGGCGGTGGTACGACTTTGCGCGCCTGTGGTGCGAGATGAAGTTCGCGTGGTTCGACGGCGGCCTGGTGCGGGCGCTTCCCTATGCGACGCGGATCGCCGTCACCGCGCCCCTGAAGACGGCGCGCAAGGTGGCGTGGGCGTTTCCCAACCGGAAGCGATACCGTCGCTACGCCGACTCGGGACGGTCCGGGAGCGAGGCCCCGTGACGGCGCCGCTGATCACGATCGGCATCACCTGCTACAACGCCGCCGACACGGTGACGCGCGCGATCGACAGCGCGCGCGCGCAGGACTGGCCGCGCCTCGAGATTCTGGTCGTGGACGATGGCTCCACCGACGGATCCGCCGCCGTCGTCGAACGCGCGGCGGCGGGCGACGACCGCGTGCGTCTGATCCGGCACGACGGGAACCGGGGCCCGGGGGCGGCGCGGCAGACGCTGCTCGACGAAGCGCGTGGCGACTATCTCGCCTTCTTCGACGACGACGACGAGAGCGCCGCATCACGCGTCCGCACGCAACAGGCGAGGCTCGTCTCATACGCCGAGGCCACCGGCGAGACGCGCGCGGCCTGCTACGCCTCCGGGGAGCGCGTGTACCCGAACGGTTATCGCCTGCATATCGACGCAATCGGCTCCCGCCCGCCGGTACCCGCCGGCGACCCGGTCATCGACTACCTGCTCTTCAACCGCCGCCGGCGCGGTCTCTTCTACGGCGCCGGAACGCCCGCGTGCGCGTTGATGGCGCGGATCGACACCATGCGCGCGGCGGGCGGGTTCGACCCGGCCTTCCGCCGCGTCGAGGACGTCGACTTCGCCGTGCGCCTGGCCGCGCACGGCGGACACTTCGTCGGCTGTCCCGAACGCCTCTACACACAGTACGCGACGCGTTCTCCCGACAAGAGCCCGCGCCGCAACTACGATGCCGAGATGCAGCTCATCGACAAGCACCGAGCCTACCTCGAACGACGCCGGCGCTACGGCTTCGCGCGCACTTGGTTCACGGTTCGGTACCATCACTTCAATCACGACCGCGCGCGCATGCTCGGCGCACTCCTGCGCGCCTGGCTGGCCCACCCCGTGCTCGTCACGCGCCAGCTGGCGACGACCGTGCCCGCCCGGTGGCGGCACGAGCGCCGCATGTCGCGGCCGGAGCAGTAGCATGCGGGTGTTGTTCGTGTGCAGGATGTTCGACAGGGTCGCCGGCGGCGTGGAACGCATGGCGGTGGTGGTGATGAACGCACTCTCGCAGCGCGGGCATGACGTCTCGTTGTTCACGTGGGACGCGAAATCGGCGCAGGCCTTCTACCCCATGCGGGACGCCGTCCGGTGGCACCGCTTGAACATGGGCGATCCGATGCGCCCCGCGTCTCCCGCCCTCCGGCTCGCGCGGCTGCGCCGGTTCCGCGAGCTCGCTTCGTCGTCGCGGCCCGACGCCGTCGTCGCGTTCCAGCACGGCCCCTTCCTGTTCGCCGCGGCGGGCGCGATGGGGAACGGCATCCCGGTGATCCTCTCCGAGCGTAACGCGCCCGACCGTCTCGATCACACGCGCGCCGGGCGTCACCGCGGCGCCATGTTCCAGTCCATGCGACTCGCCGCCGCCATCGCGGTCCAGTTTCCGGGCTACATCGACCGCTACCCGCCGTACCTGCGCCACCGCATCGTCGTCGTCCCCAATCCCGTGGAGCGCGCGGAGGCGTTCGCGTCGCCGGGCGCAGAGAAGCCGCAGCGGACGCTTCTCTTCGTCGGCAGATTGTCGTACCAGAAGAACGTCGGTGCGCTGCTGCGCGCGTTCGCGCGCCTCGCCGACACGTTTCCGACGTGGAGACTGCGCCTCGTGGGCGAGGGCGAGGAGCGCGCCCACCTGGACGCGCTGGCCGGCGATCTCGGTATCGGCGGGCGCGTGACACTGGCTGGCACGACGGCCGATGTCGCGACCGAATACTGCGACGCCGATCTCTTCTGCCTCCCGTCGCGCTGGGAGGGGTTCCCCAACGCGCTCGCCGAGGCGATGGCACACGGACTTCCGGCGGTGGGGTATCAGGAATGCGCCGGCGTCAACGAGCTGATCGTTCCCGGCCGCAACGGCGCTCTCGCCGGCGGGAATGGAGACCCCGGGACGCTCGCCGACGCGCTCGCAACGCTGATGTCCGATGACGACGCCCGCTCGCGGCTCGGCGGCGAGGCGCGGCGCCTCGCCGACGCCTACGAGCCGGGGCGCATCATCGACGCCTGGGAGAGCCTGCTCCACCGGGTGGCGCACGCATGAACGCGCTCTTCGCCATCAAGTCGCTCGACGTCGCCGGTGGCGGCGCGGAGCGCGTGGTCACCGTGGTGGCCTCCGCGCTGGCGGCGCGCGGCCACGAGGTCGCCGTGCTCACCTTCGACGCGCCCGGCGGCACGAGCTTCTACCCGCTGGACACGCGCGTGCGGAGGATCCCGCTCGCGATCGGTCCTGCCGACCGGCCGACCGGGGTGCGCGATTTCGTCGCGCGGCTGCGCGCGCTGCGGCGCGCGGTGCGTTCCGAACCCGCGGAGGTGGTGGTCGGCTTCATGCACAGCATGGCCGTCCCGCTTGCGTTCGCGACCGTGGGGATCGACGCCCCGCGTGTCACCAGCGAGCACACGGTTCCAGAGTACTACGCGGGGCGCGCCGGCGAGTACGCCCTCTTCCTGGCGGCCTGCCTGCTGTCGAAGCGGGTGACGGTGCTCTCTCCCGCCGTGCGCGATATGTACCCGGCGCTCGTGCGGCGCCGGATGGTAGCGATACCGAATCCCGTAATCATGGCGGCGCGTGACGCCGGAGCCGCACGCGGCTCGACACGGATCGTGCTCGCCGTCGGCCGTCTGGGACCGGAGAAGGATCACGCGACGCTCATCGACTCGTTCGCGGCGATCGCGGACCGATTCCCGGACTGGACGCTGCGCATCGTCGGCGACGGCGCGCTGCGCGACAAGCTCGAACGGCGAGTGGCGGAGCACGGCCTGTCGGAACGCATCGTGCTGCCGGGTACGACGAACCGTATCGAGGAGGAGTACGCGCGCGCCGATCTCTTCGCCGTGCCGTCGCGCTACGAGAGCTTCGGTATGGCGACGGCGGAGGCCCTCGCCGCGGGCCTGCCCGTCGTGGGCTTCGCCGACTGTCCCGGCACCAACGAGCTCGTCGCCCATGATCACAACGGCCGGCTGGTCGACGCGCCTCCCGGGGCGGACCGCACCGCCGCGTTCGCCGCCGGACTCGCAGCGCTCATCGAGGACGGTGCGCTTCGCGCGCGGCTGGGCGCCGCCGCGACGGCCAGCGTGGAGCGGTTCTCCGTCGATCATGTTGCCGACCGATGGGAGACGTTCCTGAACCAGGTCATTGGCCATTGTCCCCCTCCGAAACGTCGTCTATGATTCTCGCGTCATGGGCAGGACATCCAGCGCGGATATCGATTCGAAACGGCAGAGCCACCTGTGGGACGAGCGCCAGGTCAAGCGCGCGAACGATGACTCCTACATGTCCAACCGTGCGCGCCTGGACCGTATCGTGGCGACGATCGACCGGCTTTTCCGATCACAGGCGCCGGACGGCGTTCGTATTCTGAACATCGGCGCGGGCGATGCCCGCCTGGAGCGCTTTCTGCTCGAGCGGGGTTACGACGTCCACGTCATCGATCCGTCCCCGTCGATCGTCGAGCTGGTTCGGGAACGCTACGGGTTGGACGAGAGCAAGGCCAGATGCGGCTGGGCGCAGGATCTGCCGTTCCCGGACGACACATTCGATTGCGTGGTCATGT
Source organism: uncultured bacterium (assembly GCA_964500785.1). Classification (GTDB taxonomy): domain Bacteria; phylum Krumholzibacteriota; class Krumholzibacteriia; order WVZY01; family JAKEHA01; genus JAKEHA01. The sequence continues at coordinate 5,041 of CAZCQM010000089.1, forward strand.
CCGAGGTCATCGAGCACCTTCGCCCCGACGAGATGTCGGAGACGTTCGTCCAGGTCCGCAGGGTGTTGAGAGAAGGCGGGTATCTGATCGGCACCGTCCCCGACAACGAGGACCTGGATTTGAACCGATATACGTGTTCGCACTGCGGCGCCGTGTCGCATCGTGTCGGCCACGAGCAGAGTTTCACGGTGCCGACCATGCGGGCGGCGCTGGCCCCGTCCTTCGACGTCGTCGACGCGCGCTCCTTCCGGGGCATGTTCATGAACTGGCGGGGAATCCTCTACTACCACTGGATCGACCTTCCCTTCAAGCTCGCGCGCCGCTTCAAGCGCGACGTGCGGGCCCCGCACCAGATCGTCTTCAACATCTTCTTCGTCGCCCGGAAGTCCCGGGACGCTTCCGCTTCATAGACGTCCGGCCTTTTTGCTAGACTGGCGCCGACGCACGCCGAGTAACCCGGCGGACCCGAACGGCCGATTCAATCGAGCATGCCCATTTTCGATACCCTCAAGGATGCCTGCGGCGGCGGCGACACCATGACCGCGGACGTGTGTGTGATCGGATCCGGCCCGGCGGGCGCCGTGGTGGCCGTGGAGCTGGCCGCGGCGGGCGCCGCCGTTGTCGTGCTCGAGGCGGGCTCGCGGGCGCCCGACTCTCGTGCCGACGTCGTCCTCGAGACCGTCGACGTATCGGGACGACCCGACCTCCGCTTCGGCGTCTCCCGGCAGCTCGGCGGGGCGACGAATCTGTGGTCGGGGCGCCTGGCCCCGCTCGAACCCATCGACCTCGAACGGCGCGACTGGATCCCGCACAGCGGCTGGCCGGTGACGGCGGCCGAGATGGAGCCCTTCTACCGCCGGGCCGCGTCGGTGCTCGGCATTGCGGGACACGATCACTTCGCCGGACGCGACGCGTCGATGGCCCGCCCACTGGCCTCGCCCGCGGTCGAGTGCCGTGTGTTCCAGTGGGCACGCACCGCGTTCAACGCGGGCGACTACCTGTCGGCGGCGGCGCGGTCAGGCGACCGATTGACGGTCGTGCTCGACGCGCGCGTCACCGAGCTTCTCGAAGACGCCGACGCGCGCTCGGTGCACACCGCCGTGGTGGCGCGTCCCGGCGGGAGTCCGTTCCGCGTTCGGGCCCGCCGGTTCGTGGTCGCGGCGGGCGGCATCGAGACGCCGCGCCTGCTGCTCAACTCGCGCGCGGTTCGCCCCGCCGGCATCGGCAACGACCGTGACGTCGTCGGCCGGTTCCTTTCCACGCACCCCAAGGCCGACATGGGATCGCTGGTCCTCAATGAGCGCATCTCCACGGTCCATCCGCTGTTCTGCGACCGCCCCGTCAACGGCGGCGTGATGCGCCTCGGCCTGGGGCTCGCGGCGTCGGTCCAGCGGGACCGCCGACTGCTCGATCACTACGTCCAGCTCTCCCCGCTGCTCGAGCACCGCGCCAACCGGCTCTTCGAGCGCATCAAGGGGGGACGCACGGTCAAGTCGCCCCTGATCGACCGCGCGCCGTTGATCCGCGGCATCCTGCCCGGCCTGGGGTTGCTCGCCTTCGAAGCCATCGGCCGCCTGGGCGGCGTCCAGCGACGCGCGGGCAAGTTCATCCTGCGCGGCTTCCTCGACCAGTATCCGAACCCGGAGAACCGGGTCACGCTGGCGGGGCACCGCGACGCCGCCGCCATGCCGAAGGTCGATGTCCGCTGGCGCTTCACCAGCGACGATCGCGCCTCGGTCCTCGCGTTTTTCGACGTCATGGATCGCGACCTCCGATCGCGCGGTGTGGGGCGCATCGAGTACGCCCCCCTTCGAACGCTCTCGGAGTGGCCGCTGATCGCGATCCACTCCCATCTCATGGGAACCACGCGAATGGGCGACGATCCCGCGACATCGGTCACCACGCGCGACGGGCGCGTGCACGGGAGCGAGAACCTCTTCGTCGCCGGACCGTCGCTGTTTCCGACCTACGGCTTTGCGAACCCCGTGTACACGATCGTCGCCCTGTCTCTGCGCCTGGCCGATCACATGAAGGAGAAGATGCCATGACCGAGCCCGCCCGGACCCAGTCGCTCTGGACGACCCTCACGCGCTACAGCTTCCTGCGCCGGAAGCGCTCGACGCGAAATCTCGTGCGACTGTGCCGCGAGTTCGCCACCGACCGGCGCACGCTGGTGGTGCACTCCGAGGACGTGGATTACCGGCCCTACTTCCCCAACGCCTTCTCGGTGACCAAGCGCCCCGACAAACCGGCCGACATGCACGTGGACCTCTATTATATGGAGCTTCGCACGATCCCCGACGAATCCTACGAGGTCATTCTGTGCACGGGGCTCATGGAACACGTTCCGGATCCGCAGCGTCTGGTGGACGAGTTCCACCGCATCCTCAAACCGGGCGGCGAGCTCATCATCTCCGCGAGCGCCGTCTTCTCATTCCACGAGGGACCCAACGACTTCTTTCATTTCACGCCCTTCTCGTTCCGCCATCTCTTCTCGCGCTGGTCGGGCTTCAAGGTGCTGCGCGGCGCCAGTCAACCCTTCGAGACCATCGGCATCCTACTGCAGCGCATCCTCATCCAGTGCCGCATCGTCCCCGGGATCCGGCAGCTGGTCGAGCTGATGGTGCTCACGGTCCCGCTGCTCGACAAATGCATCATTTCCCAGTATTCTACCGCGGGCAAGATGGACGCGGAGTACGAGATCGACTCGATGCTCCCCTCCAACATGCAGGCCGTCGTAATCAAGCAGGGAGAGCGTTCGTGATGCCCACTCCGGAGTGGTTCGAAGCGTTGCGCGACTGGCGCGCGCGCCGGCGTCTCGCGGCGTGGATGCGCGGTGAGCATCGCTCGAAGACCATCACCTCGTTCCGCGGCTGCCGCTTCTTCGCCGGCGCGGACAACAAGATCGAGGCGGCGCTCCTCCGGGGCGAGCGCGCCTACGACCAGGCGAACTTCACCGCCGTCACCCACTTCGTGCTCCCCGGTGACGTCTGCTTCGACATCGGGGCCAACATCGGCGTATACAGCATGGTGTTCGCCCGCCTCAGCGGGTCGCCGGACCGCGTCCACGCCTTCGAGCCGGTCGACCATATCCGCGACCGGTTCCTCGCCAACGCCCGGCTCAACGGATTCGAGTCCATTCACCTCAACGCGCTCGCGCTGGGCGCCGAGCCGGGATCGCTCGACATGCACCAGATCAAGGAAGGTGTCTTCCGGGCGGGCACGAGCACGCTGGTGCGCAACGAGAACCTCGCCGCGCTGGGCGAGGATGCGTTCGTGACCCGTCCCGTGACGGTGACGACGCTGGACCGCTACGTGGCCGACGCCGCGCTGGAGCGCGTCGATTTCATCAAGATCGACGTCGAGGGCTTCGAGCTCCCCGTCCTGCAGGGAGCGAAAGAAACCCTGACGCGTTTTCGGCCGGCGATTCTCTTCGAGTACGACGAAATCCGACACGGCGACGCGGCGCAGCGCGAGCGCCTGCGGGCGATCTTCGCCGAGCGCGGCTACCGGACATTCGAGTTCACCGCGTTCCGCGACCGCCTCGGCCTGATTCCCTTCGACTTCACGCGCCAGCCCCGCAACCGGAATCTGCTCAGCGTGCCGGATGGGCCCGGGGCGTGACGGATCCTTCCGGTGAGGACATGGCCGTCTCCGCCGAGACTCATCCGCTGGTCACGATCGCCATCACGTGCTTCAACGCGCAGAGCACGGTGGCGGCCGCGATCGAGAGCGCGCGGGCGCAGGACTGGCCGCGCGTCGAGATCGTCGTCGCCGACGACGCGTCGACCGACGGTTCGCGGTCGGTCGTCGAGTCCCTGGCGGCGACCGACCCCCGCATCCGTCTGATTCGGCACGAGCGGAATCGCGGCTACGCGGCGGCGCTCAACTCGATCGTGGCCGAGGCGCGCGGCGAATTCATCGCCGTATTCGACGACGACGACACCAGCCGGCCCGACCGGATCCCGCGCCAGTACGAGCGGCTGACTGCATACGAGGACGCGGCGGGCACGCGTCTGGTGGTCTGCTACTCGAACCGCGACGTGCTCATGCCGGCCGGCGCGCCCGGCGAACCGGTTCGCGCCATCGGGCGAAAGGCGCCCGAACCCCACGGGAGCGACGTGGCCGACTTCCTCCTGTGGCACTACGAGGACCCGCGCTACTCGTGGGGACAGTTCGGGAGCTGCACGCTGTTCGTGCGGCGGCGCACCCTGGCCGACGCAGGCGGATTTGACGAGAGCTTCCGGCGCGGCGCCGAGTGGGACCTGGCCATCCGTCTGGCGCTCGCGGGAGCGCACTTCATCGCGGTCAACGACGCCCTTGTCGTCCAGCGCAAGACGGCGACACCCGACAAGGCGGGGCGAATCGCGCTGGACAACACGCTCCGGCTGCGCCACAAACACCGCGACTACCTCCGGTCGCGCCACCTCTACCGGGCGTCGGTCGCCATCGCCCACTCGCGATTCCACTATGCGCGCGGAGAGTCGTTGCGAAGCGGCCTCTACCTGGCGCTGGCATGCGCCCTTTCGCCAACCGTCCTGCGCAACGAGCTGGGCAAGCGTCGCCGCGCGACCTCGCCGGGCGTCGCGTCGGTGGCGAAGAACGCCGGATATCTGTTCGCGCTGCGGGGACTGCAGGGCGTGCTGCGCCTGGCGATGCTCTACTTCGTCGTGCGCGCGCTGAGCAACGCGCAGTTCGGCCAGTACCAGTTCATCTTGAGCTGCATGGCCCTGCTCGCCGTCCTCGCGCTTCCCGGGCTGAACAACGCGATCATGCAGTCGGTGGCACGCGGATTCCCCGGTGTGTACCGGCGCGCGGTGCCGCGCGCGGTGCTCGGGGGCCTGATCGGGAGCGCCGTCCTGCTGGGCTTTGCGCTCTACCACCGTGCGGCGGGCACCGCGGAGCTCGCGGGGGGCTTCTTCCTCGCGGCCGTCCTGTTCCCTCCCGCCTACGGGCTGGAGCAGTGGAAGGCGCTGCGGAGCGGAACCGAGGACTTCGCCGGCATCCTCCGCCTCGAGGGCGCGGGCTTCGTGATCCTGGCCGCGATCATGATCGCCGCCGTCCGGCTCAAACCCGGCGCCGTCATCGTCCCGCTCGCCGTGCTTCTGGGGGTCCAGGCGAGCCTGAATCTCTGCCTGACGGCCCTGGCGCTGCGCCGGATTCCGCGCGACGCACCCTCGGAGGCGGGAACGATCCGCTACGGCACGCGCATGACGGTATACTCGAGTTTCAACATCGTGGCCAACCAGATCGACAAGCTCCTCATTTTCGCGTTTCTGTCGCCGGCCGCGCTCGCGGTGTTCGTCGCCGCCGAGCGCGTCCCGGAACTGACCAAGAACGCCGTGCAGGACATCGCGGCCGTCCTCGCGCCGCGCTTCGCCAAACGATCCGCATACACGCGCGAGCTCGATGGCTCGCTGCGCCGCGTCGGGCTGCTGACGGGCGCCTTCATCGTCGCCGCCGCCTTCACGGTGTTGCCGTGGATGATCCATCTCGTCTTCGGACACTCGTACGATGCGGCCGTGCCCTACGCGCAGGCGCTCATGGGATCCATCGCCATCGGCAACATCTCGACGCTTCGCTATCGCTACGTCACCTCCAGACTCGACGACGTGGGTCCGCGCACGATCAACGCGGTCATGTCGGGCACGCGCGTGGCCGCGTCCCTGATCCTCGTGCCATGGCTGGGAATTCTCGGCGCCGTGATATCCGCGTTTATCTACCGGATCGTCATGACCGTCGTCGTCGACATGGTGGTCCGGCGACGCTACATGGAGCCTGCGCGATGAACCTGCGGCCCTTCAACCTGCGGCGCGACATTTACGCCCGCCTCTCCGACTGCATGCGCCGCTACGTCCGTCCGACCGACCGCGTGGTCGACGTGGGCTGCGGGACCAAGCCGTTCTCGCCGGTCCTCGCCGAACTCGCGGCGTCGCACGTGGGCGTCGACATGGACAACGGGTTCTACGGTGACGGTGCGGTCGACATCATCGGAGTCGCCGATGCGTTGCCCGTGGCCGCCGGTACGGTCGACGCGGTTCTCTCGAGCCAGGTCATCGAGCACCTGCCCGCCCCGGAGACGGCCATGGCCGAAGCCCGCCGCATCCTCAAGCCGGGCGGGTTGCTGTTCATCTCGTTCCCGCTGGTTTACCCGCTGCACGCGCCACCGCACGATTTCTTCCGGTACTCGCGTTACGGGTTCGAATCCATGTGCGCGCGTCACGGGTTCGAGATCGTCGAG
>CAZCQM010000090.1:0-7425 GCA_964500785.1 uncultured bacterium
CCTCACCGAGACGTTGCTCATCGTCATCTTCGTCATATTCATGTTCCTGGGGTCGATACGGGGGATGATCATCCCGGTGATTGCCATCCCGGTATCGCTCGTCGGCGCCGTGTTCCTCATGAACGTCGCCGGGTTCACGATCAACCTGCTCACCCTGCTGGCCATCGTCCTTTCTGTCGGTCTCGTGGTCGACGACGCCATCGTCATGGTGGAGAACATCGAACGGCACCTGCACCTGGGCGAGAAGCCGTTCCACGCGGCTATCTTTGCCGCGCGCGAGCTGGTGGGGCCGGTCATCGCCATGACCATCACGCTGGCTGCGGTGTACACGCCGGTCGCCATCCAGGGCGGGCTGACCGGGGCCCTGTTCCGCGAGTTCGCCTTCGCGCTGGCGGGCGCGGTGATCGTGTCGGGCGTGGTGGCGCTGACGCTCTCGCCCATGATGGGGTCGAAGATGCTCCGCGCGGGCGACACCGAAAAGGGGTTCGCCGGCTTCGTCAACGGGCAGTTCGACGCCATCCGTCGCTTCTATATGAAGCGGTTGGCGGGGACGCTCAAGTACCGTCCGGTGGTGTTCACGGTGTGGGTGGTGGTGGCAATCCTGACTATCCCCTTCTACATGTTCTCGCAGAAGGAGCTGGCGCCCAAGGAGGACCAGTCGATCGTCTTCGGCATCATTCAGGCCCCGGCGAACGCGACGCTCGACCAGACCAAACTCTACACGTCGGAGGTCTACAAGGTCTTCAAGTCGTTCCCGGAAACGGAGGCGGTCTTCCAGATCACCTTCCCGACCGGTGGATTCTGCGGCCTGGTGACCAAGCCGTGGGATCAGCGCAAGCGATCGACCGAGCAGATTCAGGTCGCCGTGTCCCAGCAGGTTTCCAAGATCGCGGGCGTGCGCGTGATTCCGCTGGTTCCGCCGGCGCTCCCCGGCGGCGGCGCCTTCCCCGTGGATCTCGTCATCGCCTCGACGGCGGAACCGGAACAGCTGGTCCAGTTCGCCAACCAGCTCGTGGGCAAGGCGTTCCAGAGCGGGTTGTTCATGTTCGCCGACACCGACCTCAAGTTCGACCAGCCGCAGACCGAGGTCGTGTTCAACCGTGACAAGCTGCGGTCGGCGGGGATCGACATGGCGCAGGCGGGCCGCGACCTCTCGACGCTCTTGAGCGGAAACTATGTCAACCGCTTCAGCATTCAGGGCCGCAGCTACAAAGTGATCCCGCAGGTCAAGCGCAGCGAGCGCCTGACGCCCGACCAGCTCTCGGACATCTACATCTCGGGTCCGGACGGAAAGCTGGTGCCGCTGTCGACGTACGCCACGCTCAAGACCACCACGGAGCCGCGCGACCTCAAGCGTTTCCAGCAGCTCAACGCGGTCCGCGTCCAGGGCGTCATTCCGCCGGGTGTGTCCCTGGACAAGGCGCTCTCCTACCTGGAAGACCAGGCCCACCAGATCCTGCCGCGGGGCTACACGCTCGACTACGCCGGGGAATCCCGCCAGCTGCGCACGGAAGGGAGCAAGTTCCTCGGCGTCTTCCTGCTCTCGGCGATCCTGATCTACCTGGTCCTCGCCGCGCAGTTCGAGAGCTTCCGCGACCCGTTCGTCATCCTGGCCGGTTCGGTGCCGCTGGCGTTGTCGGGGTCGCTCATGTTCTCCTTCCTGGGGCTCACGACGCTCAACATCTACAGCCAGGTGGGGCTGATCACGCTGGTGGGACTGGTTTCCAAGAACGGCATCCTGATCGTCGAATTCGCCAACCAGCTCCAGCTCTCGGGCAAGTCCAAGCTGGACGCGGTCATCGAGGCGTCGGGGACGCGGCTTCGGCCCATCCTGATGACCACCGCCGCGACGGTCGTCGGTCACATGCCGCTTGTCTTCGCGCGCGGACCGGGCGCCGGCGCTCGCAACAGCATCGGTATCAGCCTCGTCACCGGCATGATCATCGGGACGGCCTTCACGCTCTTCGTCGTTCCGTCGATTTACATGCTCGTCGCCAAAACGCACCGCCGCTCGGACGAGGACGGCGAGCCCGAGGAGATCGCCGCCATCGCCTAGCCCGGCCGCCCGCCGACCGGGCCCAAGACATCGTCCCCCGGGTTGTGGTAGTCTCGATTTGACCGCAACCGGCCGCATGTGGATGTTATCCCGTGTGGATATTGGTGGCGCTGATTCTCGTCCTGGCGGCCGTCGCCGTGGCGGCCGCCGCCGGCACGCGCCGATGGCGCCGCGAGACGGAACGCACGATCGCCCGCCTCGATCGCGCGCGATCGCGCGATGACGCGGCCCGTGTGCGCCCCGATCTCTCGGGCCTGCCGGCACCCGTGGCGCGTTACCTGAACGCCGCGCTGGGCGATCGCGTCGTCCGGCGTGCCCGGGTTCTCCACGACGGGACGTTTCGAACTCGCGACGCTGCGTCCTGGCGACCGTTCCATTCCACCGAGACCTTCGTCTCCGCCCCGCCCGGATTCATCTGGGATGCGCGCATTCGTATGGCGCCCGCCGTCGACGTATGCGTGCGTGACGCCTATGTCGAGGGGCGTGGATCGATGCGCGCCTCGGCGTGGGGCGTGATCCCGGTCGTGGACGCGCACGATTCGCCCGAGCTGTCGGACGCGGCGCTCCAGCGCTACCTCGCCGAGGCGGCGTGGTTTCCGGGCGTGCTCGTGCCGGGAAGCGGTCTGGAGTGGACCGCGGTCGACGATTCCGCGGCCCGGGCCACGCTTCGCGACGGAGAGCGGGTGGTGTCGATCGACTTCCGGTTCGGCACGGACGGCTTGATCGCGGAGGTGTCGACGCCGGAACGATTCCGGGAAGTCCGCGGCCGGTACGTGCCGACCCCCTGGAGCGGGGTGTACCGCAACTACGCCGAACGCGACGGCGTTCGAATTCCACTGGAGGCCGAAGTCGGCTGGGATCTCCCGGAGGGCCGGTTCGTGTACTGGCGCGGCCGGGTTCGGGCGGCAACCTACCAATCATGAATCTGTGACTTGCAAGGAGGAGGAGCCATGGACAAACGAGTTCTTATCGAAAACCTCAATCAGGACCTCGCCGGCGAGCTCGGCGCGATCATTCAATACCTCACCTACGCCGCGAAAGCCACGGGACCCTATCGTCCGCAGCTCTCGCAGTTCTTCCTCGCCGAGGTGGGAGACGAACAGGGACACGCCCAGTTCCTGGCCAACAAGATCGTGGCCCTGGGGGGAGAGCCGACCACCACGCCGCGCCCTGTGCCGGCGGCGAAGAACAACCATGAGATGCTCGAAGCGATACTCTCCGCCGAGCGCCGCGCGGTGAAGGACTACTCGCAACGCGCCCGCGAGGCGGACGAGTTCGGCGACAAGGGGCTGGTCGTCCAGCTGGAGGACATCGTTCGCGACGAGAGCGGCCATTCGGAAGAGACCGAGCGCATCCTCCGCGACTGGCCGCTCTAGGCCCGCCCGAGGGGGCGTCGACGGGGAACCGGAGGGTTGGCGGAAACCCGCCCGCCCTCCGGTCCGTACATACCCCCGTTCCACCGTCGGCGGAGCCCCGGCGCTTCTGCTATCCTGACGGCCACGACATTTCACACCAGCCCGAGGAGGTCCCCGTGCTCAGCACACGTGGTCTGACCAAGATCTATCCCGGCCCCGTAACCGCGCTGAACGGGGTCGACCTCGATGTTCCGGCCGGCATGTTCGGACTGCTCGGTCCCAACGGCGCGGGCAAGAGCACGTTCATGAAGATCCTCGCCGGGCTCCTCGAGCCGACCTCAGGGACGGTGACGCTGGACGGAGCCGATGTTCTGGCCGACCCGGAGAGTCTGTGGCCGCGGCTCGGGTACCTGCCCCAGGAGTTCGGGTTCTACCCGCACCTCACCGGGGAGGCCATGCTCTCGCATCTCCTGGCGCTCAAGGGGGTCAGTGCGCCACAGGGGCGCAAGAAGCTCGTGGCCGAACTGCTGGAGCGCGTGAACCTCACCTTCGCCGCCCGCCGGGCGGTCAAAGGGTACTCGGGCGGCATGCGCCAGCGCCTTGGAATTGCGCAGGCCATCGCCGGGGATCCGCGTCTCATCATCGTCGACGAACCGACTGCCGGCCTGGATCCCGAAGAGCGCATCCGCTTCTACCATCTGTTGTCCGAGCTGGCGGTCGACCGCATCGTGCTGCTGTCGACGCACATCGTCGAAGACGTCGCCGTGCTCTGTCCGCGCTTCGCGGTGATTCGGGAGGGACGCCTGCTCGCCCTGACGACGCCCGGAGATGCCCGCTCGTCGATCGACGGACACATCTTCGAAGGCACGGTGGAACCGGCCGATCTGCCGCGGCTCCGAGAGGAACGCATGGTCACGCAGGCGTTGCTCGTCGAGGGACGCAACCGCGCGCGGATCTTCGAGCCCTCGGGGGCGCCCCCGGCCGGGTTTGCGCCCGTGCCGGTGACGCTCGAAGACGCGTATCTGGTCCTCATGAAGCTCGGGTCGTTGCCCGGCCACGAGATGGCGGCGGGCGCCGGGGGAGCGGCCCGATGAATACGCGGCGCCTCGCGGCGTCGTTCGATGTCGAGTTCGGGCACGCCTTCCGCCGTCCGCTCTTCATCACGCTGGCGATCGTCATCGCGCTCACGGTGTACGGGCTATCCAGCGGCCACATGAGCATTTCCTCCGGAGACACGTCGGTGGGCGGCACCAGGGCGTGGATCACGTCCGAGTTCGCACAGACGCAGGCGATGACGTTTCTCGTGCTCCTGCTGTACGCGTTCTTCATCGCCGCCGCTGCCGGCCTCACGCTCCTGAGGGACCGGGACACCCGGGTCGACGCCCTGCTCCATTCCACGTCCCTGACACCGGGGGAATACGTGTGGGGACGGTTCTTCGCCGTTATGGCGGGCTTCGTGGTGCTGTTCATCTGGCAGGCGGCGTGCGGTGCATTCTTCAATCACGTTGTGCCCAACGCAAACGCCGACGACATCCGCGGCCCCTTCAAGGCGGCCAGTTATCTCAAGCCCATGCTGACGATCGGGCTCCCGTTCCTGATTTTCTACACCGGTGTTTCCATGTGGGTGGGGGAGCGCACGCGCAACGCGGTGCTGGTTTTCGTCCTGCCGGTGGCGACCCTGCTGATCAGCGGATTCTTCCTGTGGACGTGGTCGCCGTCGTGGCTGGGAGTGGGCGCGAACAAGATTTTGCAGGTCATCGAGCCCACCGGCTACCGGTGGCTCAACGAGACGCACCTCAAGGTCGATCGCGGCGTCGAGTTCTACAACACGGCCTCGGTGCCGTACACGGGGCTGTTCTGGCTGAATCGACTGTGGCTCGTCGTGCTGGGACTGGGGGCGGTCGTGATGACGCAGCGGTCGGTGGCCCGCGCGGCGCGCGGTGCCGAGGAGCAGCGCCGCTGGCGGTGGCGGCGCAGGGCCGTTGCGACCGCCCCGGCCGTCGAGGACCCGTCGCACGCGGCGGGAGCGGCCATTCGCGCGCTGGCCATGCGCAGCGGGACGCCGTCGTTTCTCCACAGCGTCCGTCTGGTGGCGGGTGCGGAGCTGCGCGAGCTGCTGCGCCAGGCGGGTCTGTATATCTTCATTCCGATTATACTCCTGCAGACCCTGGGGAACGTCCTGCTCGCCGTGGGCGCCTTCGACACGCCGTTGCTCCTGACGCCGGGGATGACGGCGGCGGCCGTCGCCAATCAGGTCAGCGTGTTCGTATGTTTCCTGCTCATGTTCTACACCGTGGAGTCTCTGGAACGGGAACGGTCGACCGGATTTGCGCCCGTCCTGTTCGCCACACCCCTCCGCACCGCCGCCTTCCTCACCGGCAAGGCGCTGGCCAACAGCCTGGTGGCGGGAGTCGTCCTCGTGGCATCGCTCATCGCGTGCGCCATCGCGATCTTGATTCAACACACCGTTCCGTTCTCACTCGGGCCGTACATCCTGGTCTGGGGAGCCCTCATCATCCCGACGTTTCTGGCGTGGATTGCCTTCACCACCGCGGCGTACGCGGTGACGGGCAACCGCTACGGCGCCTACGCGATCACGATGGCCGTGATGATCTTCAGCGGCTACAAGGCGCTCACGGACGGCATGAACTGGGCCGGGAACTGGGCGCTGTGGGGAGCGATGCGGTGGAGCGATCTGGGGTTCTTCGAGACGGACTTCGGGGCGCTGGTCCTCAACCGCGTGATGGTGCTCGGCCTGGCCGTGTTCTTCACCGTGCTCTCGGTGCGTCTCTTCGGGCGCCGAAGCACCGACGCGGTGCGTACCATGCACCGGCTGGCGCCGCGGCGGTTGTTCGGCTCGTTGCTGCGGATGTCGCCGTACGCGCTGGTTCCCGCCGCCTCGTGCGTGGCGCTCCTCTTCATGGTGAGCCAGGGGCTCGAGGGTGGAGCGGCGAAGAAAGCGAAGAAGGACTACTGGGCCAAAAATCTCAAGACGTGGTTCGAAGCGCCGCTTCCGGATATCGGCCGCGCGGATATCAAGGTCAAGCTGGATCCCGCGCGTCACTGGATCGAGAGTGACGGCGCGTTCACGCTGGTCAACGGTCTCGATTCCACGCTGACGCAGATTCCGCTCACGGGAGGGCTGTTCTGGAAGGATCTGACCTGGACGATGAACGGAGCCGACTACGCGCCCGAGGACAGCAAGTATCTCTACGTGTTCACGCCGCCGCATCCGCTCGCGCCGGGCGACAGCGTCGTGATCGGCTGGCACTACCACGGCCGCTTCCCGGGAGGTGTCACCCGCAACGGCGGCAACACCGACGAGTTCATCCTGCCCTCGGGCGTCGTCCTCACCGGGTTCTCGCCCAGCTTCGCCCCCGTCATCGGGTTCCAGGAAGAGATCGGCGAGACGAAGGACAACCATACCGAGCCGCGAAGGTACCGGCGCGACTACTGGAAGGGGATCACGCGCGGCGGCTACGGAGCCACCGCCTGGTATCCGGCGCGCATAACCGTCACGGGCCCGGAAGCCTACACGCTGAACTCGGTCGGCGTGTGCACGAGCAACACGGTCGCCGACGGTTGGCGCACGCAGGTCTGGGAGACGGATCACCCCGTGAAGATTCTGAACATCGTATGCGGCCGATGGAAGGTGCGGGAGGGTGAACATTCCACGATCTTCTATAACGAGAAACACCCCTACAACGTGGACGAGATGTCCGCGACACTCGACGCCGCGCGCACGTGGTACTCGGAGTGGTTCGCTCCCTATCCGTGGCGCGAGCTCAAGCTGTCGGAGTTCCCGGGGCTCGCCGGCTACGCGCAGGGGTTCGGCACGAACATCACCTTCAGCGAGAACATCGGCTTCCTGACCAGGAACGATGCTCGAACCGACGCGACGTTCCTCGTGACGGCGCACGAGTCGGCCCATCAGTGGTGGGGCAACATCCTCACCCCGGCCAACGGCCCCGGCGGCGACTTCCTGAGCGAAGGAACGGCCCATTTCTCGACGAT
>CAZCQM010000090.1:7435-11281 GCA_964500785.1 uncultured bacterium
CTGTTCGAGCAGGTGAAGGGTCCCCGCGGTCGGATGGAATTTGCGAAGGGTATCGAGGACCGGTACAACAATCGGCGGCGCCCCAACGACGAGCGCGCCATGTATGACGTCGACGGCAAACGCCGGTCGGATACGACGGTGATCTACGATCGTGGCGGCTGGGTGTTCTGGATGATCTACGATTATCTCGGGCACGATCGGGCCATGGCGGCGTACCGGAACTTCTTCCGCACGTGGAGCCAGGGGCGCGACCATCCGGCGCTGCAGGACTTCGTCGCCGCCATGCGACCGTATGCCGCCGATGCGGACGCGTACGACGCCTTCGCGAAGCAGTGGTTCGAAGACAAGGTGATACCGGAGTACGTGGTCCGTGATGCCAGAAAGGCGTCCAGTGGCGACGGGTACGATGTTTCGGTGACGGTGGAGAACATCGGGACGGGGACGATGCCCGTCGAGGTCGCCGCGACGGCCGGCGAGCGCTGGAAGAAGCCCGACGGGGACGACGAGAATGCGATATACACGCAGGATCCGGCGTACCACGATGCGCGCGCCACCGTGCTTCTCGGCTCCGGGGAGTCGAAATCGCTTACCATTCACTGTGATTTCGATCCCGAAAAGGTTGTCGTCGATCCAGACGTCCGCGTACTTCAGCTCAAACGCAAGCAGGCGGTGGCCACATTATAGGTTGACGAATCAGCGGTCGCGCGTAACACTTTTCGGAGTATGAGCCCTGCCGGTTTTGCCATCTTCTGTCTCGTTGGGTTCCTCCTGCCGGTGCCCATCCTGTCGTGGCTCGACCGGCGACGGCGTTGAAGGAGACTCGGCCGCGTGTACGTCGGACATTTCGCCGCAGGACTCGCGATCAAGGGTCGCGTGTCGAAGGCTCCCACATGGGGACTTCTCATCGGAGTGGGCCTGCTGGACATCCTCTTCGGGCCCTTCGTTCTCGCCGGCATCGAGCACGTGCGTATCACGCCCGGCGTCTCACCTGGTTTCAGCCTCGATTACATCGACTGGTCACACTCATTGACGATGTCGCTCGTCTGGGCCGTCCTGTACGCGCTTGCCTTCTTCCGCCGCGGCCGGACCGTCGCGCTGGCCATGGGCGTGGCCGTGTTTTCGCACTTCCTGCTGGACCTCGTCGTGCACCCGGCCGATATGGCCCTGTGGCCGGGGTCGAGCGTACACCTGGGCTTCGGATTGTGGACGAAGCTCCCCACCGGCTGGTGGTTCGTGGAGCTGGCCGTGATCGCGGCCGGTTTCGCGTACTACGTGAAGCGCGCTCGTGCCGAGGGCACCTTCGGCGGCCGGCCGGTGTGGATCGCCGTCACATTGCTCGCCTTGCATCTCATGAACTCGCCGTGGTTCTCCGCGACGTAGCGCCTCCGCGCGCAGGAATCCCGTGTCGGTCTACCGCCAGGAGCTGACGCCGGTCCGCTTCATCGAGCGGTCGGGAACCGTGCACGCAACCCGCGTCGCGGTCACCGACGGGGATGTGTCGTACACCTGGAGCGAATTTCGCGGCCGCGCCAGACGCTTTGCCTCGGCGTTGCGAGCGTCGGGCCTGCGCAAAGGCGACCGCGTGGCATTCCTTTCCCTGAATTCCGAGCCGCTCCTGCTCGCCCATTTCGCGGTGCCCATGGCGGGCGGGGTGCTGGTCGCGATCAACGCGCGCTGGTCCGCCGAGGAGATTGCATACGTGGTCGAACACTCCGGCGCCGCGCGGATCTTCGTATCCCCCGACCTGGCTCACCTCCTCGCCGGCGTGAAATCCGCGATGACGCGCGTCGACACGCGGGTCGGCCTGGATCGCTTCCTGGACCTGGGGGCCGACGAACCCCTGGAGAGCTGGCTCGAGGACGAAAGCGAGCCGATCTCGATCAACTACTCGTCGGGGACCACGGGCCGTCCCAAGGGGGCGGTCTACCACCATCGCGGCGCCTGTCTCGACGCGCTCGCCGTCGCACTCGAGCACACGTTGACGGCGCAGAGCGTGTACGCGTGGACGCTACCGATGTACCACTGCAACGGATGGACGTTCCCGTGGGCGCTGGCCGCGGTGGGCGCGCGGAGCGTGTGCCTGCCGCGAATCGACACCTCCATGCTGTGGCGTCTCTTCGACAACGGGGTGACGCACTTCTGCGCCGCACCCACCGTTCTCGCCATGCTCGCCGCCGATCCCGCCGCGCACCCCGTGGTGCGGCCGGTGCGCGCCATCACCGGGGGTGCCCCGCCGTCGCCGACGCTGATCGCGCGCCTTCGGGACCTGGGCTTCGATCTGGACCACACCTACGGGCTCACGGAAACGTACGGGCCCTTCGCCATCAACGTTCCGGGCCGGCAGATGGAGTCGCTGCCGTTCGAGGAACGCGCCGGCGTGATCGCCCGCCAGGGATTTCCCAACGTGTGCGCGGGCGAGATCCGCGTCGTCGACGAGCACATGCGCGACGTCCCCGCCGACGGATCGACGATGGGTGAAGTGGTGATGCGAGGGAACGTGATCATGAGCGGCTACCATCGCGATCGCGACCTCACGGACCGCGCCTTCGAAGGGGGCTGGTTCCACACCGGCGATCTGGGCGTGATGCACGCGGACGGCGCCATCGAGCTTCGTGACCGAAAGAAAGACATCATTATATCGGGTGGGGAGAACATCGGGACCATCGAGGTCGAGCAGGCGGTGTGCAGTCACCCGGCCGTCCTCGAGTGCGCCGTAGTGGCGATTCCCGACGAGACCTGGGGCGAAGTCCCAAAGGCATTCGTCGCGCTCAAGGAGGGTGCCTCCGCCACCGCCGACGACATCATCGCCCATTGCCGCGAGCGGCTCGCCCACTTCAAGGTGCCGCGGGCGGTGGAGTTCGGCCCCCTGCCCAGAACCTCGACGGGGAAGATCCAGAAGTTCGTTCTTCGCGACCGGGAATGGAAGGGTCGCGACAAACGGATCAATTAGGAGAACGCGTGGCTTCCAAAGCGGCCCGGCTGGTGGTAGCATGTCTGGTGTGCATCACCCTCGCGGTCGTCGCGGGGCTTCTGATCCACCGTTGCTCGGGGCCGCGTTGAATGCGTTTCGGAGGTGTTTCCTGTGAAGAAGAACATGGGAGCCGTGGACCGCGCTATTCGAACCCTCGTCGCCCTCATCATCGCCGCTCTGTTCTTTCGCGGCGTGATTACGGGAGTACTCGGCATCGTGCTTGGAATCCTGGCTATCGTTTTCCTGGCGACGAGCCTCGTCGGGTGGTGCCCGCTCTACCTGCCGTTGAAGATTTCGACGTGCAAACCCGCCGCTTCGGCCGGGAAGTAAAGAAGACGGGCCGCCGGTCGAAACCGGCGGCCCGATCGCTCACTTGAGCAGAAGCATCTTGCGCGTCTCTCTCGCGCCGCCCGTGTCCAGGCGATAGAAGTACACGCCGCTCGATACCGCCGCGCCGGCGTCGTTGCGCCCGTCCCAGTCGACCCGGAAGGGTCCGGCTTCGGGACGCTGAAATTCGTCGACGAGTACGCGCACGAGCCCTCCGGACACATCGAAGATACGCAGCGACACCCGTCCGGCCTCCGCGATGGAGTAGCCGATCGTCGTCGTCGGGTTGAACGGGTTGGGAACGTTCTGGTCCAGGCGAGTCGCCGCGGGCGCCGGCCCGGTCGCGGTGGTGAACTCGGTGGCGGCGCGCACCTCCACGTTGTCATAGAGCGGGTAGACCGTGTGGCAGTGCGTCGGGAGGCTCCACGACACGGGGTCCTCGGTCGCACCCAGCAGGACACGCGCGTGGGTCGCGCCGTCCGGGATCGAGACGCTGGCCGTACGGTGGACCCACGCCTTCGCATCCAGCGGCCCGCCCGACTCGGGGA
>CAZCQM010000091.1:0-2829 GCA_964500785.1 uncultured bacterium
CACGACCGCGCCGAAGGTGTTGATGGTGATGGTGTCGGCGATCGTGTCCGTCTGCGTTCCGTTCACCGAGGAGGTCGCCGTGAACGACGTCGGATAGACGGCCGGCGTGGCCCCCGCGGGGACCGCGACGCGCGCGATGATGTTCACTTCGGCGCCGCCCGCCACCGGACCGGTGGAGACGACCGACGCGAGCTCGCCCGCATCGAGAACGCCGTTCCCGTTGGCATCGATGTGGTACGTCACCGTCCAGCCGCCGGGGACAGACGACGACAGCAGGTAGTTGTCGCTCGAGCCACCGGCGTTGATCACGTCGAGCGGGAAGTCGACGTTGACGCCCGGATTGACCGTCTGGTTGACCGGCGTGTTGTTGGTGGTTCCGGGCGCACCGTCGTAGTTACCGATGTCGACACCGGCCGCCAGGACCTGCGTCACGCTATCGGTGGTGAGGTTGGTGACGGTGTTGTCGTTGGCCGACTGGGCGCGGATCACCGCATCGAAGGGACCGCCCGCCGCCTGCGATCCGGGGATCACGAGGCGGACGACGATGTCGACAGTGGCGCCGGGCGCCAGCGGGCCGACGTCGACGTTGCCGTCGAAGTCCGAGTCGGACAGCGGCGTCACGCCGTTGGACTGGTAGAGCAGAACCGACCACGAACCCGGAATCGTGGACGAACCGTCGAGGATGACGTTGATCGCATCGGCGACGTTTCCGTCGTTACGAATCGTGTTGGTGAACGTCACCGACGTGTTCGCATACGCCGTGGCGACGCTCTGCACGTCGTCGTCGTAGTTGGGCGGCGTACCGGCCTGCGGGTTCCCCGCCGGGCCGATGAGCACGTCCGAGAGCGTTCCGACGGTAACCGGCGCGTTGTTCGACACGACGATCGTCGGGTCCGGCGTGGCCCCGTTGTTGTCGATGTAGGCGACCGACGCGGTGTTGTTCAAGACACCCGGCGTCATGCCCGCGGGCACCGTGACCTGGTAGCTGAACCCGTACACCTGGGACGGCGCGATACCGCCGTTGGTGATGTAGGCGACGGCGATGTCGCCCGCCGCGGGCGTGGTGCTCCACGCCCACGTCTCGGGGCTTCCCGCCATCGAGCTTCCGCTGGGCAGGTAGAGGACCGTACCGCCGGCGGGGGCGCCGGACGGCGATCCGAAGACCGCCAGCGGGTTGCCCGTGCCAGGGTTGACGGGGATCACGTCGTACATCAGTACGCCGGTGAACGCGCCCACGGTGACGCCGTTGGCGGTGTTCGTGCCCGTGTTGGTCCCGGAGAAGGTGTAGGTGATCTGGTCGCCGTCGTACACGAGCGGCGGAGCCGCGGCGAGGAGCGCCGTCAACACCGCGTCGTCCACGACCGTGGTCAGGTGATAGTTGCGGGTGTCCACCTGGCCGGCGTCCGCGACCGATGTGCCTTCCACGCCCACGTACGCCACGTCGCCGGGAGCCGCGGCGCCCGGCACCGCGTAGGTGACGATGAGGTTCGCCGACGCGCCGGCCGCGATGGGCCCGAGCACGCCCGGTGTCCCGCCCGTCGAGATCGCGGGCTCGCCGGCATCGATGACGCCGTTTCCGTTGAGGTCGTTGTAGACCGAGATGTTCGCGAGCGCGAACGGCGCCATGGTCGTATTGGCGGCGTCGAGCAGGGGTACGATGCTGTAGCTGTCGTTGTCGTTGCCCGTGTTGGTCAGTGTGTAGCTGTAGTAGACCGTCTGCCCGCCGATCGCGTTCTGCGTCGCTGCGGGCGTGACCGGCGGCGTTTCGCCGGAATCGTCGGGCAGAATCGATACGCCGTAGACCGGCAGCACGACGGTGATGACTTCGTTGGAGACCGCGGTATACGTGTTTCCGCTCAGGTCCTCATATGTCGCGGTCGCACGGTTGCGGATCTGGGTTCCGGCCGGCGTTGTCTGCGCGAACGCGCCGGACGTGAAGACCACGACCAGCAGCAGCGCGAGGACGGACGCGAGCGAGATGATTCTCTTCATGGCTCCGTCCTCCTATCGAACGACGGCGCGGTAGGTGACATTCACCTGCGCCGCCGGTTTGAGTGCTTCGTCGAAATTCCAGCGGATGTGCGTGACCATGTCGGGCGTGGCATCGACCCACACCTCATGGCCGTTCTCCACCTTGCGGATGCGAACGGGCCAGGCATGGAACGTCTTCCCGTTGTCGACGCTGAACGTGACGGCGGCGCCGTCCGGCCCGTCGGCCGTGTCGCCGACATAGCGGGTTCCCGCCGGGATCGGATCGGTGATGGCAACGCCTCGAAGGGCGGACTCGCCCCCGTTCGCGTAGGTCAGGCGGTATTCGATAACATCCCGCGGCAACGCCTTCTCCGCGGGCACGAACGACTCCTCGCCGGAATCGTCTGCGGCAACTACTTTCCACGCTTCGATGCTCCCCGTCAGCGGCCCGGAACCGGAACCAGAAGCGGCTCCGGTGGCCAGGAAGACGACGAGCACCGCAAGCAACGTCACGGTGCGACGCATGACACAACCTCCTCGAAGGACAGTCTGACTTGCCACTCCCCGACCGGGCCGAGGGCGGACGCAGGCCGACTACGCGCGGCCACGGCCACGACCTCTCCTGGACGCGGCGGAGCGGGGAGGGCAAAGACCATTCCACATCACGCCTTATCGGTCCTCGACGGGGTCGGATCGGCCCGGAAAGGACCAATGGAAACAAAGCGTAACTAATTGTTTCTAATTGTCTTAGATGGTCCGGCGGGGCGGGTCGTCTGCGGAGCGATGGGGCGCGATCGGGTGCCATGGAGAACCGCCCGGCGCCCGCGGCGGGGCGTGCGAATTGATCGATGCATCCCG
>CAZCQM010000091.1:2839-11271 GCA_964500785.1 uncultured bacterium
GAAACCAGTGCGCGGGTCAGGCACGGGCACCAAAACGTTGAGCATTCTACAGCCCCTGGAGTATATTCTCCATATGCCGACCCACTCTTCGCGCTGGCTGGTCCTGGTGGTTGCCCTGCTGACGGCGGCCACCGTGTCGTTCCACTACGGGGTCCTCATCCCCGAGGCGCACGGGACGGTTCTCCACGCCATCCATGGCCGCCTCTGCTACATCCCCATCATCCTGGCCGCGATCTGGTTCGGCGTGCGGGGCGGGCTGATCACGGCGACCGCGATCATCCTGCTCACCCTTCCCTACGCCCGCCTCCACGGCATCACCGACCGCCACGCGCTGATCGGCGAGTACACCGAGATGGTCTTCTACGTGGCGATCGGGCTCATGACGGGCGTGCTGATCGAGCGGGAATGGCGCGAGCGCCGGCGGGCGGAGGCCCTGCAACGCGAGCTGGCGCGCCAGGAGCGGCTGTCGTCGCTCGGGCAGATGGCGGCCGGTCTGGCCCACGAGATCAAGAACCCGCTCGGGTCGATCCAGGGGGCGGCGGAGATCCTGAGCGACGGCGCCCCGGCCGGGTCGCGCGAGAGCGAGCTGTTCGAGGTGCTGCGCAAGGAGTCGAAGCGACTGTCGGGCGTGGTCGATCATTTCCTCGGCTTCGCGCGCCGGCGGCCCCCGACACTGGCGCCGACCGACGTGGTCGCGGTCGCGGAGAAGGCGGCCGCACAGATGGAGATCGACGGCGCCGCACGACACATCTCCATCGAACGCGCGTTCGCCGGCGATCTACCGCCTGTCAGGGCGGACGCCGAGCAGTTGCACCAGGTCTTCCTCAACCTGCTGCTCAATGCCATCGCGGCCAGCTCTGACGGCGACCGCGTGATGGTGAGCGCCGCGCGCACGCAGCGTGACGCCCGGCCGGTGGTGGCGGTCGCCGTGCACGATTCCGGCGCGGGCATCCCGCCCGACATTCTCCCGCGCGTGTTCGACCCGTTCTTCACCACGCGGGAGAAGGGCACCGGCCTCGGTCTCTCCGTCTCCCACGCCATCATCCAGGACCACGAGGGGTGGATCGACATCGACAGCGAGCCCGGCCGGGGCACCCGGGTCACCGTCGTACTACCCATCGATCGGGGCAACCATGGCGGCTAGCCGCATCCTCATCATCGACGACGACGAGAGCATCCGCACCGTCCTGGGGTACATGCTCGAGGAGGCCGGTCACGTCGTCGACAAGGCGGCGTCGGCGGAAGAGGGGCTGCGCGCGATCACCGATCGGCGCCCGGATCTGGTCCTGAGCGACATCAAGATGCCGCGCAAGGACGGCATCGAGCTCCTGGGTGAGATCAAGGCCTTCGACCCCTCGCTCCCCGTGATCATGCTGACCGCCTTCGGCACCGTCGAGACCGCGGTGGAAGCCATGAAGCGCGGCGCGTCGGACTACCTCACCAAACCCATCTCTCGCGACGACCTCACGATGACCGTTGCCAAGACGCTCAGGCTCCACCGCCTGGAGGCGGAGAACGTGACGCTCCGCGACGCACTGCGCGAGCGTTTCCGGTTCGACCGCATCGTCGGCCTCTCGCCGGCCATGACGGCGATGTTCGACACGCTGAAGAAGATCGCCCCGACCGACGCGACCGTGCTCATCACGGGCGAGAGCGGAACCGGCAAGGAGCTGATCGCGAAGGCGATCCACCACAACAGCCCGCGCCGCAACGGCCGCCTGGTGGTCGTCAATTGCGCGGCGATTCCTCACGACCTGCTTGAAACCGAGATGTTCGGACACGTGCGCGGCGCGTTCTCCGGAGCGATCCGCGACAAACCGGGCAAGTTCGAGCTCGCGCACGGCGGATCGATCTTCCTCGACGAAGTGGGCTCGATGCCGCTCTCGCTGCAGGCCAAGCTGCTGCGGGTGCTCCAGGAGCGGGAGGTCGAGCGCGTCGGCGGCGACCGCACCATACAGGTCGACGTGCGCCTCATCGCCGCCACCAACCGGCCTCTTCCCGCGCGCATCGCCGCGGGCGAGTTCCGCGAAGATCTCTACTACCGTCTCAACGTGGTCCCGGTGCAGGTGCCGCCGCTGCGGGAACGCACCGGCGACATCCCGCTGCTGGTGGCTCATTTCGTGGGGCGCTTTGCGGCGGGCGCGTCGGTCTCGGTGTCACGCGCCGCCATGGAGGCACTGGAGCGCTACCCGTGGCCCGGCAACGTCCGCGAGCTGGAGAACTTCTGCGAGCGGGCGGTCCTCATGCGGTCGGGGGAGGTCATCGACGAGGCGGCGGTGTCGCGCCACCTCGAGACTGTGACACGCGGAGCGCCGCCCGCCGACGGACCCACGCTCCGCGAGATCGAACGCGCGGCCGTCGTCGAAGCCCTTCGCTCCAGCGGCTGGAACCGGTCGCGCGCGGCGCGGCGCCTGGGTGTTCCGCGCCACATTCTCCTCTATCGCATGAAGAAATTCGGGATCCGCGAGGAGAGCGACGCCGGCTCCTGAACCGCCGCTGGCACCGCCCGGCGATCCGTGCTAGGCTGTCGCATTCGCGCGCCCGCGCGGCGTGCCGGCATCTACAAGGAGTACCACGTGCGGCGTGCAGCCACCCTCTTCGCGGCGTTCGTCCTGATCGGCGCGGTCCCGGCGATCGGAGCGGACTACTTCCAGCAGTTCGTGCACTACACCATCGACGTCAAGCTCGATACCGGTCGTCACTGGGTCTCGGGGTCGGAGTCGATCCATTACGTCAACAATTCCCCGGATACGCTGCACCAGTTCTATCTCCACCTGTATCCCAACGCGTTCCGAAACAAGAACGTCCCGTATCAAGAAGACGAGAACCGCAAATACAACCTTGTGCTGCGGGGCATCCCGGATTCGAAGAAGGGTTGGATCGACCTCGCCGACGTCCGGGTCGGCGACACGCCGGTGACGGTCGACGTCGACGGGACCATTGCACACATGAATCTTCCCCGCCCCCTCATGCCGGGGGACTCCATGACGGTCGCGTTCGGCTTCGACGGCAAGGTGCGCGAATCGGCCGACCGTTCCGGCTACCGCGGCGATCATTACGACATGGCGCAGTGGTACCCGAAGGTAGTCGTCTACGACGAGAACGGCTTCCATCCTGACCAGTTCATGACCGGAGAGTTCTACGGCGAGTTCGGGACCTTCGACGTGAACATCGAGGTCCCCGACCACTATGTCGTGGTCGGCACCGGCACCGTGCGGAGCGGTGACGCGGGCTGGGACTACAACCCGCCCCATCGCCCGGATGCACCCGGGCGCAAGCCGACCGGCGCCACCAAGACGATCCACTTCCACGCGGAGAACGTCCACGACTTCGCGTGGTGCGCCGACCCCACCTACGTCGTGCAGGACACGACGTGGAACGGCATCGCCGTTCACAGCGCGTACCGCCGCAAGAGCGCGTCCACGTGGGAAGACTCGACCGTCGTCCACGCCGTGCGCGCGTTGAAGTGGCTGGACAAGATCGTCGGTCCCTACCCGTATCCCCAGGTGACTGTCGCCGAGATGTTGCGCCACGGCGGCATGGAATACCCGATGTTCGTGATGGACGGACGGGCGAGCGAGGGACTCGCGATGCACGAGATTGGCCACATCTACTTCTACGGCATCCTGGGCAACGACGAGCGCATGGAGGCGTGGCTCGACGAGGGGTTCACGACGTTCCAGACCCGGTGGTATCAGGAACTCCACCACGGGCCGTGGGGCGACACGAGCCGCTGGAATTTCTATCAACGCATGACGCCGCAGTACAAGCTGTGGGAGGAGTATCGCCACCAGCTCTTCGACATCGAGCGCCGCGGGTACGCCGAGCGCGTCTCGTATCGATCCGAGGACTACGTCAATTCGTACCGGATCAGCGTCTACCAGAAAGCGGCCCTGACGCTGAACGCGCTGCGGTTCGTGGTGGGCGACGACGACTTCGTCGAGATTCTCCACACGTACTACGACCGCTGGAAATTCAAACACGTGAACGAGGCGCGCTTCCGCGCGGTGTGCGAAGAGGTCACCGGGCGCGACCTGACGCGGGCGTTCGAGCAGTGGCTCCACACGACGAAGACGGTCGACTACGAGCTGGCCGAGGTCAACTCACGGCCGGACTCGGCGGGGGTGGAGACGGACGTGCGGATCGACCGCCTCGGAGAGCTATACTGCCCCATTTCCGTGCACTTCACGCTGCCCGACAAGAGCGTCCGCAAGGTTCGCCTCGAGGCGCGCGACCGCACGCAGCGCCGGCAGGTGTCCCTGCCGGCCAGGCCGGTGCGCGTGGCCATCAACCCGGACAACGAGATCATGGACCGGGACCTCTCGAACAACTTCCAGCCGCGCAAAACCGACTTCCAGTTCGACTGGCCTAACAACGACTACTATCCCGAGGACGCCTACCAGATCCGGCACCGGCCGGCGCTCTGGTACAACGACGTCGACGGCGCCAAGGTGGGCTACCATCTCTACGGGAGTCTCGACAACTGGCGTCACCGCCGCGAGCTGGGCCTCTACTACGGGGTCGAGTCGGAGAAGCTCGACTTTTCCGCCGCCATCGAAGAGCCGAAGCACTGGTTCGGCACCAATACGACGTTCCGGCTGGCGGGATACAAGATGGAGGGGCGCGCACAGTGGACGCTCGACTTCCACTTCATCAAGCGCCCCGAGCTCATCAAGCCCCCGACGCAGGTATTCGTGCTCGGTTACGGGTATCACGAGCTCCGCAACGCCCGCTACCTCACCAGCCCGGAGATCTACGACACCCTGCAGGCGGACATGGGCCCCTACTTCGGTTATTCGGTCGCACCGCAGCTCGACGTCGCCTCGACGGAATTCCAGGCGGGACTGCGCATGGGCCGCAAGTGGTTTTCGGGCCAGGCCGACTACGAACGTTTCGAGGCCAGTCTGGACCTGCATTCACGCCCCGAGGTCGTGCATCTGGATACGCGCCTGCGCGGCTTCGCGGGATTCTCGGGTGGCGGGACGCCCACACAGCGCAAGTTCAACCTGGCCGGGGCCGGCCCGGTCCGTCAGAGCGAGATCTTCTGGCTGCGCTCCCCCGGCGCCGTCCCGCCCGACCTCAACTACCTCGAGCCGGGCGACGGTGATCTGCGCGGGTACGCCGCGGGAACGTTCGTCGTGAACAAGCTGGTCAGCGCCAACGCCGAGATGGGCACGCACGTGAAGCTGCTGGGGCTGGAGAAGAAGCTCGCGAAGATCGTGGGGACGATGTCGTGGTACGGCTTCTACGACACGGGCTGGATACTGGACAAGGACAACCCGATCCAGAGCAGCGCGCGCGTCCAGTCGCTCGTCGACGGCGGGGTGCTGGACGCGAATCTCCAGGACGCCGGCATCGGCATCCGTTCGCACGTCGCCTGGCCCTTCTGGGACTTCACGTGGCGCCTCGACGTTCCCTTCTGGGTGAGCAATCCGGAGGTCAACGGCGAGACGGACACCACGAAGTTTCGCTACCTCTTCAGCCTCGCCGCAACATTCTAATGCGTCATTCCACCGCCGCCGTCCCGCGCGGGTGGCCCCGCGCGACCGCGGTGTGCTAGGCCGCGGCGGCGATCGTGGCCTCGGCCACTTCGTCGACCATGACGTCGGTCATCTCCGCGTACATCGGGAGCGACAGGATCTCCGACACGACTTTCTCCGCGACGGGGAATGCGCCCCGCCCGTAGCCCAGATGGGCGTAGGCCGGCTGGAGATGCAGTGGCAGCGGGTAGTGGATTCCCGCCCCGATCCCCTTCTCCTTGAGTCGCGCGATCGTCTGTTCGCGATCGCGAACCCGGACGACGTAGAGGTGATACACGTGGGTACGCCCGGGGGCGCAAGCGATGGGCCGGACCGGCGATCCCGCGAACGCGCGATGGTAACGCGCCGCGTGGGCGCGGCGACGCTCCGTCCAGCCGTCCAGGTAGCGCAGCTTGACGTCGAGGACCGCGGCCTGGAGTGCGTCGAGGCGGTAGTTCCACCCCTCGTAGAGGTGATGGTATTTCTCGCGACTCCCGTGGTCGGCCAGCGTGCGCATCAGCGTCTCGGCGTCGGAGTCGTCCGTCGCCACCATTCCTCCGTCGCCGTACGCACCCAGGTTCTTGCCGGGATAGAAACTGAAGGCGGTGGTGTGGCCCAGCGTGCTGCTGCGGTCGCCATCGATGGCGGACCCGTGCGACTGGGCCGCGTCCGCAATAATCCTCAATCCGTGACGCCGCGCGATGTCGCGGATCGCGTCCATGTCGACCGGCTGACCGTACAGGTGCACCGGCACGATGGCCGTGGTCTTCTTGTCGATGGCCGCCTCGACGCGCTCCGGATCGATCAGCTGAGTATCCTCGTCGACGTCGACCAGAACGGGTCGTGCCCCGGCATGCGTGATCGCCTCCGTCGTCGCGATGAACGTATTGCACGCCGTAATGACGTGATCGTCGCGCTTCACACCGGCCCCGAGCAAGGCCAGATGAAGAGCCGACGTCCCGCTGGACGCGCCGACGGCGTGCGCCGCACCGGTGTACGCGGCGAAATTCCTTTCGAAGCGGCGAACGTTCTCGCCGCCGATAAACTGGCAGCTCTCGACCACGCCGCGTATCGCGGCGTCGATCTCCGGTTTGATAGAGGCGTACTGGGCCTTCAGATCCAGAAAGGGAACGGACATGTTGATCCTACCTGAGGTATTGCATGGGATGTTGTGTCGGGTACGACCAGGAAGCGGGGCCCCGCGGCGAACACCGCACCGACGCGGTCGATTACGCATTTCCATCGTATCATACCCGCCGCCACGCGGGCAACACGCACGCGCCTCGATCGCCCCGTTGACACGGGCCACGTGTCGGACCTAGACTGCTCCGAATCACCGGCACGACACCGGGACGAGGTGCATGGTTGACCCCTGATCGAAGAACGCTGCTCGCGCTATTCTCCTTCGCGTTCGGGCTGCGCATTCTCTACGCCGTTCTGCTCGGAGCGGACCCCACCGTGGTCCCCGGGCACGAGACCTACGACTTCCGCATCGCGGCCCGGATGGCCGAAAACCTGCACTGGCTGACCACGCCTTTCTCCCCCAACGCCCCGGGCTATCTCATCCTCCTGTCCCTTGCGTTCCGCGCGGCGGGAGCATCGTGGTGGACCGCCGTGGTGCTGAATGCGGCCCTGGGCAGCATGACCACGCTGTTCCTGTACCGGATCGGGGAGAGGCGACTGGGCCGCTTCGTCGGGCTGGCGTCGGCCCTGTGGCTGGGGGCCTACATCAGCCACATCCATTTCGCGAGTGTCGCGAGCCGCGAGGTGCTTTCAGTCTTCCTCTTCATGTGGCTCATGTGGGCGCTCGTGACACCCTTCCGGCGCATGCGTTCGGCGGTGTCGATCGGCGTTCTCTATGTTCTGTTGATCTACACGCAACCCATGTTCGTACTGTTGCTCCCTGCCCTCGTGGTCTACCTGGCGCTGGCCGCCACGCACCACCGGGTCCTGAACATCCAGTACCTGTTTCTCTTCCTGGCGACGGTCTTCGTCGTGAGCCTGCCCTGGACGATACGAAACTACATCGTCCACAAAGACATCGTTCCCATTTCCCTGAAGGCCGACCGTTACACCGCGCCGCTGGCCCACCTGTTCCGTGAGACACCGGCGGAACATCGTCCATCGGAAGCCGTGGACCTGGGCGCGAGCTTCCTGAATCGGGAGCGGGAGTTCTGGCGCGCGGCGCGGTTTTCGGAGTCGCCCGCCCGCGGAGCGATCGCGGCCGAGCCCGCGTGGTCGGTCCGTCACAACCTGGCGTCGCTCGTCAATTACGGGTTGCTGCTGCCGTTCTTCATCGTGGGGATTGCGATCGCCGTGGCTCGCCGCCATCGGGCCGCGCTGATTCTCTCCGGAACGGTCGTCTGCATCGCGCTGGTCCGGGGATTCGTGGGGGCGGGACCGGAACCGCGTCTTCCGGCCGATCCGCTCATCATTCTGGTGGCGTTCTACGGGCTGCGCTCGCTCCTCGACATGCGGCACGCGGCGGGCGCGGCGCCGGCCGACGCCGCCGCGGCGGCCTAGTCCTCGTCGGCCCGCAGATCGTGCCCCGTCATCTCCGACGGGGGGGCGATCCCGAGGTAGTGCAGGATCGTCGGCGCGATGTCGCGGAGGGATCCTTCCCCGATAAGCTCGCCCGTATTGTACGGATCAACCAGGATGCACGGCACGGGAT
The DNA here is from genome assembly GCA_964500785.1 of uncultured bacterium. Classification (GTDB taxonomy): domain Bacteria; phylum Krumholzibacteriota; class Krumholzibacteriia; order WVZY01; family JAKEHA01; genus JAKEHA01. The sequence goes on from CAZCQM010000091.1 coordinate 11,033, forward strand.
TGGTGGTGTGCGCCGTGTGCGGCCCCCCGGTATCGGGGTCGACCATGACCTCGGCGTTGCCGTGGTCCGCGATAACGATCGCCGCATAGCGGTCGAGGTCCAGGGCCTTCGCGATTCTCCCCACGCACCCGTCCACCGCTTCGCAGGCCTGGATGGCCGCGTCCAGAACGCCCGTGTGTCCGACCATGTCCGCATTGGCGAAATTGCAGACGATGTAGTCGAAACGATCACCGCGCAGC
>CAZCQM010000092.1:0-11233 GCA_964500785.1 uncultured bacterium
GTACGATCCCTGAAGCGTCAGGAAGGCGCCTTCGTCGGTCTGCTCGAGGCTGACGGTGCGGCGCGTACCGTGCGTGCGCGACACTCCGGCATCGATGACGAGAGATCGGCGCAGCAGCACGGCCGCACCGGCGGACACGCGCGTGCGCGCGTCCTCCTCGATGATCGGCTCGCTGGTGTGGTCGATGCGGTCCGTCACCAGGTAGCGCATGGGCGTGGGCGCGTGCCACCAGCCGGCCCGCAGGCGCACCGGCCACCAGGGCATCGCCCACTCGATGGCCGCCGACGTTTCCACGACGCGCTTCGCGATGGGATCGATCTGCTCCATCTGGAGCCGCCGCTTGTTCACCGCGGCATCGAGCCAGTTCATGGAGCCGACCCGCACCGAGGCCAGCAGGGAGCCCAGCGGCAGCGCGACGGCGGCGTCCAGCCGGTAGGGCAGCGTGTATTCGACGGTGCGCGAGGACGTGACCCGCTCGAAGCTGCCGACGTCGTTGGCCACCTGTCGGGTGGTCTCGGTGGCGAGATCGGAGTGGACATCGATCAGCACCGGTGTGGTCAGGGAGAACCCGATCTGGAGGTGTTCGTGTGCGTAGAGCTGGAGCCCCACCCGGCCGCCGACGCCCCGGACCACGGACTCCGTGTCTTCGAACACGAACGTACGGTTGCCCGACGCGGGCATCGTGCTCCAGTTGTACTGCTCGATGGCATGGATGCGGCCGTCGAGCATGAACACCGAAGCGCCGCCGGCGAGCACGGGAGAGAGGTCGAGGCACGCACCGAGAGAGTACGAATAGGTCGCACCGGACTGCCGGAACGAGTAGACCTCGTCGCGACTCAGATCCGTGTTGAAGCGCGCGTAGTCGATGCCCCGGTCGCCGGAATAGACGCGGTGCACCGCAAAAGCGGGCACGAAGGTTCCGCGCAGCACCGGAATCGGCCACGCGACTCCGGCGTAGTCGAAGCAGGTGGTCCTCAGCCCCGGTCCCTGCGGGCCGTCGCCGTAGTCTCGGCGCGAGCGCGAGTAGTCTTCGGAGAAGGCGATGGTGGAGCTGATGCGCTTGATGCGCCCGAGATTGGCCGGGTTGTAAAACAGCGCCGCGATGCCGTTCGCCGACGCGACCAGCGGCGCCATTGCGGTGCCGCGTGCGCCTGCCGGGCGCGGGTCGGTGAAACCGAGGTCTTCGAAGTCGCCCGGGCTCTGCGCGAACGCGCCGCCCGCGCCCCCGGCGCACCGGGCGACGAAGCAGGCCACGATCGTTATTCGTGCGAGGCGGCGCCCGCGATCCGTCACTCCGCCCCCTTCGTGCTGTCGGCCCGTACCCGGGAATCGAACCACCGCGGGTACTGCAGGCTCGACCACGGGGCGGAGTCGAGGACCATGTGCCGGGGGTACACATAGCTCCACACCTCGTCACGGGTGTGGCAGGACGTGCAGTCGCCCCGGGTGGAGGGGCGACGAAATTCGAGAGAAGCGACTCGCGGATGCTCGACCAGCGTATAACACGATACCGAGGCGATGGATCCCACGAGAACCAGCAGGACCAGCGTGCGGGGCGTGGGGCCTCGGTTTCGCGTCGTTGTCAGCACGTGCACCACCTGTTAAACTCTGACCAGGAAAGGTACTGAAAGGTACAAGGATGAGCGGTCCAAACGCAAACGAGCTTTTCCGGCGCGCCGGACGGGGCGCCACGTGGTTTCTCGCCGTGGCGATCGCTGTGGCGTCGGCCGCGCCGTCGCGTGCGGTGGCCGCACCTCCGGCGTCATCGCCGGAAATGCCGCCCGAGGGCGCCCTCGGGCGTTTTGCCGTCGGGGTGTACCTGCTGGAGAGCGGGCGCGCCGACCTCGCCATCGAACCGCTCGAGGAGGCGTGGCGCGCGAGCCGCCACGCTCCGGCGGTCGGAGCGCGGCTTGCCGACGCGTACTACGCCGTGAGGGACATCAACCGCGCGGAACTGGTGGCCGACGACGTGCTGGCGACGGATCCGACGCGCGAGGACGTCCTCCAGCTCAAGGCGCGCGTGTGCTACGCCAGGCGCGACGTGCCGGCGGCCATCGCCTATCTGGAACGAGCGCGCAAAGACGGGCCCGCATCGTTCGAAACAGAGCGCATGCTCGGCAGTCTCTACGCCGACGCGGGGCAGACCGACGATGCGATCGAGGCGCTGCGACACTGCATACGGATGGAACCCTCGATCGCCCACCTGCACGCGCTGCTCGGTGACCTGCTCGTGGTGAAGAACGACACCCGCGACGCGGAGGCGGAATATCGCGCGGCGCTCGATCTGGATCCGGGGCACCTGCGGGCGATGCAGTCGCTGATCGAGCTGCTCGACGCGGAGGGCCGCCTCGCGGATGCCATTCCGATCCTTGAAAGCTACGCGAACCGGACCGACGCGCCCGAGGCGACGGTGCTCAAGCTGGCGCAGGCCTACATGGAAGTCGGGCGCGCCGCCGACGGCATCACGCTGCTGGAAAAACGGGACAAGGCGGACCCGCTGTCGACGGAGGGGCGCATCCTCCTGGGTCGCCTCTACTACGAGGAGCATCGCTATCCCGACGCGATCGGCGTGTTCGACCCCATGTACCAGCACGGCGGGAAGTCGCCGGAGCTGGCGCGGATCCTGGGCGAGCTGTATCTCAAGACGAACGACCCGGCACGGGCCCGGACGTACTACGAGGACGCGATCCGGTCCGAACCGGAGGACTATCGAAACTACCTGGCACTCTTCTTCGCGCAGTCTCCGGAGATCGCGGGGGACGGCCCGCACATCGAGATGTCGGCCGCCGACGCCTCCGGCCTCCTGGACAAGGCCATGGCGCGCGTGCCCTCCGACGACGCCGACGCCAACTTCACGCTGGGGATGGCGTTCTCGAGCGTCGACTCGCTCGAATCGGCGCGCCGCTTCCTCGGCCGCGCCAACGAGCTGCGCCCGGGGGACCGGAGCACGGTGTTCAATCTGGCCGCGGTCAACGAGAAGCGCGGCGATTTCGCCGGGGCGGAGACGCTGCTGGCCGGACTGCACGAGTCGCTGCCGGACGATGCGGCCGTGTGCAACTTCTACGGGTACATCCTCGCCGAGATGAAGAAGGATCTCGGGCACGCCGAGGAGCTGGTGAAGCACGCACTCTCACAGGAACCTGAGAACGGGTTCTTCATCGACAGTCTGGGATGGGTCTACTACCAGCGGGGCGAGTATCAGAGTGCGGTGGACGAGTTGGAACGCGCCATCCGCATCGTCGGCCAGGACCCCGTCATCCTCGAGCATCTCGGCGATGCGTATTCCGCCCTCGCGCGCTACCGCGACGCGCTGGCGGCCTACCAGCAGTCGGACAGCCTGCAGGACGGAAACCGCAAACTCCGTGAGAAAATCGAGTCGACCGAACGGCGTGTGCAGTAGGCGGGCCGCCGCCGTCGTGGCCGTCCTGGCTGCGGCGGTAGCGCCGGCGTGCGGGCCCCGCGTTGCGGGGGAGAGCCGCACGGCCGCCGGGACCCGGGTGTGCGCCGCGCTCGACACCCTCCTGGCCGCCGCGATGCCGGCCCGGCCATGGACGTTCACCGGCCTGGCGACGTTCGACGTCGAAGACTACCGCGTGCGCGGGCGGTTCCGCCTCCAGGTGATCTCGCGTGACGACCTGGTATTCGAGTTCGAAGGGACGACCCTGTTCGGGAGCCACCGCGAAGACATCGCGATGACGCTCGCGGCCGACACGCTGCGCGTGCTGGACCGCGAGCGCGGCGCGCTCTACGAGGGAGCCGGGGTCGACGACCTGGTCTGGCAGGGGACGGGCACGCGCGGCGACTGGGTCGGGGGGATCCGGGAGGCGCTCGGATTCGCGCCGGGGTGCGATGCGCACTCCGAACTCGGCAACGACGGCGAGCACGTCAGCGGCCTCGTCGCGGCGGGCGCGTTCGTGGTGACGCTGGAGGGGGGGCGGGTGGCGCGCGCGTGGTGGCCGGATCCGACGTCGAGCCGCACCTACACCGACCGCCTCGAGGTGCGCTACGTCTGGGAGAGCGGGACGCTGCGCAGTATCACCATTGCGCTGCCGCTTCGTGGCTGGCGCATCCGCCTGGAGGCGGCATAATACGCTGGAATATAGTATTTTGCACGGTGGTGCCGGGAGTCGGGAACCCACCGGGCCGGACTGCGGTATAAACAATCGAACTCGTACGAGGAGCTGATCAGACGGTGTTCACGGACACGAGCCGCGAGCGGGCGAAATGGAAGGACCACACGGACGAGGAGCTGATGCTCCGCGTCCAGGGTGGCGACACGGATTGTTACGACGTCCTCGTCGAGCGGTACAAGGTTCGCCTGTTCAATTATTTGTTCCGGCTCACCGGAAACCGTGACGAAGCCGAGGAGTTCGCGCAGGAAGCGTTCGTAAAGGCGTTCATTCATGCAGAGAAATACAAGACAATCGCCAGGTTCTCGACGTGGCTGTACACGATCGCGACCAATCTGGTCCGCAATCGGATCCGATCCCGGTCGCGCGCCCCGCAGATCGTTTCGCTCTGGGCGCGGGTTTTCGGCGACGGCGACGAAGAGCGGGTGGTGGAGATTCCCGACCCGCAGCGTACGCCGGACGAGACCATCAACGATCGGGAACTCAGCGATATCATCCGTGAGGCCATCCAGCGGATCCCGGAGAAGTATCGCACCAGTTTCGTGCTCCGGGAGATCAATGAGATGTCGTACGAGGAGATCGCCGCAGTGACGGGCCTGAAGCTTGGAACCGTCCGGTCGCGGATCAATCGCGCGCGAAACCACTTCCGGCAAGTGGTGGCGCCGCTACTCGAGAAAGGAACCGATTTCTAGGAGGATCCCTGATGAAATGCCGCCGTGCCCAACATCTGCTGTTCGACTTCATCGACGGAATGAGCGACGAGGTACTGCGCGCCGAGCTTGACCGCCATCTGGCGGAGTGCGAAGGGTGCGAGCGTTTCGCCAGGGAAATGACCGGGGCGCTGTCACTCTTGAAGCGCGCGCCGATGGAGACGCTCGACGAGACCTTCAACTGGAAGGTGCGTCTGGCCATTCATCGCGAACGCAACGCGAACCGCGGGGGCGCTGCCGCGGGGGCGTGGGTGCGCGCGTGGAACCTCCGGTACGCCGCCAGCGCGGGTATCGCCTTCGCCGTCGTGCTGGGCGTGGGCGTGGGGCTGGTGGCGCACGACGCTCTCATGCGCTCCGACACCATGCAGACGGCGCAGACGGCGCGGGTCGCGCCGGCGACGACCGACTCGTCGCCCGCGGCGACTCCGGTGTCGCCCCCGCTCGTACCGGGGCGCCCGGGTGTGTCGGGTCGGGGGACCCTGGTTTCGTTCGGGGGGCATCCGATGGTGGGCGGCGGCATTCCGGTCGGCGCCATCGATCCGTCGGCGTCCGAGGCGGTTATCGACTCGGTGATGAACGACCAGCTCAAATTGCTATCTCCGGACGATCAGGCGCGCTTCCTGGTGCGGTGGATCGACCGGCTTCAAACTCGCTTGCAGAGCCAGCAGAGCGTGCAGACGCCGCGGCCCTAACCTCCGCGGAATACGACGCGAAACCCGAGATGTCCGGCCCGTCCCTGCGGGGACGGCCGGATTTCTTTTTGCCCCCCCGGTCGCGGAGGCGCTATCCTGCCATCGAAGAGGCCCATGACACGCGCGTTCCTTCGATTATCGGTGCCGCTCCTCATCCTCCTGGCCGCGGCGGGGTGCCGGGAAGTGGCGTTCCCGCCCGCGGGCTCGTATTCCGAGGTCGAGCTGATCGCCGACGGCGGGCGGACGGGCGAGTGGGCGTCGTTGCTCGTTCCGATTCTGACCAAAGAGGTGGACTACTTCGTCACCCGCGAGCCCCGCTTCCACGTCACGGGGATCGAGGCGGAGCCGCCGGAGTCGCCGTCGACCACCAAGAACGTCGTTCTGTGCGGGGTTCTCGACGGCTCGACGGCGGTCGGCGGACGGATCTCGTTCCTGCTGGGCGAGACCGGGGCGGCCCGCGTGATGAAGGGCGAGGCGAACATTCTCCTGCGCGAGAACCTCCCCCAGCCGGGCCAGCTGACGCTGATCGTCACCGCTCCCACGGAGGAAGCGCTGCGCGAGGTGATCGCGAAGCGCGGCGAGGAGATCCCGGACATCATCGACGCCGACTGCCGGGAGCGGCTGCGCAAGAGTCTGCTCCAGTCGCGCCGCACCGCGATGTCGGAGCGCTTCCGCCGGCACTGGGGCTTCTTCATCGACATCCCGACGCTCTACACGCTGTACAGCGAGAGCGACAACCCGCCCGGGGTCGAGCTGCACCGGGAGAGCCCACCCCGCGTGCTGGGCGTGTTCTGGAAGGAATGGGATCACGCCCCGACGCTGTACAACACCGACGAGCTGTTCGATTTCCGCGCGGCCTACGTGTACGACCGCTACGACGGCGACCAGATGGATCGCAACCGCGCGCGCTACGACTACGTCCGCCTGGGACCGTACACGGCGCTTCGGATGAGCGGGTACTGGTTCAACGATCGCTATTCCGTCGCCGGGGGATATTTTGAGACCTATTTCGTGTGGAACAAGGACGAGAAACTGCTCTGGGCGGTGGACTGCCTGGTGTACGCTCCGGGGCGGGAGAAGACCTCGCTGGTGCGCGAGCTCCACGCGCTGGCGGAGACGTTTCGGTATGAGTAGGCGTCACTTGCACTTGGCACGGATGGTGCATTGTGACAGTGCCGCCAGCTCCAGGTAGCGAAGAACGCGATAGCCCGTAACACGTTGTAGTAAATCATGTTATGGGTGCCGCTCCCCGTCCCCCGGGGCGGGCTCGGTGGCAGATCGCCATCCAGGTGACCCAGCGCGGGCGGTTGCTCGCGGATCAGGCAAACGGGAGTCGCACGAATGACGGAGCCCTTCCAGACCGACCGGCCGGACATCCAGGAGATGTTCGAGCGTTTTCGGCAGTTCCCGGGGAGCCATGTGTTTGCGCCTCTGGCCGATGCCTACCGGAAGTCCGGTATGCTCGAGGAGGCCCTGCAGATCTGCGACAAGGGTCTGGCGGCGAACCCCCGCTACGCGAGCGGGCACGTCGTCCACGGCAAGTGTCTCTACGATTCGAAGCGTCCGGCCGACGCCGAAGCGGCGTTCCGTCGCGTCCTCGAGATCGACGAGGACAACCTGGTGGCGCTCAAGTTTCTCGGCGTCATTCACGCCGAGCGCGGTGACACCTCGGCCGCCCGCCGGTACTTCGAGCAGATTCTGGCGCTCGACCCCGACGACCGGGACATCCGGCGCCGGTTGGACGACGTGGAGGAACCTGCCGGGGCGACCCCGACCCCGGCGCAGGCCCCGACGCCGCCCGCCCGCCCGACGGCGGCTCCGGCCGGGAGCGACACCACCCCGGCCGCAACGGCGGCTCCTTCGGACGACGACGAGGACGCGTTCGATCTCCCGGACATCGAAGACGACTTCGAAGGCCCGGCCATCACGCTCGGAGGCGAGGAGCCCAGCGCCAGCGACGACATCGCGACCGTGACCCTGGCCGACATCTACGCGGCCCAGGGCTACCGGGACCGCGCGCTCAAGATCTACCACGAAGTCCTCAAGAGTCAGCCGGGCAACGACGACGTGCGCCGCAAGATCGCCGCCCTCGAAGGGGAGGTCGCCGCCGCGCCCGAACCGGCGCCAGCCGAAGAACCGGCCCCGGTCGCACCGGCCGAGGCGGCCCCCGCGCCGGCGCCGCGGTCCGCGCCCGAACCGGCCTCCGGCAGTCAGATCGACGAAGGCCGCAGCTACGAGCAGTTCAAGCGCTGGCTGCGCAGCGTTTCCGACTGACGCTGCAGCCTCCAAGCCCCTGCAATCAAATCGATTCTCGTGTCCGGCCCGGCCCGGCGGTGGCAAGATAGTGCTGGAAATCCCGCCCGTCCCGCGGTTAGAATCGCGGCGAAATTACATCAACGGGGTGTACATAATGATCGAGAAATCAAGGAGATAGCGGGCATGGCGGATACGAGCAGCATTCGCAACGGACTGATCATGAACATGGACGGGGAATACTGGTCCGTGCAGGAGTTCCTGCACGTGAAACCGGGCAAGGGCGGGGCGTTCGTCCGTACGAAGATCAAGAACCTGCTCACCGGCCAGGTGAAGGACCAGACGTTCCGGTCCGGCGAGAAGATCGTCGAAGTACGGGTCGTCCGGCAGCCGTTCCAGTTTCTGTACGCGTCGGGGGGGATCTACCACATGATGGACAAGTCGTCCTACGAGCAGATCGAGATCCCGGAGTCCATGGTGGAGGACACCCGGCTCTACCTGAAGGAGAACATGGACGTCAACATCCTCATGGACGGAGAGAAGCCGCTGGTGGTAGAGCTCCCGAATTTCGTCGATATGGAAGTGAAGCACTCCGAGCCCGGCGTGAAGGGCGATACCGCCCAGGGGGCGACCAAGCCCGCGACGCTGGAGTCGGGGCTCGTGGTCCAGGTGCCGCTGTTCGTCAATGAAGGAGACGTGATCCGGGTGGACACGCGCTCCGGCAAGTACGTGACGCGCGTATAGCCACCACGCCAACGGCTCCGAAACGCAGGGAGATACTGATGCGAAGGCAGGAAATCGAAGAACTGATCCGCCTGGTTGAAGCGAGTCAGATCAACGAGCTCGAGGTCTCGCATGGCCGGACGCGGATCCGGATCTCGAAGGGAGGGGCCGCCTTCCAGCCCTTCTCCATGACCCCCGCCGGCGCGGCGCCCCCCGCCGCTGCCCCCCGACCCGTCGCGTCCGATGAGGACGACGTGGAGTCCACGGGAGAGGAAAAGCTGGCATCAAACTTGAAACAGATCAAGTCACCCATGGTCGGCACGTTCTACCGGGCGCCGGCGCCCGGGTCCGAGCCCTTCGTGGATATCGGGCAGCCGGTTACCGCGGGCCAGACCGTCTGTATCGTCGAGGCCATGAAGCTGATGAACGAGATCGGCTCGGACTTCAGCGGCGTGATCCGGCGGGTACTGACGGACAACGGCCAGCCGGTCGAATACGGCCAGCCTCTGTTTCTCGTTGAAATAAAATAAGTTGGCTCGCGCGGGGGGCGCACCCATGAATATCAAGCAGCTGCTCGAGAAAATGATCGAGATGGGGGCGTCTGACCTCCACATCAAGCCGGGCATCCCGCCGGTCATCCGGGTGAATGGCAAACTGCAACGCACGACCTTCCCGGCGCCGACGCCGCGCGAGATGGAGGAGGTCGCCCGCAAGATCCTGACCCCCCTCCAGCGCGAGAAGTTCGAGAGCACCCGGGAAGTCGATTTTGCATTCGGCGTTACGGGTCTTGCACGCTTTCGGGCCAACTTCTACGTCCAGCGCAGCTCGATCGTCATGGTGTTCCGGCACGTTCCCGTGAACATCAAGCGCGTCGAGGAGTTGATGCTTCCCAAGGTGATCTCGGAGCTGGCGCTCATTCCGCGCGGACTCATCCTGGTCACGGGGACGGTGGGCAGCGGCAAGTCGACCACGCTGGCCGCCATGCTGCAGACTATCAACCAGAGCCTGAATGCGTCGATCATCACCATCGAGGACCCGATCGAGTTCCTCCATCGCGATGACAAGAGCATCGTGAATCAACGCGAGGTGGGGAGCGACACGGCGTCGTTCCACGAAGCCCTGCGCCACATCCTGCGCCAGGACCCCAACGTGATCATGATCGGCGAGATCCGCGACGCCGAGACGATGGAGATCGCGCTCAAGGCGGCCGACACGGGCCACCTGGTCCTCAGTACGCTGCACACGGTCGACGCGCCGCAGACCATCAACCGCATCATCTCGTTCTTCCCGCCGCACCACCACCAGGAGATCCGCTACCTGCTGGCCTCGACGCTGCAGGCGGTCATCTCCCAGCGTCTGGTGCGCCGCGCCGACGGCGCGGGCCGCCTGCCCGCGGTCGAGGTGCTGGTGAGCACCGGAACGGTGCGCGAGTGCATCATCAACCCGGAGAAGACGCCGTTGCTGCACCAGGCGATGCGCGAGGGTGTAACGACGCACCAGATGCAGACCTTCGACCAGGCGTTGATGAAACTGTATCAGGACGGCGTGGTCACTCTGGACGACGCGCTGCGCGCGAGCTCCAAGCCGCACGAGCTCACGCTGCGCCTCAAGGGTATCCAGGCGACCAGCGATCAGTCCTGGAAGGGCTTCGAGGGCAAGAGCGAGGAGCCCGCAGGGACGGGGAGAATCTAGGTTAACAAGGGCTCCCGCGCTGTGGTACGTTAGGCCCCATGTTCAAGAAGATCCTCGTCGCGAACCGGGGCGAGATTGCGTTGCGCGTGATGCGCGCGTGCCACGAACTGGGCATCCAGACTGTCGCCGTGCACAGCGAGGCGGACGTCGATTCGCTGCACGTGCGATTCGCCGATGAGGCGGTCTGCATCGGCCCGAACCCGCCGAACCAGAGCTACCTCAATCTCAACCGCATCATCTCGGCCGCCGAGATTACCAGCGCCGAGGCCATCCATCCCGGGTACGGATTCCTCTCCGAGAACGCGGAGTTCGCGGAGGCGGTGGTATCGTGCGGTATCGGCTGGATCGGCCCGTCGCCCAGCGCGATCGAGCGCATGGGCAACAAGTCGCTCGCCAAGGACATGATGAGGCAGGCCGGCGTCCCCGTGATCCCGGGGTCGGACGGCGCCGTCTCCGACGAGAAGGAGGCGCTGCGCGTGGCCGCCGAGGTGGGCTACCCGGTGATCATCAAGGCCGCGTCGGGTGGAGGGGGGCGCGGGATGCGCGTGGCGCGCGACGAGCAGGACCTGGCCAACGCCGTCCTGATCGCCCGCGCCGAGGCGGAGAGCGCGTTCGGCGATCCGTCGGTGTACATCGAGAAGTACCTGCCGGCGCCGAGGCACGTCGAGGTGCAGCTTTTGGGCGACTCGCACGGGACCATCGTTCATCTCGGCGAGCGGGAATGCTCGGTGCAGCGGCGCCACCAGAAGCTGATCGAGGAGTCTCCCTGTGTCGCGCTCACGGGCCAGCTGCGCGAGAAGCTGCTCTCCGCCGCGGTGAAGGGCGCGCAGGCGATCAACTACACGTCGGCCGGCACCATGGAGTTTCTCGTCCAGGGCGAGGAATTCTACTTCATGGAGATGAACACGCGTATCCAGGTGGAGCACCCGGTGACGGAGATGGTCACCGGCCGTGACCTCATCAAGGAGATGATCTCGGTCGCGGCGGGGCAGTCGCTCTCGTTCGGCCAGAAGGACGTGCGCTTCGTTGGTCA
>CAZCQM010000093.1:0-11153 GCA_964500785.1 uncultured bacterium
ACGCGCGCTTCCTCCTCGAACACGTCGGCGACCCGCAGGGCGTGGTCGACGCCATGGTGCGCGCCGTGCGCCCCGGGGGACGCATCGTCCTCGAAGACGACGACCATGACGTGCTCCGTCTCCACCCCGCGCTCCCCGAATTCGAGGCCGTGTGGCGCACGTACATGGCGTCCTACGAGACCGCCGGCCACGACCCCCGCGTGGGACGCAAGCTGCCCGCCCTCCTCGCGGGGGCCGGGGCGGCGCCGTCGGGCGCGGAGTGGCCGTTCTTCGGCGCCTGCCGGGGATCCGGCGAGTTCGATGCGATCGTCGACAACTGCCGCGCCATCGTGACCGGCGCCCGCGCCGCGATTCTCGCCGTCGGGTCCCTCTCGCCGGCGCAGTTCGACGACGCCCTCCGCGCCTATGACCGCTGGCGCCGGGAACCCGGCGCGTCCTACTGGTACTGCACATTCTGGGCGGAGGGAGTCCGACCGGGCGGCTGACGCTCAGCAGGCGGGCGGAAGCGCGCCGAGCAGGAAGTCGAGGGCATTGCGACCCATGATGCGCTCGACGTCGTCCTCGCCCAGACCGGATTCGAGCAGGGCGCCGGTGAGCGCATCGAGGCGCGCACTGTCGAAGGGGACGCGCACGGCGCCGTCGAAATCCGACCCCAGCGCGACATGCTCCGCGCCGGCAACCGCCACGGCGTGCCGGATGGCGCGCACGATCGCGCCCACATCGAGGCCGCCCACCGCCGCGGGGAAGAACGCGATCCCGATCAACCCGCCACGACCCGCGACGCGCTCGAGATTCCGGTCCGAGAGGTTGCGGTTGCCCGGACACGTGCCGCGCACGCCGGTGTGCGACACGATGGGCGGGCGCGCGAGCGACTCCAGGGTCTCGTCGATCGTCCGCTCGGAGGCGTGGGCCAGGTCGACGATCGCACCGCGCTCGTCCAGGCGGTCGAGCACGCGCCGCCCGAAATCGGTCAGGCCGGTCTTGCGCCACCCGTGCGCCGATCCAGCGGCGTCGCTGTCGGACATGTGCGCCAGCCCGAAGATCCGGAACCCCGCGTCGAACAGGCGATCGACGGCGGCCGGATCGCTACCCGTCCCGTAGAGCCCCTCGATGGCCAGTACCGCGCCGGTGGCACCGCGGGGGGAGTCGAGGTCGTCGCGCGTCTCGACGAGACACAGCCGTCCCGCCGAGGACGCGGCGGTTCGCCGCAGCGTCCGGGCCTGGTGCAGGGCGCGGGAGAGCGGCGAGAGCCAGGTCGCCGGGGGCCAGCCCGCGCCCACAGCAACCGCGGTCATCAGGTCGGGGCCGGGTGGTGTGCGGTGGTAGTTGGCGCCGAGCGGGAAGCGGTTGGGTGCCGCGAACACCTGGAGCGCGACGCGCCCTTCTCGAAGGCGCGGCAGGTCGACGTGGCCGCGACGGGCGCGGCGGTGGAGGTCGCGGGACCAGAGCAGGGCGTCGCAGTGGAGATCCACCATGCGCAGTCCTTCGTGGAAGCGCCGGGTGGCGTCGGAAACGGGCGGGGGCGCGGGACGGCGGACGCGGTTGAGGGCCGCATCGACGGCGCGGAGCAGAATCCTCGAAGCGGCGAGAACCGCGACCGCAGACAGGAACACCGCAGGCAGGATGCGCATGGGTCTGATGATGCGGGAAGGAAGGGGGCCGGCGGGCAAAAAAAACGAGAGCTCCCCCAAACTGCCGTGGTGCTTAATCGCCCGTGAGAGGCCCATGCGGCAACCGCTTCGCTATCCACTAGCTTGAGAGCAGCGCACACGCGCAGGCGAGGGGACTCTCGTTGCAATTGGGGAGTATAGTCGCGCCGGACGAATTGTCAACAGCGTGATCGCTCCAGTTTGGCTGATTGGAACGGCAAAATACGAGTGGGACCTGATGTAGTTTGTGAAGTTTGTAGCGCAGGGGCGCGAGCCGGGAGGCGGGTCTGGATCCGGGGGGAAGGTGGTGCGGTGTTCCCAGGTGTCACGCGCGCGACGCGGGCATCCGGGAACACCGCCTGTGCGCTAGCGCTTTCTCAACCACCACAGTAGGTCGACGAGTTCGATCCGCATGTTGGGCACCCCCTTGTGGGAAGGTCGCGGGTATCAACCCATCGGCGCGACGCTGCGTGCGCCGCGTCGAAGGGGCAAACTGCATAACACATGCCCCGGGGGGCCAGGGGTGGGACGCGCGGGGAAGTCGAGAGAGCTAAGCGGCGTATCTGGAAACGATTACGCTGGTGATATCATCTTCCTGCTGACCCCCACCGAAGTCGAGGACATCCCGGAGGAGGGCATTTTGCAGGTCGGCCGGTGGCAAGTTTCGGTTCGCTTCGAGGAAGCTCACGAGACGATCCTCCCCGTAGAGATCCCCGGCGGCATTCCGCTGCTCCACGACGCCGTCGGTATACAGCAGGAGGAGGTCGCCGGGGCGGAAAGCCACCGTACCCTCCACGTAGCGCTCGGACGGCTGGGCCCCGAGGACCATCCCGCCGTGGCGGAGGCGGTCGACGTACCCGTCGGTCGCGAGCAGGGCCGGGCACTGCCCGGCGCTCGAGAAGGTGAGCGTGGACCGGGCGACGTCGCAGACCCCGCAGAAGAAGCTGGCGAACTGACCGGGCTTGGCGTGGGTGGACAGGAACTCGTTGAGCTCGTTGTTGAGGGCCGCGGGGGCCAGCCCCCCCTTGATCGCGCGGTTTTTGAAGACGGCCTGGAGCGAGGCCATGAGCATGGCGGCGGGGACGCCCTTGCCGCTCACGTCCCCGATGGCGATGACGGCGCGATCCTCGTCGAGGGCGAAGTAGTCGAAGTAGTCGCCGCCGACTTCCAGCGAGCTGACCATCTGGCCCACGATCGCCGCGTTGCGCAGGTGCGGCGGCGAGGCGGGGAGGAGGGCCTGCTGGATCTCGCGGGCCAGCATGACCTCGCGCTGCAGGCGTTCCCGGTCGATCGACGACTGGATCAGATCCGCGTTCTCGATGACGAGGGCCACCTGGTCGGAAAAGGTCTCCAGCAGCTCGGTGTCGGCGCGGCGGTAGACCAGGCCGGAGCGCTTCTGCCCGAGGAGCGCGACGCCGAGGAGGCGGTCGGGTGCGGCGATGGGGACGCACACCGCGAGCCCGGGGATGGAGAGGATCGCGCGCGACTCCGCGTCCAGGTGCGGCCGCTCCCAGGTCGGGTCGAGGTACTCGACCAGCAGCGGCGTCCGGTAGCGGGTCAGGTAGCGCCCGAGGAACGAATCGGCCGGGAACGAGTCCGGTACCCCCGGGCTCGCACCGTGCGTACGCGCGGGTGTGGGATCGCCGCCGTCGGCGCGCAGGTAGACGACGGCGAACGAGGGGTGCAGGAGCGCGTCGCAGCGGCCGATGAAATGGTCCAGAATCTCGTCGCGCGTGAGCGTGCGCGCCACGCGCCGGCCGAAGTCTACGACTTCCTGACGGTAGACATAGTCCTCGCGATAGAAGAGACGGTCGACGATGCCCTGGACGTGCTCGCGGATGGGTGCGAAGCCGACGGCGAGTGCCAGAACCGCGAACGGGAGCCAGACGACCTGACGGACGCCGAACTCGCGGCTGAGAAAGGTGCCCACCCACTGCACGAGCAGGTAGTAGCCCGCCACCAGGACGCCGGTGAGGAGCGCATAGACGAGGCTCTTGCGCACCACCGCGCGCAGCTCGATGGCGCCGTGCTTGAGAATCGCGTAGGCGAACGAGACCGGGATGAACCCCAGACCCAGCAGCGTCGGAACCGAGGAATGGAGGGCGCCCTCCGGTCGAATGCTCGCATGGAGCGTCGCCGCGACGAAAGGCAGCAGGCCGGCAAGCGTCCCCGCGATGACGAAACGGAGCTTCTGCTTCTTGGCGCGCGGCGACGACCGGTAGGCGCGGATGAACACGACGAGCGACGCGATCACGTAGGCGACGAAGTAAACCGTCGACGCGGCGAGGACGAGTGTTACCGGAGCGTCCGAGGGCGAGACGGCGTTGAAGCGCCGAACGGCGACGATCGCGCTGAGCGCGAAGATCATCGCGGGAGGCGCGTAGAGCCACACCACGCGCCCGCGCCGCGCCCCCTCGGCGGGCGGCCCCCGGTCGGGGAAGCGCAGGAAGAAATGGAGCAGGGTTGCCGGGAAGAGCAGCATGATCGCGTCGCCGACCAGCTCGCCGCCGAGTTGCAGGGCCGGCGCGGCCGTCGAGGGGCGGTCGGTCAGAAACGTGGCCAGGATGACGGAGTTGATCGCGAACAGCATCCCGAGGGTATCGGAGCGGCGCAGGTAGACCCACAGGCCCACGCCGAGGAACGCGAGCGCGAGGGCGAGCGAGACGAGCCGCTCGAACATGAGCAGGCGCGGGAGCACCTCGTAGTGGATCTCGACGGAGAGGACGTGGCCGTCACGCCGCAGCCGATACGTCTGCGGGCGGAACGACGTGTTGGCCGACAGGACGTGCTGGTAGTGCGCGCCGTTGCGGATCGCCTCGCCGTCGATGGACAGGATCTCGTCGCCCGTGCGCAGGTCGGCGTTCGCGTTGGGGCCGTCGGGGCGCACGCTCTGGATGACGAGATTCCGGGTCTGGATGCCGGAGAACGGGGACACGGCCCGCTCGCGGATCCCGGGGACCTCGAGGATCAGGATGACGAGGACGGCGATCAGAAGGACCGGGCGGAAGAACGCCGACATGCGGTTCTCCGGAAAGCTCGACGGTGCGGTGGGCAGTCGATCCAGGGCGTGCCTCCTCGGGGTTGACGGCAAGCGTGGAGACGGCGGCAGGGAGGTGTCAACCGGGAATTAACGCCCCCCGCCGGCCCGGGCGCGGGACGGGCCCTCCGACGAAGTCCTTGCGGCCGGGTGAGTCGCTATGCTAGTCTACCAAATCTAAACGAATTACGGCTTTTTCCAGGAGCGGATGAATCGATGGCGGCAACGGCCAGGCGCGCAAAAAAGCACATCAAGGAAGATCAGCTCGTAACCGCGACCGTGCGGGTCAGCGAGTGGGCGCAGGAGCATTTCAACCAGGTCATCATCGGCGTCGTGGCGCTGGTGGCGGTCGTCGCGGTACTCGTCTTCACGGCCAACAGCCGGGTCAGCGGGGCACGCGAGGCGGACCGTCAGCTGAGCTCGGCGCTGGCGCTGTTCCAGCACGGCGACTTGAGCGCGGCCCGCACGGGCTTCGCGCAGGTCTATCAGGGACACGGCGGAGGGGCCGGTGCAATGGCGCACTTCTTCACGGGCGAATGCGATCTGCGCCTCGGCGATTATTCGCAGGCGCTGAGCGAGTACGACGCGTACCTGGCCGACAAGGACGACTACCCGTTGTTCGAGGCGTCGGCGCTGATGGGCAAGGGACTCTGCTACGACGGCCTGTCGAACTGGACCGAGGGCGCGGCGACCATGGTCAAGGCGATGGGTGTGCTCGACAAGGACGATCCGCGGTACTACGAGGCGGCGTTTCGCGCCGGCCAGTACTACAGCCGCGTGCCGGACTCCGAGGAGGCACGCAAGTACTTCGAGATCGCCGCGAAGGCGCGCGACGCCGACCTGCGCAGCCGGGCCGACGTGGCCGCCGAGTTGTTGAAGAAGTAGTCCCGGCCTCAGGGCGGGCTCGAGAGGTGTTGGTCGCGATCCCGACAGAACTCGAATCCGAGCAGGCTTCGCCCTCCGACCACGAGCGCTGGCACGCCGCGCTGGGGTACCTGTTCTTCCTTTGCTTCCTCGCCCTGTGGAAGGCGCGCGAGAGCCGCTTCGTACGCTTCCACGCCCGCCAGGCCTTCCTCCTGTTTCTCTCCGAGTGCGTGGCCTTTCTCGTGATCGTCGTCATCGATCGGACCGTGGGGCGCCTGCCGTTCCTGGGGTTGATCGTGGTCGTGATCGCGCAGGTGTTCGTCTATCTCACGGCGTTGTTCCTGTCCGTGATGGGCTTTGTGAAGGCGCTCTTCGGCGAATTCTGGGAGATGCCGTTCTTCGGGCCGTACCGCGAGAAGATCCCGCCGCTTTGATTCGGATTCCATAGTCGCACAGACGGGCCGCGAGCCGCACGCGACGGGCGGGGAGCCAGCCCATCGGTGCCGCGGCACCGGCACGGTCGGGGCCGGACCGTGTGGCGCATAAGATATATTATGTTAACCCTGGCATGCCCTGATGCGATCTCCCGGCCGTCCGGCCGCAAGCCCCTCCGTGGGCCCTGCATCGGCCCTCCGCCCTACAGGACGATGTTGACCAGCCGATTCTGGATGACGATGACGCGCCGGGGTGTGGCGCCGGCGAGGATTTCCTGGATGCGCGGGTTCGCGAGCGCGATCGCCTTCATGGCCTCGGCGTCGGTGTCCGTCGGGATGGACTCGCGCGCGCGGATCTTGCTGTTGACCTGGATGACCAGGTCGAAGGTCTCGGCCTGGACGTAGTCGGGGTCGGCGGCCGGCATGGGCATGTGGAAGATGCTCCCGCGGTGGCCGCAGCGCTCCCAGAGCTCCTCGCAGATGTGCGGGGTCATCGGTGCCAGCAGGCGCACCAGCGTATCGAACGCGAAGCGCACGACCGCGGCCCGGCCGGGGCCGCCGTCGGGATGCGCATCGAGGAATGCCGTGAGCGCGTTGGACAACTCCATCAGCGCGCTGATGGCGGTATTGAAGCGGAAGTGGTTGCCGAGGTCCGAGAGCACGCGGTCGATGGTCCGGTGCGTCTTGCGGAACAGGTCGCGCTCCGGCGCCGCGAGTGACTCGTAGTCGATGGTCTCCTCGAACGGTGTGGCCAGGATGTCCGCGTTGGCTTCGTGCACGCGCCACACGCGGTTGAGGAATCGGTAACAGCCTTCGACGCTCTCGTCGTTCCACTCGATGTCGCGCTCGGGCGGCCCGCAGAAGAGGATGTAAAGACGCATCGTGTCCGCGCCCATGGGCTCGATGATGGTGTCGGGCGCGACGACGTTGCCTTTGCTCTTCGACATCTTGATTCCGTTCTTGCACACCATGCCCTGCGTGAACAGGCGCGCGAACGGCTCGCGGAAGGAGATCAGTCCGCGCGAATGGAGGAACTTGGTGACGAAGCGCGCGTAGAGCTGGTGCAGGATCGCGTGCTCGACGCCGCCGATGTACTGGTCGACGGGCAGCCACGCGTCGCACAGCTCTCTGGAGAACGCCGCGGTGTCGTCGTCCGGCGTGAGGTAGCGCAGGAAGTACCAGCTCGAATCGACGAACGTGTCCATGGTGTCCGTGTCGCGCTCGGCCTTGCCGCCGCAGCGCGGGCACGTCACGACGCGAAACGCATCGCTCGTCGCCAGCGGGCTCTTGCCGTCGCCCCGCGGGCGGAAGTCGATGTCGGGCGGCAGCACGACGGGCAGGTCCTTCTCGGGCACGGGAACGATGCCGCAGGCCGGGCAGTGGATCATGGGGATGGGTGCCCCCCAGTAGCGCTGGCGCGAGATGAGCCAGTCGCGCAGGCGGTAATTGACGCGGCGCTTCCCTTTTCCCTTCCCCTCCAGATCGTCGGCGATCTTCTCGAAGGCGACGTCCTGCGCCAGGCCGTCGTAGGAACCGCTGTTGACGAGCGTGCCGTCGCCCGCGTACGAGGACACCGGAAGCGTCGTCGGCGTCCCCGCGGCGGGACGGATCACCTCGCGAATGTCCAGGCCGTAGCGCTGCGCGAACTCGAAGTCGCGCTGGTCGTGCGCGGGGACGGCCATGATCGCGCCCGTCCCGTACTCCATGAGCACGTAGGGTGCCATGTAGATCGGGATCGGCCGGCCCGTCATGGGGTTGACCGCGTGCGCCTCCAGGAAGACCCCCTCGCGGCTCGGCTCCACGCGCGCCTTGCCGCTCAGGCGATCGGCGGTGAAGCGCGCGATGGCGTCGCGGAACTCGGCCTCGCGCGCGTGGCCCGCGATCAGGCGCTCGACTTCCGGGTGATCGGGCGAGAGCACGAGAAACGTGGCGCCGAAGACGGTGTCGGGACGCGTGGTGAAGCAGACGATCGTGCGGCCGGCGCCCTCGACGTCGAAGGCGATCTCGAGGCCGTCGCTCCGGTCGATCCAGTTGCGCTGCATGGTGACGACGCGCTCGGGCCAGTCGGACAGCGTCTCGAGGTCGTCGAGCAGCGCATCCGAGAACTCCGTGATGCGGAAGAACCACTGTTCGAGGTGGCGTTCCTCGATGGGGGTGCCGCAGCGTTCGCAGAGGCCGTCGACCACCTGTTCGTTGGCGAGTACGGTCCGGTCCTTCGGGCACCAGTTCACGGAGGCGGCGCCGCGGTACGCGAGACCGGCGTCGTAGAGCTGGAGGAACAGCCACTGCGTCCACTTGTAGTACGCCGGATCGCACGAGGTGACCTCGCGCGTCCAGTCGTAGAGGACGCCCCAGCGGTGGAACTGCTGCTTCATGCGCGCGATGTTGTCGCGCGTCCAGGCGACGGGATGGATGTCGCGCTGGATGGCGGCGTTCTCCGCGGGCAGACCGAACGCGTCCCAGCCCATGGGGGCGAGCACCTCGCAGCCGTCCATCTTCTTGAAGCGCGCCAGCGCGTCGCCGATGACGTAGTTGCGCCCGTGCCCGACGTGCAGCTCTCCCGACGGGTACGGGAACATCATCAGGCAGTAGTACTTGGTGTCGGTGCGCGAGAGGTCGCAGTGCATGAGCCCGTCGCGGGCCCACCGCTCCTGCCACCTGGATTCGATTTCGGCGTGGGGATACTTCGCCATCGGCGTGCGCGCGGGTACGGGTTGACGTGCCCGCGTCAGCCGCGCGGGAAGCGCGCGAGCACGTGGAATTCACTGCCGACGGCGTCGATCTCGACGCTGGCGCCCGCCTCGGCCAGGAATTCCCGGAGGTCGTCGGCGGCGCCCTGGTTGCTGACGACCACCCGCACGTATTCCGGACGGTCGATCCCGGCCAGGGCGCTGTTCAGCATGAGCCGCGGGCCCGGAGCCGACAGCCCGCGCGCGTTGATACGGAGCTCGTGATCCATGGGAAAGGCGACACGGCGACGTCCAGTCTCTCACGGACGGCGGCGGCCCCCCGGCGGATCCTCCCCTCGTCCGCGGCCTCGAACGGCAGCGTATCAGCGGCTGAATCTACGACCCGGCCGCGAAGGTGGCAAGGCTTTTCCCGACGTGTGCGGCGAGCAGCGCCTCCTCGATCACGCCCCGCGCCTCCAGCGAGGTGGTCTTGAGCTTGAGGTCGGCCCAGCGCAGGTTGGCCAGGAGGGTCTCGAGCGTGGCTCGCGGCACCCGCGCGGCCTGGGCGCGCAGCCGCCCCGCAAAATACGGGCTGGGCGTCGCCGCGATGGCGTCGGCCAGGGCCCGGTCCCCGCCGACCCCCCGGCCGCGCTCGGCGACCACCTGCTGCACCTCCAGGAGCGACACCACGCGCCGGAGCAGCATGGCCACGATGAACACCGGCTCCTCGCCGGCATCGACCAGCCCGGCGAGGCGGGAGACCGTTGGAGCGGGCCCGGACACGCCGATGCCGTCGAGGAAGGCGAAGAGGCTCTCCGTGCGGTACTTCCCCACCACGGCGGCGACGACGTCGCGCGTGACGCGCCCGCCCGCGGGTGCGGCGAGGAGGATCTTGTCGACTTCGTTGGCGATGTCGATGAGCTGCGTGCCCACCGACTCGATGAGGAGGTCGAGGGCCTCGGGGTCGACCTCGACGCCCTCACGGCGGAAGCGCGCGAGCACGCGCTCGAGCGTCTCGCCCTCGTCGAGGGCCTCGAAGGCAAACGACACCCCGGCCTTGCCCGCCGCGGCCGCGAGACGCTTGTGGGCCGCGGTCTCCAGCTTCTCGCGCGACGATTCGACCACCAGTGTCAGCCCGTCGGGCACGGTGCCCGCCGCTTCGGCGACGCGGTCGCGGTTGGACGGCGAGAGCGCGTCGAAGTCGCGGAGGATGACGAGGCGGCGGGCCGCGAAGAGCGGAAAGGACTGCAGGCGCTCGGTGAAGGCGGTGGCGTCGAACTCGTCGCCGTGGACGATATCCAGATTGAACGTCCGGTCGCCCTCGGGGAGGACGGCCTGGATGAGCTCACGGACGAACTCGCGCTTGAGGTACTCCTCGGGGCCGTAGAGGAAATAGACGCGCGCCAGGCGTCCCTGTCGGACGTCGTCGAAGAGGCGCTTGTAGCCGTGGAGTCGCCCCGCCATGCTACCAGTCCTGCGTGGTGAGATTCAGGATGCGCTCGGTGATCTCGCGCAGCGACTCATCGACGGCATCCTGGAAGGTGTGCCCGCTCTGCACCTGCTCGATGAAATACGAGCCGTTGCCGTCGAAAGACTTGTTCGACCAGATGGGCTCGTTGGTCCGGCGGTTGAACAGCGTCGCAACTACTTTAATAGTAACGACATACTCTTGCGCATTGAGGTCCTGGTTGAAGGAGAACGGCTGGTTCCGGAACTCCACGATCTGCCCGTCGAGCACCGCGTCCGCCGAGTTCTCCGGAACCACCTTGAGCGTGTTGTCCGAGATCAGGTTGTTGATGATGCTCTCGGTGACCGAGATCTCGAGATTGGGCTCCGAGGTCTTGTTCTCGAAGAAGGGAACGTAGATGCTCTTGATGTCCTTCGCGGTGCGGGACGTCGTGCCGTAGCCGCATCCCCCCACCAGCGCCGCCGCGGCCAGGACGGCCAGGAGCCCCGCCCTACGAGCGGCTCTCGAGTTCCTGCTCATCGCCGATGTTGAAGCTCTTCATCCGGTAGCGGAGCTTGTCGCGTTTGACGTTGAGGAGGCGCGCGGTCTGGCTCTGGTTCCAGCCGGACTCCTCCGAGGCCTTCATAATGAGCGCGCGTTCCACGTCGTTGACGATCTCCTCGAAGTCGATTCCCTGCTCCGGGATGGGCGCCGAGAGGATCCCGTCGAGGCGGCGCCCCACGGTGGTCTCTTCGGGGCGGTAGGCGGAAAACGGGAGCATCTCCCGGCGCAGGACGGGGCCCGACTCCAGCAGGACGACGCGCTCGATCACGTTCTTCAGCTCGCGGATGTTTCCCGGCCACGGGTAGCTCAGCATGAGTTGGCGAGCGTCGTCGGCGATGTCCGTAAAGTTCTTGGCGAATTTGACATTGAAGCTGTTGATGAAGTAATTCGCGAACTTGATCAGATCCTCCCGGCGCTCGCGGAGCGGCGGAATGTAGAGCGGCACGACCTTGAGGCGGTAGAAGAGGTCGGGGCGGAAGCGTTGCTCGT
>CAZCQM010000094.1:0-11104 GCA_964500785.1 uncultured bacterium
GCCCCTCGTCGAGGTATATCGTGTGCGCCACCGGGTCCGTCGTGACGAGCGTGTACGGACCCCCGGAAGCCGTCGACTGATACACGCGATAGTGCGCGACGTCCGGCGATGCACTGGCCGTCCACGTGAGTTTCAACCGATCGGGGCCCAGACTGGGGTCGAATATGACATTCGAGGGTGGATCGGGTGGACGCAGCTCGAAATCGTGGACCCATGTCCGCCCGTGGGCGTCCACGACCGTCAGGCCGAGGCCGTGCTCGACCGCCACGCTCGTTTCCTGAATCGCGAAGCCGGCGGCGTTCTCGGCCCCGGTGGTCGCCGCAAGCACCGGATACGTGTCCAGGCTGTCGGTGAAGACAAATGCGTTGTCCAGGTCTTCGAGCTCCGCGGTCAGCCCGTAGGCGGCTCCGGAGCCGAAATTCTTCACCGTGTAGAAGAGGAGGAAATCCTCGCCGGCGTCGACAATACCGTCGCCGTTCCCGCTGGCCGAGTCGTCGATTCGATCGACGACGAATTCGAGGCCGGGCGCGTGGACGAGCCGCGTGAACGAATCACTCCACGTCGGAATCCCGTTCTCGCGAATCGAAAGCGTGAACTTCACCGGCTGCTTGTCGGCCATCGACGAGTCGAAACGGATGCGGAACGGGTTCGTAGCCGTCACGCTCGAGTCCGCAGGGACGGTTCCCACCGTGGCCAGACTGTCCTCGATGACCACGCCGGGCGTGGTGGTACGCAGGGAAAGCGTCACCGCCTCCACGGGGATCGGCCCCGTGTTCCCGATCGCCGTCAGCATCTCGACGACCTCACCCGCATCGATCACGCCGTCGCCGTTGCCGCTCGTCGTCACCGTCGAATCGTCTTCCACCACCGAGCCCGCGTACGTCAGATACACCCCGCCGGGCGCAACCACCGGTATCGCTCCGATGTGCATGACGTGGTTCTGCGCGCTGGCCACCACGGATATGTCGCCGGTCGATTCCGCCTTCATCGGCAGCGTCACCGACCCCGAAGAATTCGTGTAGCCGACCTCGTAGTCTTCGTCTCCCCTGGAAAGGCAGACCCGCGCCCCCTCCACGGGGCCCGACGCGTCCGACACCAGCACGGTGATCGGCGTCGTGCCCAACCCCACGCTCGAGGGATAGGAAACGGTCATGGGCTGCACCGGCGCGGTATGCAGCGGCATCTCGGGATCGGCCAGGATCGAGTAGATGTAGTGCGTCCACAGGTCGCCGTTCTCGCCCAGCTCGGCGATCGGCGTCCGGCTCTCGCGCGAACGCGCAAACACTTCACCGATATGGGTAACCCCCTGACCGTACAGGAGGTCGTAGTACGCCATCATGTAGGGCTGGGAAAAGAGGGGGAATGCGCTCTCGTTGGCGCCGATCACCGAAACCGCCCCGCCGATCGGGTTCTGGAGAAAATGCTCGCCCAGGCAGAAGTACGTATAGGCGACGGCCGTGCAGTTGAGCAGATACATGTTCGAGTAGCGGTACGTGTTGGTCAGCAGGTCGGCGTCGGAGTTGACGATGTTCCCCATGCCCACGGACAGGTTGAACCGGAATCCGTGCCCGATGTGGAGGACCTGGTCGTACGCCGTGTTCAGAGAGTCGATGGCGGCTGCCGAGTTCTCGGGTGACGAACCCGGATAGGCGGTGTAGTTCTCGTACAGGCGGGAGATGGTGAGCGAGGGATCCGTCCACGAAATGGTCCGAATGCCCTCCGCCATGTAGGCGCCGTCCACGCTCGTCGACTGGCCCTGGGTCCAGTCGACCGGGAAGAGCACCTCGGCGAGCGCGAGTATCCTCCCGGTGTACGACGGATCCACCGGCGTCTCGTAGGCGATGATCTTGTTGATGAGTACGGTGGCGCTGACCACACTCGTCGCCGGCAGGCGGCCCACGTAGACCTCCTCCCAGAGGTCGGTCTGGTCGGTGGTGCCGGATTCACCGAAGAGAGCGTCGTGGTCCGCATTCCAGTCCCCGTCCAGGCACCCGTAGTACATGTCCACCGGGATGCTCTTGGTGCCGAAGTACAGGCTCGCCCCGAAGCGCACGGGCACTTGATCGGTGTCTCCTCCCAGCAGCAGGTAGCGGATTCCCCACTGCTGGTACGCATCGATGACGAAGGTGCGAATCGTCTCGGCCAGGTCGACGCCGTTCTTGTAATTCGCCTGAATCCACTCCGTGGTTCGCACCACGGTGGGCACGCCCTTGGCCGTCTTCCAGTCGGCCAGCACCTGGAACGTGGCGGCCAGCGAGTCGTTGGTGACAATCACGTAGTCCACCGGACTGCCCTCGAGCGATGGAAACGACGCCGGCTGGAATCCTCGCGTTTCGTCGGTCGGGTGGACGGTTCCGACGGAATACTCTGACGCGGCTTCCGAGTTCACGACGAGTCCGTCGAGATGATTCTGCAACTCCTGCCTGAAACCTTCCCGGTATCGGACACGCCGCGCGATGTGCAGCGACGGATCCTCCGGGCCCGTCGTGACCCGAAGGTCGAGGTGTTCGAATGCGGTCACGTTCCCGTTCTCGACCATGACGGGGTACAGGGCGAAGCTCGCGATGGCGCATCCGTGCAGGTGCCCGACGCCGAGGAGTACCGCTCGGGCGGAGGGATAGGCGCCGTTGCCGGCCGGCGTCATGGCCGGAGACGAAACACGCTCACCGTCCGCGGACACGGCCTCCGGCGCCAGCGCCGGAGTGATTCCGCCGGCGACCCGGACCGGGCCACGCGCGTCGCACGCGAAATCGGAGACGGTGGTCCCGGGCGGCAGGAGGAGATTCACCACTCGGTACGGAACGACCGGCAGCCCGGTGTCCGTGGTGAACACGTAGTCACCGCCGGCGACCTGGATGCGATCACCCGACGCGCCGGGCGCGATCGTCACGTCAGCGGCCGGCAGATCCAGCGAATAGGAAAGATCCGCGGCGTGAACCGCCGGTGGAACCAGAAACGAAACCAGAATGAACAGACAGAAAAGGAAAGCCCGGCACGAGCGATGCGTGTGCAAATCCACGGCCCCTCCGACGTTGCTGAATCATTGCCGCGCCCGCCTGTCAAGCGAAGCGCAACGCTGTAACACCGGCCCGACAATCGCAGTTCAAAATCGGTGCGGGTGACTGCCCTTGCCCATGCCGTGGCTGCCGTGCGTCTATGATCGGAAGGGGGGCGGAAACGGGGACGGACCGCACGGCCGACCAGCGACGACACGCCACCAAAGTAGATGACGATTATACCACTTGCGGGCCGGCATCGTCAACGCGGCGATCGCGGCCGGGACGCGGGCCGTATCCCCGTCGCAGACATCGCCTTCCGGCGGCCAACGGGCGTTGGGCGGGCTAGTTGCGGTTGAATCGGCGGGTGTCGAAGCCCCGCGGCAGGGTGTAGAGGCACTCGATCACGCGGACCTCGTCGACGGCGAACGTGTCGACCTGCGTCGTAATCCCGCCGACCATGGTGTGCTCCGGATCGCTGCTGTGGTTGAGCCCCAGCGAGTGGCCGAGCTCGTGGCGAGCCGTTCGCGCCAGCACGTTTTCGTAGATCGGTGTGTACGCGGTGCGGAACTTGATGACCGCCTTGCTCGGGTACCAGTCGCTGGTCCATTCCGTGACGTCATAGTAGTCGCGGGGCACTTCATCCTCGCACGATGTCTCCACACCGGTGGTGACGCCCGTGCTCACCACGTTGAAGACGTGCCGCCCCAGGATCGCGTCGAATTCTCCCGCCACACGGACGATGGTCGCGCGGTAGTCCAGGCCCTCTTTGGTGTAGGGACGGACGTACAGATTGATGGGCAGCTCCCACCGCCGCTGCTGGGTCCCGTAGGGAATACCGGCGACGTCCGTCATGCTGCGGAAGAACTGGAGGAAATCGCTGTAGTACGTCGTTTGCAGGGGCAGGTTGGGCAGCAGGTAGAGCCGGACCACGTCGAGGTGCGTCACCACGTACGGCATCGACATGTCGAAGTACGCCCCCACGTCCGTCGTGAGCTCGTCGTGCGCCGCGAGGTTGTCGTTGACGGGTGGCAGCTCGGTCATCTCCCACGCCCCCGTCGCGTCCGTCGTCACGGTCCGCGATCCCAGCGTGACGGTCGCATTCGGGATGGGCGCACCGGTCTGTCCGTCGAGGACGAACCCAGAAATGCGCATTCCGCGCGTCACCACGCTGGGGGCCGGCCCCAGCGGCGAGATGTTCCCGAAGTCATCGATGGCCCGCACGGCGACGTAGGTGAGGCGCGCGGGCTGGAGACCGCCGACGGTCATTGTCATCGTCTCCCCGGGCTGCGCCGGCGGCGGCACGTTCAGCCGGGCGCTCCCCCGCACCCAGTCGTCCTCGGTCAGGATGGGCCAGGGCGCCGTGCGAACGAGGTACGAGGACGCCAGGCCCTCCATTCCGTCCCGTCCCACCGCCGTCCATTCGAGTAGAAACTCGCCGGGCTCCACACCCGTCTCCACGTGGGTGATCTGAACCTCCGCAGGCGCGATGGTGTCAGGCTCGAGCGTCACCCGCAGGGTCCAGTCGTGTGTGACGGACCGTTCCCCGTCCGATGCGCGCGCGCGGACGAGCTTCGTTCCGAGCGAGGTCGCGAGGTAGTGGAACTGACGGGAATCGGCGACGACCGAGTCGTCGACCGTGAACGTGTAGGAGAGAGGGTCGAGATCCGGATCGCTGGCCAGAACGGCGAAGTCCATCCCATTCCCGATGATCAGGGTGGGATTGGGCTCGATCGGCTCGAACGCGTCGATGACGGGTGGAAAGTTCACCGCCGCCAGCCTCTCGAGCGACCACTCGATGTACGACGTGAACTCCCCGTCGGACACGGTGCCGCGCACGGTGGTCAGCCCCGTGTCCTCGACGACGTACGTCCAGCGGGCCCCCTCCCAGTCGGTCTTCCCATCGAGGGCGAAGGACGCCCGGAGGGGATCGCGATCCGGATCGACGGCGTCGAGAGAGAATACAAGTGTATCCCCGACGAACGCCGTCAGGTCACGCTCGTGGGGAGAGTAGGACTGGACGACGGGCGGGCGCCCCAGGGTAGTCGGATCCCGTGTCCCGCAGGACGCCAGGATCGCGGCCCCCGAAAGCGCGAAAAGCCAGCGGTAACCGGTAACCGTCATGAAAAGCGGTGGGAGGGGCCCGCCCACCTGCGGTTTCAATATACGCGGGGCAACCCCGTGAGAACAAGCGCCGTCGGCCGCCCCGGACACCCCGGGAAGACGCTCTAATGGTAGGCGATGGCCGCGACGACGGTCCCGAAAAGGAACCCCCCGAAGACCTCGCCCCAGGTGTGCCCCACCAGCTCCTTCAGCCGGTTGGGATCCACGTGGTGGGAATGCCGCAGCTCTTCGATGAGATCGTTGAGGACGCGGGCCTGGTTGCCGACTTCCTGCCGGAGGCCGGCGGCTTCGAACACGAAGTAGAGACTGAAGAGCACGGTCACCGCGAAGAGGGCCGACTGGAGCCCCGCAAAGTCGCCCACTCCGATGGAGAGCGTGGTGACGAGTGCGGTGTGCGACGACGGCATGCCGCCGTTGTCGAAGAACCGCAGCAGGTTCAGCCGCCCGGTCCGCAGCAGCTCGAGGACGACCTTGAGCAGCTGGGCGGACAGGCCGGCGGCAAGCGCGGCGAGGGCAACGGGGTGAATCATCGACGAATCATGCTCCGGCGGGGACGAACCTCCCGCAGCTTCGTTGACGGGGAATTCCGGCTCTTATATGCTGAAAACGTGATTGAAATCAAGGTCAAAACCGTTGCCATGACTTCCATCGGGCGTCATGACAACGATTTTCGCTCCCTGCTGACCGAGGCCATCCGCGACGCCCTGGCCGCAACGACGGCCGATTCCATCGATTCCATATTCCTGGCGTCGTTCGCTCCTGCCGAGTTGTGCGGTATCGCCGATCCGGCGTCGGTGGCGCGCGATGCCGTCCGCGCCGTCGCGCCCGGTGTCGACGCGCCGGTGTTCGGCCCCTTTCGAACCGGTGGCGAGGCGTTGTATCGCGCGCTGGAGCGCGCGCGCACCGCAAACGGAGACGTGCTCGTCGCAGGATGCGAAAAGATGACGCACCTGGACGCGGGCACGGCGGCGGGACTGCTGGCGCCCCGCGTATCCGACGACGTCGAACAGCAGCACGGCGCGACCCTGCCCGCGCTGGCCGCGCTGGCCACGGCGGCGTACGCGCACTCGTTTCGCGTGCCGGTGCGAGCCTTCGACGAGGTTGCAGTCAAGAATCACCACAACGCAACACTCAACCCGCTGGCGCATTTCCGCCGCGCCGTTTCCGCCGACGAGGTGCGCAGGAGCCCCCTGGTCGCCGACCCGCTCCGCCGCTATCACTGCGCCCCGATGTCGGACGGCGCCGCCGCCTGCGTCCTGTCCCGCCGGGAAGGCGCCGTACGCATCGCCGGATGGGGCCACGGTGTGGACGCAATGCGCTTTCACGACCGCGCACACCTGGGGGAATTCAAGGCGGCGGCCGCGGCCGCGTCGGCGGCCTTCGCCATGGCCGGGCGGTCCCCGTCCGACGTCGATGTGGTCGAGATCCACGACGCGTTCTCTCCGTTCGAGCTCATGAACCTGGAAGCGATGCGCTTCTTCGCCCCCGGCGACGCATGGCGCGCGCTTGCGCGCGGCGAGCTCGCCATCGGGGGGCGCGTCGCGGTCAACCCGTCCGGCGGCCTCAAGGGCCGCGGACACCCCATCGGCGTGTGCGGACTGACGTCGACGGCCGAGGTGGTCGCACAGCTCACCGGCGCGGCCGGCGGGCGGCAGCACCCGGGCGCCGGCGTCGCGGTGATCCAGAGCGCGGGCGGCGTGGCCCCCGACGCGTACGTCTTCGTCATGGAGGCGTGCGCATGAGACGGGGCGTCGCGCACGGACTCGACGGCTGGCGGTGCGAACGCGGCCACGTCCACGTGCACCCGCACGAAGCGTGTCCCCGTTGCGGCGGCCGGCTGCGCGGCACCCGCATCGCACCGCAGGCGACCCTGCTCGTGCAGACGATCGTCCGCGTGACTCCGTCGGGCGGCCCGTTCCGCCTGGGCGTGGCGGTGACCCGCGCCGGCCACGCCCACACGTTGTGCCGCGTCGAAGGCGACGTGCGTGGCACGGGGCACGACGCCGTCATGCTCGAGCGGCGGGGCAACGTCATCGTGGCGCGTCGGCGTCGCGGCGCGCGCCGGTAGCACCTTCAACGGCGAACGACCGTCCACTCCGGAAGATTCACGAAGAAACTGATCGCGCTGGGATGGATGTTGGAGAAACGGCCGTCCACGGCGGTGAGCTCCTGCGGAACGGCCAGGAAGGTGTACGGCTGGTCGTCGTAGATGAGGCGCTGGGCGCGGTTCCACAGCGGACGGGCGTGCTCCATGTCCGGAACCGAAAGCGCCTCGTCGATCACCGCGTCCACGTCGGGATTCGAATAGGACACGAAATTGAATCCCTTCGGGCGCATCGACCTGGTATGGAACAGGCTGGTGAGATCGACCCGGGTCTGGACCTTCCACTCGATGAACGCGCCGTCGAAGTCCGTGGCCATGATGCGGTCGATATAGGTGCCGTACTCCATCACGCGCAGATCGACGTCCACGCCCACCCGTTTGAGCTGCGCCTGGACGAGCGTCACCACGTCGATGCGGTTCTGCGCGTCGTTGACGAGCAGCTCGATGTGGAGCGGCTCGCCCCCGCGGTCCAGGACGCCGTCGCCGTCGTGGTCTTCGTACCCGCGGGCGGCGAACGCGGCGCGCGCCGCGTCGGGGTCGCAGGGCAGCGGCTCGATCGAGGCGTCGAACGCCCACAGCAGCGGAACGATGGGGCTGGTACACTCGTTCGCGTACCCGCCCCACACGGTTCGGATGATCTCCTGGCGGTCGATGGCCATGGTGAGTGCGCGCCGGATCTCGCGATCGTCGAAGGGCGGGCGCGCCAGGTTCCAGGCGATGAAGCTCATGCGGCGCGACGGCACCGTGTAGACGACGACGTCGGGACGACGCTTCTTCAAGGACTCCAGATCGCCCACCTGCACCGATTCCAGCAGGTCGATCTCGCCCGCCTTGAGCTGGTTGAGCAAGGTGACGGCGTCGGGCACGAACTTGAAGAGCACGGTCGTCACGTGCGGTGTGGGGCCGTAGTAGCGCGGGTTGGCCTCGAGCTCGATGTACTGCCCCGCCTCCCACTTCGACACGCGATAGGGACCGCACCCGACCGGCAACCGTCCGAACGCGGCGGCCTTCACGTCGGACCGCGGGATGTCCGCGAGGAGGTGCCGGGGCAGGATTACGCCGTCGTTGGCGTCCATCAACTGGTAGAGATAGCGCTCGCGGAAATGAAAGACGACGGTCCGCGGGTTCTTCACCTCGACGTCGCGGATCTTCGACTTGATGCTCGCGCTGGGCCACGCCACCGTCGTGTCGGTCTCGAGTTCCCAGGTGAAGCGCACGTCGCCCGCCGTGACCGGCTGGCCGTCCGACCAGCGCGCGTCGCCGCGCAGCACGAACGTCACGTCGAGCCCGTCGTCGCTCCGGGTCCACGACTCCGCGAGCTGCGGCTTGAACGAGAGGAAGTCGTCCTGCTCCTCGAGGAGCTTGAGGAAGACGAGCCCCGCTATCTGATGCCCCTCCGACGCCGTGATCGCGATGGGATTGAGCGTTCTGGGCTCGACGCGCGTGCCGATGACCAGGGTGCCGGCGTCGGATTGGTCGACCGCGGGCGGCGCCCACGCCGCCATCGGCACGGCGAGGACGGCAGCGGCGACCAGCCCCCCGAGCAGACGCAGCGGGAACTCAGGAGCGCGCATCGCGGCCCCCCGTCGTCTGGAGCAGGCGGAGCTTCACGTACAGGATCGAACGATACATCGCGGTCGTGGCGGCGAGCAGGAAACCCCGGACCCCCGCGCGCCAGCATCCCTTCGCCACATAATAATTCATGAAGACGCCGGCGGGAAGCACCAGCGGGTCGAGGGCGCGAATGCGCCGCCGATTCGCGCGGTCGCGCGCCTCCAGCGTCGTGTAATCATTCATGCGCGCGACACAAGCCGACAGCGTCGGATGCGTGTAGTGATTGAGCGTCGGGACGAGCGTGCCGACATCACCGTCCACCTGGTAGCCCTCGTGCACGGACGCCTCGGTGACGCGCGCGGCGTCGCGCCGCACCAGCCGGAGCTGGTAGTCGTCCGCCCAGGGCCCGACATCGATCCACGCGCCCAGGAACTGATTGCGTCGTCGCACGCGGTAGCCGGTCGTCGCGCCGGCGTCTGCCACCGCGGAACGCATGGCTCCGGCCAGGTCCGGCGTGACTTCTTCGTCGGTGTCGCACGCGAACACCCAGGAGTGGGCGGCGTGCGCCAGGGCGAAGCGCCGCTGGGGCGCGAACCCCGGCCATGGATTCACGACGACGCGCGCGCCGAGCGCGCGCGCGATGGAGGCGGTGTCGTCGGAAGATCCGCCGTCGACGACGACGATCTCGTCCGCGAAGGACAGGCTGCGCAGGCAGCGTGCGATCGAGTCCGCCGCGTTCTCGGCGATAACGAGGGCGGATATCCGGCCCGCACCGTGCGTCGACGGAGTGACGGGGCTCACGCGACCTCGCCGATCGCCTCCGACGCGGGACCGGCGTCGGCGACCCCGGGGCGCAGCCGCGCGTTGTAGTTCTGGATGGTCTCGACGTGCACCTCGCCCCCCACCACCGACTGCAGGCCCAGAACGAGCGCGTGAAATCCGGCCATGGTCGTGATGCAGGGCACCTTCATCTTGTTGGCCGCGAGGCGGATGAACTTGTCGTCGGCGATCGACTCGCGGCTCCACGCCATGTTGACGACGAGCTGGATCGTTCCGTCTTCGATCATTTCGATGATGCCGTAGTCGCCTTCGCTGATCTTGTGCACGACGCGCGAAGACACACCATGCGATCGAAGCACGCTCGCCATACCAGGGGTGGCGACGATCTCGAATCCCATGTCGCGGAGCGCCTTGACCGGAAAGATGACCTTGCGCTTGTACCGGTTCGCGACCGATATGAAGACGGACGAACCCGCCGGCAGCCGGTAGCCGGCCGCGAGCTGGGCCTTGATGAAGGCCTCGTCGAACGTCTCGCCGATGCCCATGACTTCCCCCGTCGAGCGCATCTCGGGTCCGAGGATGGAATCGACGCCCGGGAACTTGTCGAACGGGAAGACAGGCGCTTTCACCGACATGTAGTCCGGAATGATCGGCTCCCCCAGCCGAGCCATGTCGATCTTCTCACCCATGATGGCGCGCGTTGCCACCTTCACCCACGGCACTCCGGTCGCCTTGCTCACGTACGGGACCGTCCGTGACGCGCGGGGATTGATCTCGAAGCAGTAGATGCGGTTGTCCTTGATCGCGTACTGGGCGTTCATCATGCCCACGACACCCAGCGCCTTTGCGATCCGTATGGTGTGGCGCTTGATGTCCTCGATGATCTCCACCTCGAGGGCGAGCGGTGGGATGACGCAGCTGGAATCCCCGGAGTGGATGCCGGCTTCCTCCATGTGCTCCATGATGCCGGCGACGGCGACGTTCTCACCATCGCTCACGCAGTCGACGTCCACCTCGACGGCCCCCTCGATGAACTTGTCGATCATCAGGGCGCGCGAACCGCTCGACCGCAGCGCCGAATCGACCGCCGCGAGGATCTCGTCCTCGCTCCGCACCAGCTCCATGGAACGCCCGCCCAGCACGTAGGGAGGGCGCAGCAGCACCGGATAGCCGAGGAGATTCGCCTCGCGGACCGTCGCTTCGCGCGACGACGCGAAGGCGCACGGCGGGTGCTTGATGGCGAGGCCCGACAGGAGATCGTGGCAACGCTCCCGGTCCTCGGCCCGGTCGACCGCCTCGACCCCGGTCCCGAGCACGGTAACGCCGTTGGCCGCCAGCCGGTGCAGCAGCTTCAGCGGCGTCTGCCCGCCGAACTGGAAGACCACGCCGATCGGCTTCTCCTTGCGGACGATCGCCATGACGTGCTCGTAGGCCACGGGCTCGAAATACAGGCGGTCCGAGATGTCGAAGTCGGTGCTCACGGTCTCCGGATTGCAGTTGACCATGATCGATTCGTACCCCATGTCGTGGAGCGCCATGGCGGCGT